>VGXN01000018.1 GCA_016873335.1 Phycisphaerae bacterium | reverse complement strand
CCACGGCACCGTCGCCGTTCACGTCACCGCCCGCTGCCTGGCCCCAACTGACGAGCACTTCGGTGAGATCGAGAGCATCCACGGTCCCGTCGCTGTTCAAGTCCTCGGCGCACTGCCCGTAGGCGCTTGCCGCAATGAGGATCGCACTGACGCACGGGGGAACATGGCGGCACCATCGCATCATGGCAGGATAAGCCCGATCACCACGCCTGCAACAGAAACTCGTTAGAATCCTCAAAATGACAGTGGTGTGTTCACTCCGAACCAAGCGGTTTATCTGGCTCATCGTGTACACCACTCTTTGCCTTGGTCTGGGTGTCTGGGGCGCGTACGACTACTGGGTCAGGATCCCACACGAGGAACAGCAGTACCGCGACTTTGAGAGCGTGAAAGGCACCTTTGATTCCCTGCAGAAGAAGGCGGACGAGGGAAGGTCGCTCAGCGCCGAAGAGCGAAGCGCCTACGAGGAGTCGAAGAAGCGAGTTGCCGAGTTTCAACCGCCGCCATCGCCAGTCCCGGCGTGGGATCGTCCGCTGCAACTGTATGTCTACGTGATCGGCTGCGGCATCATCAGCGCGCCGTGGTTCTTCTGGTCGCTGCTCAAGGTGCGGCACAAGCGAGTGGAACTGACGGAACTGAGCGATGCTGGAATCCTTCGCAGCGGCGACACCACGATTGAGGTACGGCATGCGACCGAGATTGACATGTCGCGCTGGATGAGCAAATCGATCGCGGTCGTTCGAGGATCAGATGGCAGGAGCATCGAGATTGATGACTACATGCTGCAACACGGGGAGACAGTGGTCGGGTTCTTCGCCCATCGCTTGTTGCCTGCCGAGTGGACGACGGAGGCGAAGCGGGTCACCGCGGCGGACGCCGACGGCGATGAATCGAACGAAGTGCCTGCCGCGACCCCAACGGAAAAGTCCTGATGCCTCGCGGACTCACCGAGCCGACCACAGCCATCCCGAAGATGGACCGCTGTGCAGATCTCTCGCACAGGCCTCGCGTGCTGCTTGGGAAGATGGGACTCGATGGACATGACCGCGGCGTGAAGCTCATCGCACGCATCATGCGCGACAGTGGGATCCACGTGATCTATTCAGGACTCTGGCAGACCCCGCGCGGTCTCGCCATCGGCGCGCGCGATGAGGATGTGGACTGCGTGGCGGCATCGATGATGAGCAACTCGCATCTTGTGCTCGTCCCGAAGCTGCTCGAAGAGTTGAAGTCTGTCGGGCGACCGGACATTCCTCTGAATGTCGGCGGCATCATTCCGCAGGAAGATGTCACCACGCTTCTGGAAGCAGGCGTGGCGCGGATCTATCACACGGGAACGGGCATGGATCAGATCGTGGAGAGCGTGCGCGGATCGGTCCGCCCCTACGCCCCACTCCACCAGTCCGCGCATCCCACGGCGCAACTTGGCAGGCTGATGTCGATGGCTGCGGCTGGCACGCTCCCCGCGTCGACCACACTGCGGCGGCCTGCGCGCGTGATCGGCATCACGGGCGCGCCCGGTGCCGGCAAGAGCACGCTCGTTGCCGCGATGGCATCTGAGGCAGTACGGCGTGGTCGACGCACTGCGGTGATTGCCTTTGACCCGATGAGTCCGATCACCGGTGGCGCGCTTCTTGGTGACCGCCTTCGCGTCGACTTCAACGCCGTGGATGAAGGGGTGTTCTACCGAAGCATGGCGATCATCGGCGAGGACTACCGAACGCTCGAACAACTCATCGGCCTCGTCGGAGCTGCGGGCTTCGATCATCTTGTGGTGGAAACGGTTGGGGCAGGACAGAACGATGTCGCGATCCGCCGCTTCGTGGACCGTACCGCCGTGGTGACCGTTCCTGGCATGGGCGACAGCGTTCAGATGGACAAGGCAGGCATTCTTGAGATCGCCGACCTGTTCATTGCCAACAAGGCGGACCACGCCGGCGAAGCGAAACTCGTGCGCGAACTGCTCGATATCGCGTCGGGTCGACCGATCTTCGAGACGGTCGCCACACAGGGGCGCGGAATCGTCGAACTGTACGAAGCGTTGTTCGGCCACTGACTCGTGCCGACCGCGGACGCGTGCGCCCCGTAGACTGCGGGGCTCCTCGGAGCGAACCCATGACGGCAACTCAACTCCCTCGAAACACCAATCAGGCACTCGGCATCGGTCAGTACGCCATCGACTTCCTGCATGCCGGCGATCCATCGCCGGCCGTCAAGGAGCGGACCGTGCTGTTCCACACGGACAGCGTTCTCTGCGGTGTCTCCGCACTTGCGCTTGGTACCAACGCGCCCGTGCTGCTGCGCGAGGAGGCGCTCGACTACCCGAGGAGGAAGAGCGGCGCCCGTGTCTTCGGTTCGCGCCAACTCGTGGCACCCGAGAAGGCGATCGTGGCGAACGCCGCCGCCGTGCGCGAATGGGATTCGAACGGGACGAACTTTGGCTACAACCCGGCGCTCGGTCATACGGCGGGTGAGTTTGGTCACAACGACTTTTATCCGGTGGCGATCGCCGCTGCGCAGATCGCACGGCTTGATGGTGCGGCAGCGCTGCGCGGAATGATCGCGATTGACGAGATCCGCGGGCGGCTTGCCGAGGTGTTCAGCCTGAAGACCTACAAGATTGACCATGTCGTCCATGGCGCCATCGCCAGCAGCGCCGTGTACGGTGCGATGCTCGGCGCGACGGCGGAGGAGATCGAAAGTGCCATCGGCATGACCGTCGCGCACTACATCCCCTGGCGCGCGATCCGCGCGGGCAAGCAGCTTTCCGATTCCAAGGGCGCGTCCGCGGCGCTGAGCACGGAAGCTGCGGTGCTGTCGATGCAGCGCTCGATGCGTGGGTTCCTCGGGCCGCGCGACATCTTCAGAAATCCAGAGAGCATGTTCCGTCAGTTCCAGAAGACGCAGGGTGACAGCCCCTTCGATCTTGTGCTCGGCTTCGCAGGCGATGACTTTGCCGTGATGGGCATGCACTTCAAGCTCGGTCTGTACGAGCACCAGTCTGCAGGTGCGCTGCAGGGGCTCATCGACTTGCTTGTCGCG
Organism: Phycisphaerae bacterium; assembly: GCA_016873335.1. GTDB lineage: Bacteria > Planctomycetota > Phycisphaerae > Phycisphaerales > SM1A02 > F1-60-MAGs104. The sequence continues at coordinate 22,115 of VGXN01000018.1, read as the reverse complement.
CAACCTGATCTGCTTGTCTCGCCCGATCGGATTGCCGCCATCCGCATCACCGCGTATGAGCCTGCGTTCTCGATCATCGGTGATCCGGCGAAGCGCGATCCGCACACGCGGCAGAGCGCGGACCATTCGATGCTCTACATCGTGTCGACGATGCTTCGGAAGGCGTTCGAGGCACAGAACGCATCGGGTGGCGAGGGATTGCCCTCGACGGTCGATGGATGGTGGAAGGCGATCATGCTCGGTCCCCACGACTACTCCGCAGAGGCGATCCACGATCCCGTCACGCGTGCGCTGATGGGCAAGATCACCTTCGAACACGGTGGCCCCGACTACGACCGCCGCTACCCCGACGGCATTCCCACATCGTTGACGATCGAGATGACCGATGGGCGAAAGCTCGACAGCGGACTGGTCATGTACCCCGCAGGTCACGCGCGCAATACGACGGCAAACCTGCGCGACATTCTCGCGTCAAAGTTCGCAATGCTCGGACGCCTTGGCATCCGCAAGGCGCGAAAGGCAGTGCGCGAACTGGAGCAACTGGAACACCTGTCGGCGAAGGATCTGCGCGGGCTGTACAACCTTGATCTGCTCGACCGCGGTCGCTTCGAGTGACGCTGGGCTCTTCGCAGCGCGCCAGGCGATTTCATGAGGCGGTCGCGACCGCGACTTCTCACCGCACCATGGCGAGGCGCAGACCCCCCGCTTCATTTTCGATCTCGATGATCTCAAAGCGAATGTCCGGCAGCGTTCGGCGGTCCAGTCTGTAGCGCAGTCGCATGGGCGCGGAGCGGTCTGCGACGACGAGTGCACCGTTCCAACTGGATGCCATGCGGGTGATGAACGCGAGGAGATCCTTGCGGTTGCCCTCTGCCCATGCGGTGAAGGCAGCCTCGCCACCTGCCTCCTCGTACGCCGAGCGCGCCTCGCGCGAGAGCATCTGCGCATAGAACGGCGCATACTCATGGTTCTTCAGCGCATAACTGAAGTGCGAGACCACATGCTCGGGCATCACTGCCCGCAACACGACGGTGCCGTCGGGCAACTCCTCTCGCAACTTGAGTTCTTCGACCGGTCGCGGCTTTGGCTTGGGCGGCGGCTGCAGCGCCGCAGGGCTGTAGGGCGGCGCGGTGTACTCGGGTCGCGGCACGATGAAGGATCCGATCGGCTGCGCGTCCGCATCGGGCGCACGCGAAGGAAGTTCATCCACGATCACGACACGCGTGCCATCGGGCAGGATGGTCTCGGTTCCCACGGGTGACTCAAGTCCGAACTTGCTTGCGCCGCGCTTGACATGCACGGTGCGTTCCTCGGCACACCCGCACGGCGCAGCGCACCAGATCCCCCCGAGCGCCGCTGCGAGGAGGGTGAACAGCGCCGAGCGCGCAGCAGTCACACACACCGCGCGAAGACCAACCATCATGCACCGCTCCGCGCGGCGCGCAAGGCTGCCCGCCAGAGCGGGTTCGCCTCGCCTCTGCGCCACAGCAAGTGCTGGGGTCCGACTGGATCTTCCGCAGGCCAATCAAGTCGCGTGTGCGCGCCGCGCGACTCGCGGCGTTCCAGCGCAGCTCGAGTCATGAGATGACCGACCGTCAGCAGATTCTGCGTCTCCCAACCGCTTGGCGTATCGAAGACGGATCCGAGCGCGTACCGACCCCAGAACGCGAACATATCCACACAGTCTCGCATCTTTGCCCCGTCGCGCACGATGCCGACATTGCGCCACATGGCGCTGCGAAGGCTTGAACGCACATCGTCGAGATCCAACTCGCCCGCAACCGAGGTGCGAACCTTGCTCTCCCACTGCATCGGAACGGCATCCGGCAGCGGATCGCGGATCGCCGCCTGCACCGTGCGCCGACCGAACACAAGCCCCTCGAGCAGACTGTTGCTCGCCAGACGGTTCGCGCCATGCACTCCGTTCGATGCGACTTCGCCGCAGGCGTACAGCCCGCGCAGCGAGGTGCGACCATCGAGATCCGTCCACACACCGCCAATCGTGTAGTGCGCTGCGGGATGCACGGGGATGAGCGCACTCCCCCCATCGATGCCGTACTCGCTCAGCATGCGAGCCAGCCCAGGGAAGCGGCGGGCGAAGCCATCGCTGCCGAGATGACGCGCATCCAGAAATGCGTGCGAGTCTCCTGAACCGGCGAGGTGCTCGACGATGCCGCGTGTCACCACATCCCGCGGCGCGAGATCCGCTTGCGCGTGCCGTCCCTGCATGATCTCCACCCCGTGGCGGTCGACCAGCCGCGCGCCCTCGCCACGCACTGCCTCGCTGATGAGGTGCCGCGGTGCGCCCGCGACATAGAGCGTGGTCGGATGAAACTGCATGAATTCGAGATCCTGCACCTGCGCACCCGCCCGCCACGCCATGGCGATCGCGTCACCAGTCGCCACGCGCGGGTTCGATGTCTCGCGGTAGACCTGCCCCGCACCGCCCGCAGCCAAGATCGTGGCGCGCGCCCACAGCACCTGCAGCCCGAAACGCGGGTGCCACGTGAGTGCGCCTGTCACGCGCTGCGCGCCGTCCGTGCACAAATCAAGTGCGAAGCAGCGATCAAAAACGCGAATGCCGCGCGTGCGCGCCGCCGCATCGATCAGCGTTCGCATCAACGCGCGCCCGGTCTGGTCGCCGTCCGCGTGCAGGATGCGCGCGCGTCCATGCCCACCCTCGAGCCCAAGCGAAACGCCCGAATCACCCCCGTCAAACCGCATTCCTGCGGCGTGCAGCCACTCGATCTCCGCGGGTCCCTCGCGCACAAGCGTCTGCACCGCGTCCTCATCGCACAGACCGGCGCCCGCCGCGAGCGTGTCGCGTTCATGTGCGGCTGGCGAATCATCCGCCGCGAGCGCAGCGGCGATGCCACCCTGTGCCCAATGCGTGTTCGACAGTTCCATCGGTCCCTTGGCAAGCACCGTGACCGTGCCATGACGCGCCGCTTCGATCGCAGCCCGCAGTCCCGCCACACCTCCACCGATGACGAGCGTGTCCGTGAACAGTTGCGGCAGCAACTGACTGCGGAAGGGAATCAGGAAACGGCGTTCGTCAAAGATGCTCATGTGCGCAGCCCTGTCAGGGTTTCGTTGGCACCGGGTGCACGAAGTCCGCAATCCACAACTGGCTCGAACGCCCCTCGCCGCGCTGGCTTGTCCACATCAGCCGCCGACCTGCCGCGTCGAACACGGGCAGCACATCCGCGCCTTGCGCTTGCGTGACGCGCGTGCGCTGCGGCGGCGATGAGGGATCGGTTGTCACCGCGAAGATCTCGTAGTTGCTGTGACCGACCTCGCTCGATGCATAGACGATCATTGATCCGGTCGGATGCCAGAAGGGCGCCCAATTCACATGCTCGTTGTCGGTGAGTTGACGCTCGTTCGTGGACCCAGTGACTCGCCCATCACCATCGCGCACAAGATCCGCAACTTGCACTTGCAGCAAGCTGTCGCCGCGACGATCGGATCGGTAACAGATGCGCCGCTCATCGGGCGAGAAGAAAGGACCACCGTCATAGCCGGGGGCGTTCACGATGGTGACATCAAGACCCGTCGGCATGTCGCGCACGCGCAGATCGCCCTGTCCACTTTCGAGCGAACAGTAGAGAAGGCTTCGGCCATCGCGTGTGGTGGATCCCTCCGCCGCATAGGCCCGCCCATCGCCGACGATCACCTTTGGCTGCATGCGACCCGCGGCGATGCTTGCTGCATCGGCGGTCGACATCTCGACGATCCGCATCTCGGGCGGGAACTGCCACTTGTACCGCCCACTCCCGCGCTGGTAGCCAGGCGCATCGGTGACCGCTGGTGTCGTGATGGTCGACCCAAAGAGCACTGTTCCCGGTCGCGACTCCTCGAACCACCCGCATGTGTTTGCCGAGGCGGGCGGACTGATCCGTTCGATTCGCGTCAGCATCGGTTTGCCCGTCGCATCCGCGCCGAGTTCGGCGGTGAACATCGCATAGAAGTCATCGGGCGCCTTGCCGGGCGCTGGCTGCTCGACCGCCTGGAAGATGATCTGCCGCCCATCGGGCGAGAAGTACGCCTCCCCCGCCTTGACGAAGCGATCGGGGAAGGTGAGCTGCGTGTGGTTCTTCAGCCATGCCGACTCGGATGCCCGCCAGACCGCGGGATCCTCAGTGGGCGGCTTGGCGACCGACGGCGAGGTCTGTGGGGCGGAGCAGCACCCAAGAACAAGCGCGTGCGCCGCTGCGATGTATGGGATGATGGAGCGCATGGAAGAGACGGTCGATGAGAGCGGCAATCGAGGCGAGATTGTAGGTCGCGGCTACGCGTCGGTGCATGTGGATGCGCACCTGATCGTCATCGAGAAACAGCATGGCTTGCTCTCCGTGCCGGGCATTGGCGAGGCAAAGGCGGACTGCATTGCTCGCCGTGTGGCGGAGGATTTCGCCGGTGCTCGCATTGTGCACCGCCTCGACCGCGACACGAGCGGCCTGATGGTGCTCGGGCTCAATGCGTCATCGCACCGTGCGCTGTCGATGCAGTTCGAGGCGCGTTCAGTCCGCAAGGAGTACGAAGCGCTTGTGGGCGGTCACTGCGCGGAGGAGCATGGCGTCATCGATCTTCCCATTGCGAAAGATCCGGCGAATCCGCCGCGCCAACGCATTGATCACGAGCATGGCCGACCGAGCGTCACGGCGTGGCGGGTCGTGGAGCGCCTGACGAGCCCCACGCGCACGCGAGTTCGGCTCGACCCGCGGACAGGGCGGTCGCATCAGTTGCGGCTGCACATGCGGACGATCGGTCATCCCATGCTCGGCGACGATCTCTACGCCCCGGACGACCTGCTGCGACTCGCGCCGAGGCTCTGCTTGCACGCGACGCTGCTCGAGTTCACACACCCGGCCACGCATGAGCGACTTGTGTTTCAGTCGCCTGCGCCGTTCTGACGCGCAGTGCGCTCACCGCCTCGTGCGGCGACAAAGCGCCCGAGCGCCATCAGCGGGAAGTAGAGCCGATAGAGGTGGTAGCGCAGATAGAACACGCGCGGGAATCCAGTGCCTGTGAAGAACTGCTCGCACCACGATCCCGCGGGATCGCCATCTGGGTTGCGCGCGGGATCGATCGCTGCCGCCGCATCGAGTTGCGTCTCGCAGAGCCATCCAATGGCGCGCTCAAGTCCGCGGTCACGCGGACCAAAGACTTCCTGCAGCACCATCGCACCCCACGCCGTCTGCGATGCCGTCGATGGTCCTTGCCCCTTCAGCCGCGGGTCGATGTAGGAATCGGCCGTTTCGCCGAATGATCCATCGGGCTGTTGCACGGAGCGGATCCACTCGCCTGCCTGCAGAATCCACGGCTCATTCCTGCTGACGCCGCAGCGAATCGGACCGATCACGGACTGCCACGTTCCATAGATGTAGTTCACTCCCCAGCGCCCGAAGAAGCAGCCCTCCGTCTCTTGGCGTGAGCGGATGTACCGCACGGCGCGATCGATCGCGGGATGACCCACTCGCAGGCCATGCCATGAAAGACACTCGAGCACGCGACCTGTGATGTCGGGGCACGACGGATCCTGCATCGCATTGTGATCGGCGAAGGGAACGCACTCGAGAATCGGACGGTGCTCCGTGCGGTCGAACGCAGCCCAGCCGCCATCATCGTTCTGCATGGCGAGCAGCCACTCCACGCCCCGTTCCCCCGCCGCGCAAGCTGCTGCACCACCCGTGCGCGCGAGCGCCATCGCAACCATCGCCGTGTCATCGCAGTCGGGGTACCAGGCGTTGTCGTACTCGAACGCCCATCCGCCGTTTGGCGCATCGACCGCACAGTTCTCCGCCCAGTCGCCGCGGAAGGTGACCTCCTTGCGAACGAGCCACGAGGCAGTCCGCGCAGCGCAGTGGTCCGATGCATCGAGCCCGCAGTCATTCATCGCGTACAGCGCGATCCCCGTATCCCACACGGGTGAGAAGCAGGGCTGGATGCGGATGCCCTCTTCATCCTCGATGAAGAACGCGTCCAGATCCTGCTCGGCGCGCACCACGCGCGGATCGCTGCGGGGGATGCCGAGCGCATGCATCACGATCTGCAGATAGACCATCGGCGGGAAGATCGCGCCGAGCCCCGCCGTCGGCGCAGGCGACTCTTGGCTTGCACGCCGCATGATCCACGCGAATGACTCCTTGATCGCTCGGCGTCGCAGCGGCGTTCCACCGAAGCGCTCGGTCACCTTGAGAAGCGAGTCGATGCCACCGAAGATGCGCCGCCAGAAACGCGAACCGTCGGGACGCTGATACAGGCGCGCGCGTTCACGGGCGTCCACGAACAGCTCATCGATCCCCTGACTCGCATCCAGTTTCCGCGTGGGGCGGAGGACACTCACGATCGCCAGCGGCAGGATCATCGTGCGGCTCCATGCGCTCACCTTCGAAAGGTGGAAGAAGAACCAACGCGGCAGCCAGATCACTTCAGGCGGAATCGTCGGCACCGCTGACCATGGCACCTGCCCAAGCGCGGCGAGATAGAAGTTCGAGAAGGAGTTGCACCGCTCCGCGCCACCGAGCGCGAGCACCTGCTGACGCGCACGCCGCATGTGCGGTGCGTCCGCCGCATCACCCGCGAGTTTCAGCGCGAGGTACGCCTTGACTGTCGAAGACAGGTCCGTCGCGCTTCCGGGGTACTGCCCCCAGCCACCATCGCTTCGCTGCTGTGCGCGGAGCACGCGCTCGATCCGCGCGAGCGCTTCACGCCCTGATCGCCCATCCACCATCGGCTGCGACTCCTGCCCGAGCACCCACTTCATCAGCAGGTACTCCGACTCGAGAATCGAATCACCCTCGAGTTCCGCGCAGAAATGCCCATCTTCCCGCTGTCGCGATTGCAGCGCCGCGAGCGCACCATCGCGCGCGCGCCTCGCGCGTTGCGTCACGCCATCCGTCGCGGTCAAAGGATGATCGATGATGGTCATGGGCAGGGCGGCTCCGAGGGCAGACGGATTCGAGCGCCGTATGCTAACCGCCGAGGAGCATGCATTCATGTTGAACAAACCTTCCGATCCCGAGTCCGTCCCTTCCCTCGCGCAGCGGCTTGACGCCATCGAGACGCAACTGTCCAGTGCGCGCCGCGAATCGCGGCGCTGGCGCGCAGGCGCGATCACGCTCGCGTGCGTCGGCGTGAGCGCCGTCGTGCTTGCCGCCACACAGTCGACCCGCACGCCCGATGTTGTTCGTGCGCGCCGCTTCGAGGTGGTGGACCAGAGCGACAAGGTCGTGCTGCTTGCGGGCATCGGACAACATGGCGGGCAGCTCGATGTGTGGGGCAACTCAGGCAAGAACGCGCTCCGCTTGGGTGCCAACCCCAGTGGCGGCGACATCGCCATCTGGAATGGCGCCGAGCAAGGCGTCGCGGGGCTCTACGCGACCCCCGAGGGCGGGCGCGTGGAAGCCACCGCTGCCGATGGCAGCAGCGCGGTTCTGCGAACCGAAGGTGGCACGCCGGCGCTGCTCATCACGGATGCGCAGGGCAATCCTCGCATTGCCGCGACGACCACGCCCGCATCGAGTGGCATCAGCATTCGATCTGCGGAAGGCAAGGAGACCGCAGCACTCGGCGCGACACCGATCAACGGCGGGATGATCCGCATCTCTCAAGAAGACGGCAGCATCGCCGTGCAGGCTGTTGCGCTGCAGCACGGCGGATCGATCGGCGTTGCTGCGCGTGACGGATCGCGGGCTGCGCTGCTCGAGTCGCCCACGGAATCGAGCGGTGGAACGCTTGCGCTCTTCGCGCCCGGCGGTGCCGAGACGCTCTCCTTGACCGCTCGCGCAGAGGCGGGCGCACGGATCACGCTCACCAACAATCAACGCATGCCGGCGGCGATGCTGGAAGTGGCCGCCAACGACTCGGCGATTCTCTCCTTCCTGCAAGGTGGCACTCGCGTGGCCGGTCTTGGCGGCTCTTCCGCAGGCGGACTGCTCAACCTTTCAAACGCCAGCGGCAAGGGTGTGATCATCGCCGGCGCCGCGAGCGATGCCGATGGCGGCGCCATCACTGTGCGAAGTGGCGCCGGCTCCACGCTCGTGCGAGTAGGCGTGGACCGCATCGGCGCCGGCGAGGTCGCTGTCTATGACGGCCCTGGCACGCGCAAGCGTCTGCTCAGCGCGATCGCGGCGCCTCCCTGATGACGAAGCGCGGGCTGCGCGGGGCGTTCAAGCGAGTCCGCTGATGCTTCGAGTCACACGCAGTCCGCTGCGGACCGCCGCAGCGCGGTACCAGACTCCACATAGAAGTTGAGCAGTTCGCCCGTGGCGAAGTCTGCGGCCGCCTGCCCCTGCGGAACGCGCACCCACATCGGCAGACCCGCATGCAGCAGAACGCAGTTCGACTGCGTGTCTGTCGCGAGCACGCGCCCCTGCACAATCCGAGGCGTTCCCTGGACCGGTTCGATGAATGTGCCGCCCGCAGCAGCACGGTGCATGCGGAGCCCACGCGCATGAACGATGCCGCGCAAGCGCTTGCCCGCTTCGAGTCCGTCGGTCACACCCTCCACAAGCAGATCGAGTTCGTAGTTCGTCCTCGGCACACTGACACGCGCCTTCGTGCCCAAGATGGATTCGAGAACCAGAACTGCCGTATCGCGCTCAATGGTGGCCATGACGGCGCAAAGCATAGTGCGCAGTCCATCGGACTGTGCGGGCAGCCCGCAGGATCCCGCCGCGAAACTTCAGTGATCCACGCGATGTCCGAGGATGGGCGCGAGCATCGACACTTGCCGATCGACCGTGGCTTGGTCGCGCGCCTCCAAGTTGAGGCGAAGCAGCGGCTCCGTGTTGCTCAGGCGCACGTTGCACCACCACTCGCCGGCGTCAACTGACAGCCCGTCCAAATCGCTCATCGGAGCCCCGGGATACGCCGCCTTGAGCCGCTCGATCGCACCCAGTTTGTCGGCGTTCTCAAAGTTGATCTCACCCGACTGCGCATAGCGCCGAAACGGCTTGATGATCTCCGACAGCGCACGCCCGCGCGCCGCCACAAGGCTCGCCACCGCCAGAAGCGCGCGAATGCCGCTGTCCGCGTTGAACATGTCCGCGAAGTAGAAGTGCCCTGACAGCTCTCCGCCGATCGGCGCCGCCGTCTCCGCCAGCGTCGCCTTCATGAAGACATGACCCACACGACTCTCCACTGGAACGCCCCCCGCCTCCTCGATCGCCTCGCGCACACTGCGTGAACTGCGCAGGTCGTACACCACTGCGGCGCCGGACTTCCCATGCAGCGCGTCCTGCGCAAGCGCGGCGAGCAACAGGTCGCAGCCCACCGTCGCACCATGCTCGTCAACGATCACGCAGCGATCCGCATCACCATCAAAGCACACGCCGAAATCCAGCTTCCCAGCGCGCACCGCCTCCTGCACTTCGCGCAGATTCGCCTCCACGAGCGGGTTCGGCTCATGCGTGAAAGTGCCGCTGGAATTGTCAAAGTGCAGCGGAACGATCTCGAAGCCAGGCACACCGCCAAGAACGCGCGGCACCATCGTTCCTGCCATGCCATTGCTCGCATCGATCCCAATGCGAAGCACGCGCGAACCTTCGAGGACGGAAGGATGAAGCAGGCGAAGCAGGTGATCGCGGTAGGCATCCCATAGATCCACCGACTCTTCACGCCCCGCGTGGCGTTCACCCGCACCCTCCACCGCTGCGCGCGCAAGTTCGCGGATCGCTTCAAGACCGCTTCCCGTGCCCACGGGCTTTGCGTGCGCACGACTGATCTTGAATCCGTTGTAGTGCGCCGGGTTGTGGCTTGCAGTGACTTCGATGCCGCCCGCGCACTCGAGATGATTGATCGCGAAGTAGGTCATGGGCGTGTCGACCATGCCGACATCGATGACATGCGCGCCGAAATCGCGAATGCCGCGCTTCAGTGCCTCGGCAAGCGACGGCGAACTCTTGCGCATGTCGCGCCCGACGACGATGTGGCGCATGCGAGGGTGATCAAGCCCATCCCGCTGCGCCCGCTCCGTCAACCACTCCGCGGCCGCATGCCCCACTTTCCACGCGATCGACTCATCGAGCGGCTGCGGATATGTCGCACGAACGTCATACGCCTTGAAGACTTTGTCGATCATGGAAGGGCGCGATCATAGAGACGCTGCCCCAAGGCCCCCGGCGGAGCGGCGCAACACGCCGTGAACGAATGACTTGCGGCGATGCGGGCGCCCTGCTACCCTACGCGACTTCCCATTCCCAACCGTCACAGCGTTGTGGCGGAGGCATGGGAGGCGGCGTTCACCTCGGTGGGTGGGCATCGCAAACGTCTTTCCCCCCCCCGTAAGCGCCCTTGGTACGAGCGCTCGGCACCGCAAGGTCACCGGCCGAAGCTCGGGTGTCGCTGCCTCCGCATTCGTGGAGGTGTCTGAAAGAGGAATCGTCCATGTCACTTGTCAACGAACTCATTGAAGCTGGCATCCACTTCGGCCAACGGCGGTCGAGTTGGAATCCCAAGATGGGGCCCTACATCCAGGGCGTCAAGAACCAGATCCACATCATTGACATTCGCGAGACGATCAAGGGGCTGCTGCTCGCAAAGAAGTTCATCACTCGCACCGTTGCCGACGGCAAGGATGTGCTCTTTGTTGGCACGAAGCGGCAGGCGCGCGGCGCGGTTGAGTCGCACTGCACGGCGTGCCAGATGCCATACATCACGGAGCGTTGGCTCGGTGGACTGCTGACCAACTTCCGCACGGTTCGCGAGCGTCTGCGCCGCCTGGAGGAACTGGAAGGGCTCGTGCAGACGGGCGGCATCAAGAGCTACTCAAAGAAGATGGAGTCGCAACTCGCTCGCGAACTCAAGAAGATTCACCGCAACCTCAACGGCGTGCGCAACATGTCCAAACTCCCCGCGGCACTGGTTGTCATCGATGTCAACCGCGAGTCGAATGCCGTGCGAGAAGCGAAGAATCTGGGCATTCCCACGATCTGCCTCATCGATACCGACGGCGATCCTGATTTCGCGGACATTCCGATCCCAGGCAACGACGACTCGATGCGCTCGATCGACCTGATCCTGCGCGAGCTCGCCGCCGCCGTTCAAGAAGGCAAGGTCAGTCGCCAGACTTCTGCGCCCGCCCCCGCTGAGGGTTCCGCAGGGGATTCGGAGGATGGCGCTTTCCCTGCGGCGCCGCGCCGCCGCAGCGTGCGAAGTCGCTTCCGTGTGGATGATGTTGGTGGCGGGCTGCCGGCCGATGAGTCACCGATGCAGGCTGCCGTGGCCACGCCACCAGAGACCACCACGTAATCAGTTTGCCTTCACTCGGTTGGCATTCTGACGCCCCTTCGAAGTCCAGAGCGACAAGGACAGCACCTATGGCAACTGTGAACATCGATGCAAAATTGGTGATGGCGCTTCGCAACAACACGGGGCTTGGCTTCGGCGATTGCCGCGCCGCGCTCACGGAGACGGGCGGCGATCTGGCGAAGGCTGAGGCCCTGCTGCGCGAGCGGCTGAAGGGCAAGATGGACGCTCGCTCCGACCGCCCCGCGGGCGAAGGCTGCATCGCCATCGCGATCGATGGCTCGAAGGCGACGATCGTGGAAGTGCGTGCGGAGACTGATTTCACTGCGAAGAATGAGGAGTTCCGTGCGATGGCTGGCGAACTGGCGACCCTGTCGCTTGCGCTCGGCGCCGGCGCGATTTCCATCACTGCACCGATGACGGCACGTCTTGATGCGGTCCGCATCAAGACGGGAGAGAACATCTCCTTCGCGCGGGGAACACGTCTCGATGGCGGGGCCTTTGCCAAGTACATCCATCACGACCACAAGCTTGGCGTGCTGCTGCAGTTCGATGGACCGCTGACGGAGGAACTGGCCACGGGCATCTGCCAGCACATCGCTGCCGCAGTGCCGACCCCGATGGCAGTCGACGAGCATGGGCTCCCGGCGGATCTCGTGGCGACCAAGCGCGAGGAAGCGCGCAAGGAAGCCGCTGAATCCGGCAAGCCAGCGGACATCATCGAGAAGATGGCTGGCGGCAAGCTGCGCAAGTACTTCGAGGAGACCACGCTGCTCGGTCAGAAGTTCGTGAAGGACGACAAGAAGTCCGTGCGCGAGATTCTCCCCAAGGGCGTGACGATCACTTCGTTCGTGCGTCTTCGTGTCGGCACCTGACCGAGCGGTTCACCGTTCGCTCTGATGGTCTTCATGGGTTGGGGGCGCAGTCGTGTTGCGTTCATGTGCAGCCGCCCGCCTGATGCCGCGGAGCATCCCGCCCAATCAAGATGTTGTCCAGCGGAAGGGCGCCGATGCGAAGCGGAGGCGACGCGACCACGTGATGACCGATTGAGTGGGGAATCACGGCACATCTTGCCGATACCACACCACCGATGAACAACTCGCGCTGGCTGTCGTTTGGACTTGCCGCCTTCACCCTGATGGTCGCAGCTCAGTCGTGCGCTTGGGGGACCCCTGCCGCAGGCACGCCAACGCCAAGCGCTCCGCCCGAAGACATCGGCTCGTCAGTCCGAGAAGCGGTGGCGGCGACAGGGCTGAAGAAGGCGGTCATTGCGGTCAGCATCCGCGACGCATCGACCGGCAAGTCGATTGTCTCTGTCCGCGGTGGTGAAGCGCTCGCACCCGCAAGCAACATGAAGGTGCTGACGACGGCAGCTGCACTGACCGTGCTCGGACCGGACTTTGCGTTCTCCACGCGCATGCTGCTGGATGGCGACCGGCTCACCATCGTGGGCGATGGCGATCCTGCACTTGGAGATCCGGAGCTTCTTGCTGAGTCGACCTTTACGGACGCATCGGGAAAGGTTCACGCAGGGATGGACATCGAACGGCTGCTCGACACCTGGGTCGCTTCGCTGCGCGCCGCGGGTGTGCAGCGGCTGCGCGAGATCGTCGTGGATGACCGCATCTTCGCGCGCGAGGGAGCGCACCCATCGTGGCCAAAGGATCAACTCGATGAGAGTTACTGTGCGCCCCCCTTTGGGCTGAACTTCCATGCCAACAGCATCGCGGTGACCGCGGCTCCGCGCGCGGGCGCTGCCCCCGAGATCACCACGATCACGCCGAAAGCGCCGTGGATCACGATCACCAACAAGGGCACATCCCGCACAGGCAAGAACGACAAGAACACGGTCTGGTTCGCTCGGACGCCAGAGACGGGCGATCTCACGCTCTACGGGAATGTGAAGACGCGGCTCGAGAGTCCGATTCTTGTTCCCGTCGGAGATCCGTCGCTGTTCCTTGCACAGTGTCTCGCGCATCGGCTGCGCGCAGCGGGAGTCACAGTCACCGCAGCGCGGATCGCTGCCGCGGCAGATGCCACGCCGTCTGGCAAGCCAGTCGGCCCCGTGCTTCGCACACCGATTGCGACCGTGCTGCAGCATTGCAACGGCGAGAGCGACAATCTCTATGCGGAGTGTCTGCTCAAGCGGATCGCGTTCGCGAAGACAGGCGCGGCGGGCTCCTGGCTGCTTGGCGCGCGCGTCATGCAAGGCGAACTGCGGGCACGGATCGGGCGCGCGTCGGATGCGTTTGTGGTCTCCGACGGATCGGGGCTTTCGCGGGACAACCGAGTGACGGCGGACGGCATGACATCGTGGCTCGCATCCGTGGCACAGGATGAACGCATCGGGAAATGCTTCATCGAAACGCTGCCTATTGCAGGTCGCTCGGGCACCGTTCGCAAGCGCATGAAGGAGATCAACCCTGCGGTGGCGCTCGTGCATTGCAAGAGCGGCTACATCGACAAGGTCTGCTGTCTCAGCGGTTATGTCACCGCAAGCGATGGAACGCGCTACGCGTTCTGTGTGCTTGCCAACGGACTCAGTGAAGCGGGCGCGGTCGGCAAGGCGAAGCAGTTGCAGGACCGCGTCTGCGCGCTGCTGGCAGAGCAGTTGGCGGCTCGGCGCAGCGTGCTTGGCGGCTGAGCGGATTCAAGTCGGCTCTGGGCGGAAGGACAACTTGGCCTGACTGACATCGGGATAGAGTTGGAAGAGGCGGTCAAGTTTCGCCAACTGCAGTACCTGAACGATCAGCCCGCGAAGTCCGCACAGTCGCACATCGCCGCCCTCCTTCTTCATCCGAGTGTGCAGCATCAGCAGCACACCGATCCCCGTGCTCGAGAGCACCGTCAGGGAAGAGCAGTCCACGATGAGATGGCGCACACCCCCTGCCACGAGCGCGCCGACTTGATCAGAAATCTGGCTGGCAGTCGCTTGGTTGAGTCCGCCATCCGCGCGGATCACCAGCACATCACCTTCAATCTCGCCAATCGCCAGTTCCACGGATCAACTCTCCACAACCCGAAGCGCGATGAGATCCTGCACATCCACCATGCCGAACGGCTTCCCATCCAGATCCACGACTGGGACCTCGTCGACACGGCGATCCTGCACAAGTCGCACCGCGTCACGAACGACCGCCTCCACCGTCAGGCACATTGGGCGGGCGGTCATCACCTTCGCGATCGGGCCATCGAGCCATCCCGCATCACCCTGATGCACCAATCGCCGCAGATCGCCATCGGTGAAAATGCCGGAGAGACGACCACCACTGTCCACGAGAAGGATCGCGCCAGAGCGCCGATCCTCGCCCGCTTGTGCCAGCGCTTCGCGGACACTGGCGGCGTCACGCACCACTTGCAGATTCGCGCCAACCTTGAAGCGAAGCACCTCGGTGATTGGTCGGAGCCCTGCACCGAGGAGACCTCCAGGGTGGTGCCGATGGAAGTCGTCCGCGCGGAAATCTCGCCGTCGTGCCAACGCGAGCGCGATCGCGTCACCCACCGCAACCATGGCGGTCGTGCTCGCCGTCGGTGCGAGGTTCAGCGGACACGCCTCGACAATGTCGCCGATGGCGACATGCGCATCGCACAGGCGCGCCAGCGCCGTGGTCTGCCGCGCTGAAATGCCGACGCGGGCGACCCCATCCGCCTTCAGGTGCAGCGCCAGATCGACGAGTTCAGCCGTTTCACCGCTGTAGGACATCAGGAGCGCCACATCACCTTTGCGCAGTCGGCCAAGATCGCCGTGCAGCGCTTCCGCCGGGTGGATGAAATGGGATGGCTGACCGAGGCTTGCGAGCGTGGCCGACACCTTCATACCCACAAGCCCCGACTTCCCCATGCCAGAGACGACCACATGCCCCTCGCACCCTTCGAGCAGGTCGAGCGCCGCGCACCAGCGGCTGCCCGCCGCCCCACGCAGGTCTGCGGCGATCGTGCTGAGCGCCCGCGCCTCCGCCTCGATCACTTCCGCCATGAAAACTTGGTCCGCGGACGCCGTCTGGGACTTCATGCCGGAGAGGGTACTGGATACGCTCCCAAGTCATGGCACATCAGGATGACTACGAGGTGCGGCTTTCAAGTTTCCAAGGCCCGCTCGATCTGCTCCTCTATCTGGTGCGGCGCGCCGAGGTGGACATTGCCGACATCCCGATCGCGCTCATCACCGAGCAGTATTTTCAGTTGCTTCGGCAGATTCACCGAATCGATGTCGAACTGGCGGGCGAGTTCCTTGTGATGGCTGCGACGCTTGTGGAAATCAAGAGCCGCACCCTCGCTCCTGCGGCTGCGACGGGCGAGTCCGCGGGCAATGATCCGCGCAGCGAGATGATCGACCCGCGATCGGATCTGGTGCGACAGTTGCTCGCGTACCAGCGCTTTCGCACCGCGGCGGGAACGCTGGAACGCCTCCGCGATGAGAGTGCGCGGCGCTTTACGGCAGGATCGCACGGCGGTGAAGATCCCGCCGCGCCCGAGGACTTCGCCGTGGAGATCGATGATGCACATGTCCTTGATCTGATCGAGGCGTTCGAGCGAATCATGCAATCGGTGGATGTCTCGCGCCTCGGCGACCACCGTGTCGAGTATGACGACACCCCCATCTCGCTTCATCAAGCGGATCTGATCGATCGGCTCGCACGCAGTGAACGAAGACGGCTTGGGATGCGGCGCATCTTCGAAGGACGTTCACGCGGCGAGATGATCGGGCTGTTCCTCGCGTTGCTCGAACTCGCGCGTCAGCAGCAGGTGACGGTGCGTCAGGACGATGGCGATGACGAGATCGAGATCGAACTCCTGCAGATTTCGCCGGAACCCGACGGCGTGGCACCCGAAGCGCAGCAGCGCGCGAACGACGGCGCCTGAACAACGGGGTCTGCGCTATCGCGCCCAAGGGGCCGACGCACATTCGACATCGACCGCCCGACTCAATCCTCGAGTGGACTGCGCTGCGGCTCGAGATAGGTGTAGCCCGCGAGCCCACTTTCGTAGGTCTTCATGAGGAGTTTGCTCTCCTTTGGCGAGAGCATCTTCTTGCGAACGGCCCGCTCACACTCGCGGCGGATCATTCCCCCAAGCTCCGTCGCGTCGAACTGCACGTACTTCAACACCTCCGCGATCGAGTCACCCTCCACGATCTCATCGACCCACCACTGCCCATTCGCATCGAGTCGGAGGTGCGCGACATGCGTGTCGCCGAACAGATTGTGCAGGTCGCCGAGCGTCTCCTGGTAGGCACCCACGAGGAACACGCCAAGCAGATAGGTCGCACCATCCTCGAAATCATGCACTTCGAGGCAGCGCTTGATGTCATGGTCATCGACGAAGCGGTCCACCTTGCCATCGGAATCGCATGTGATGTCCGCCAGTGTCGCCTTGCGAGTCGGCTTCTCGTTGAGCCGGTGGATCGGCATGATCGGGAAGAGTTGGTTGATCGCCCAGATGTCAGGCAAGCTTTGGAAGATGGACAGATTGCAGAAGTAGGTATCGCTGAGCGTCGAATCGAGGTCCGCAAGTTCCTCGGGCATCCGATCGCCGAGATCACGGGCCACATCACGAACCTTCGCGCAGATCGCCCAGAAGAGTTGATCGACAAGCGCACGGTGCTGAAGGGGCAGATAGCCCACGGAGAAGAGCCGCATCGCCTCTTCGCGCGCCTCGAGCGCGTCGTGATACTGCTCCAGCAGCCGCCGCGCGTTGATGGATCCGAGCAGTTCCCACAGATCCGTGAGTGGACGCGGAATCTCGCCATCGATCGGCGGAACGCCATCGAGCGACTTTGGAACTTTCACGCGGTCTGGACGATTGGCGCCGAGGACATCGAAAATGAGCACGGACTGCTGCGCGACCATGGCACGCCCCGACTCCGTCACGATCGTTGGGTGCGGTACGCCTTCCTCATCACAAACGCTCATCGCCTTGTAGACGACTGCATTGGCGTACTCGACGAGCGAGTAGTTCACCGAGAACTCGAAGGATGTCTGGCTGCCGTCGTAGTCGATGCCGAGCCCGCCGCCCACATCGAGGTACTTGAGACCCGCACCCATCTTGGTGAGGTCCGCATAGATGCGGGTGAGTTCGTTCACGCCGTTGTTGACCTGCCGAATGTCGTGGATCTGGCTGCCCATGTGGCAGTGCAGAAGCTGCAGGCAGTCCGCCATGCCAATGGACTTGAGGTACTCGAGCGTCTCGAGCACTTCGCTCAGCGACAGACCGAACTTCGCCTTCACGCCCGACGAATGACGCCAACGCCCCGCACCTGGCGTGGCCAGGTTCATGCGCACACCAATCTTCGGACGGACATCGAAGTGCCGTGCAGACTCCACGACCAGCCGAAGTTCACCGATGTTTTCGATGACGGGAATGATGTTGCGCCCGAGTTTCGCCGCGAGCGTGACAAAATCGATGTACTTCTCTTCCTTGAAGCCGTTGCAGATGATCAGACGGTCAGGCGAGTCCGTGGTCAGCCCCATCACCGCCAGCAGCTCCGGCTTCGAACCAACCTCGAGTCCGAACCCAAGTTCCATCCCGTTGCGCCGAACCTCCTCGACGACGCGGCGCTGCTGGTTCACCTTGATCGGATACACGCCGAGATACGACCCCTTGTAGGCGTTCTCCTCGATCGCCTGCGCGAATGCCTCCCGCATGTCGCGCATGCGGCGCTCGAGCAGATCGCTGAAGTGCAACAGCACCGGCGTATTCAGTCCGCGCTCGCGCATGCCGCTGACGACTTCACAAAGATCCACTTCATGCCCTGCCACTCGCGTGGGACGAACCACCGCGTGCCCCTTTGCGTTCACATCGAAGAATCCCTTGCCCCAGAGGCGCACCTGATAGAGGTCTGCGGAGTCCTCGATGGTCCAGCCGCCGTTCAACGACACCTGCCCTGCCTTCACACGCGCGGGCGCTGCCGCCGGAACGGTGCTACCAGAGATCAGGGGCGCTGCTTCGCTCGGTGCAGGATTCGGAGCTTCCGGAAGTTTGGTGGGAGGCATCGAGGGAGCAATCGTACTCCACACACGCGCAAAGTCCAGAAGAATTTCACTTCCAACCGCTCGGCGGCACGCTCGTGGGCATCAGCACCGACATCATCGCCATGGCCGAGCCATAGGCGGCGGACCGGCGGAAGACCCGGTCATTCCACGTGCCGTCCGCCTCGCGCGTCTGCCAGAGGAGCCAGTTGAGTTGCGCGCGAAGTTCGCTGCGGCGCGGCTCTGGCAACGCCTCCACCGCTTGTGCAGCGTGATAATGCGCGAACCAGAAGTAGTACGGTGCCACGCCGTATGGCGGCAGGTGCGTTCCACCCTTCGCGCGGCGGACCTCCAGTTCCCGCCAAAAGCGGATGAACGCCTCCACGGCTGCCTGCACACGCGCCGTATCGCTTCGCCCAGCGAGGAACAGGGCCATTTCGCCACTGACCATGCGCCCGACGGCACCCGGAATCATCCGCGACTGCATGCGCGCTTGCTGCTGCGCGGAGTACGCGAAGTTGCCGTCATCGGTTCGGCAACGCTCAAGCGCCGCGAGCGCGCGTTCGACGACCGCGGCATCGACCGCATAGCCGAGCGCACGCGCCTCAAACAATGTCTGCAGACAGGCGGGCGTCATGAACGCACTCGCCGCACAAGGCGTCTCCGATCCCGCGTCGCGCGCATAGTTCCACCCGCCCACCTCGGGAATCTCGAACTTCTGCAGGGCGCCGAGGTACCACACGGTGGCCGCACGAACCTGATCACCAAGACCCTCGGGCACCGCGTTCGCACGCTGCAACGCGAGCAGGAACCGCGCTCCGTAGCACGCCCCCCACGCTCGCACGTCGTAGCCACCCTTGTAGGTGTCGACTTGCAGCAGCGGCTCGTCGATCGCGCCGCAGACATACTCCACCGCGCGGCGAATCGCCTGCTGCCGCTGCGCATCCTCCGCAAGACCCGGCACACGCAGCAGCGCCTCGGCCACGACTGACGTTCCACCGACTCGGTACGCCACAGGAATGTTGCCGCCCACGCGGTACACGCCCTCGTACGGCCACTCGCCGCCGCCCTCCCCCGACTGCATCGCCACGACTTCTGCCGCCGCGATCTGGAGCGCCTCATCGATCTGCACCTGCGTGGGCGCCGGGCGAACAAGAAGGAGAATGGTGGCCAGCAGCGTTTCCATGCGTGCACATTACCCGCGCGGCGGCGCCGTTCGGTGCTTCCAACCTACGATCTCCCGATGCTCCAGATTCTCGGTGGCACCCTTCGATCGCGACGGCTTCAGGTGCCGGATGGTGAACGCACTCGCCCAATGGGTTCCCGCACGAAGGAGGCAGTCTTCAACATCCTTCGCGGCTGGTTCGACGGCGCACGCGTGCTCGACCTCTTCGCAGGTGTCGGGACAATGGGGCTCGAAGCCGCCAGTCGTGGCGCGTCCCAGGTGGTGTGCGTGGAGCAGGACCGAGGTGTCGGTGAGTTTCTGCAGGCCAACATCCTTGCGCTCGGCTGCAACGACCGCGTTCGGTGGGTGCAGAGCGATGCGCTCGGACCTGTGGCGATCGCTGCGGCGCCGGCGCCAGTCGATGTGGTCTTTTGTGATCCACCCTTCGTGTTGATGCAGTCTGATGCATCTCGGACTCGGCTGCTGCAGCAACTTGCAGGGCTCAAGTCGGTGATGGCGCCGAAGTCGTTTCTGGTCCTCCGAGCACCCGAAGTGGCGAACACCGCCGACTTTGCCGTGGTGGGCTTCGATGGACCTGAACTTCACAACTATGGGCGCGAGCAGCATGTGCTGCTGTACATGCCATCGCGCAACGCTGCACAAGGTTCGTGATGCCCGACCTGAACGCGCGGTTCCCGTCGTCGCTCATGCGCGTCAGTACTTGGACGCGCTTCGTGGATGGAAGCGTGCCCGTTGTGGTGATGCGACCGGAACGCCCCGCCGCGACACCGCTGCCATTTCTGCTGTGGTTCCATGGGCGGACGGTCGACAAGGAAACGGACCCCGGTCGGTACCTCCGTTTGGTCCGCGCTGGCATTGGCTGCATCGCGGTCGATCTCCCCGGCCATGGTGAACGCCCCGAGGCATCGATGCAGGACGGCAGCCGCACCGCCGAGGTTGTCGAGCAGGCAGCCGCGGAGGTGGACGACATCCTCGCCGACGCATCCGCGAGTGGATTCGATCCCACGCGCGCCGTCCTCGGCGGCTTGAGTGCGGGCGGCATGGCGGCGGTGCTGCGCGGCTGCTCGCACCATCCGTTTCGCGGCTTCCTGCTTGAGGCAACAACGGGCGACTGGAGCACACTCTGCAACCGTGTTGGGTTCCCTGCCGTCACTGTGGAGCGGTTGAACCCGCTCACGCACCTGCTCGGTTGGCGCGATTGCCCCGTGCTCGCCCTCCATGCAACGCTCGACGCGTGGATTCCAGTCGAGGGGCAGCGGCGCTTCATCGCCGCGCTGCAGAAGAAGTCCGCGCACCCCGCATCGATCGAGATGCATGAGTACGCACGAACAGATGCCCCGCACGAGCACATGGGATTTGGCTGGATGGCATCCGACGCGAAGTCGCGCGGGACCCGTTTCATCGCGGCATGCTGTGACGTCGATGTGGCGGATCCGACCTGACGGAGCCCCGTCACTCGCGGTCAGTTCGCCGGCGTTCCACGGACTGATGCGGGCATCTGTCCGCGCCAGATTGCATCGCCCGATCCTCGGACACACAGACGACGCACGAAGTCCTCGTACTCGCGTGCAAGGTCATCGATGTCGCGCCCGAAGTAGGCACTGGCCACGATTGGTCCCGGAAGTGCTCGGATACCCCCACGTGCCAACCCTCGCTGCAGCGCCTCGCGCGCCTCGCTGTCGTCCGCGGCCGCGAGAAGCGACGTGGAGATGCTGCCCCGAACGGCATCCTGCAGGAGATCCGAGAACTGCGAGCGGTACCGACCTTCCAAGCCGTCCACCAGAAAGTGCGTCAACGCCCACACCTGCGCGTAGTACACGAGCAGCCTGTCCTTGCCGTCCGCCAGGAACTGCTGCGGCGAACGCTCGAGAAGATCCTGCAGCGGAATCAGGTTTTCACTGCGAGCAGCCTCGCGGAGTTCTCCGAACCGCTCAAAGTTCCGCCATGCGGCGAAGACAGGCGCACGCTGCTCATCCACGCGAAAGCCTTCCATGTAGGTGGCGATGCCCTCCTCGAGCCACACGGGGAGTTCTTCGCGGAACACCGACTGCGAGTACTGATGCCAACCTTCGTGCGCCACGATGGTGAGCGTGTCGTTGGGACCGATGTCGTAGAGCACCGCCGTGGACTTGGTGGTGTAACCGCCGCGACCAAGCCCAAGATAGATGTCCGCATCACCGCCGAGCCGCTTTCGCGTGAACTTCGCCCAAGCATCGCGCGAACCGAAGATGAATGTCTCGAGCGGTCTGTTGGGCTGGGGGAGCCTGCAGATTGCATTGGTGTACTGCCGAAGTCCGCGTTCAAGGAAAACCGGGATGAATCGGCGGAGTTCCTGATTGCCAATGGACGTTCGGATGGTGAAGTGCGGTGTGGCGATCTGCTGACCTCGAGAGCCGCCCTCCTCCCACTCGGTCACGGTGACCTGCGAATCAGCGCTCGTATCGTTTGGATCAAGCAGTGCGCCCCCGCCATCTCCACGCATGCCCCCAAGCGGTGGTGACCATGGGCCCCGTGTCATTGCCATGGAACCACCAGCGCCCGACCCCGAGCAACCACCAACACCCATGATGCATCCCGCGATCGCACATGCGCACAAGGCGTGGCGCCCAAGGCTCGGACGCGTCGGTGTGATGCTGCGCGTGGTCTGCGGCACGATGCGAATCTCGTCAGGATCTCGTCATCACTGCATCGAGCGCACGCCGCGCCGC
>VGXN01000017.1 GCA_016873335.1 Phycisphaerae bacterium | reverse complement strand
TGACGCTCCTGGGGATCGCCATCAAGATGCTCCTGTCCTGATCCGGTCGCCTCGCCCATGACCTGGGCCATGGCATCCCGCTAGGCTTGATGGCATGCCCACCCCTGAACGGCTGCGCGCGCTCATCACCGCGCATCCCCTCAAGGTATGGCGTTTTGGCCGTCTGTCGAATGGGAGCGAGCCGAATCTGCGCATTTCCTGCCTTTGAGGCGGCGCAAAGGCGGAATCAGCGGCGACGGCGAGCTCGAATGAGCCCCTTCGGCGTCGGCTTGGCACCAGCGATGCCGCTCGATGATTGCGCGGCGCCGCCCGACAGGTGTGCAGCGCCGCCTGGTGCGGCGGCCCCGGCGTCCGCGCCCCTCATCTGCTGGTTGAGATAGCGCACGCGTTGCCGCGCACCCTGCACCCCCTGCACGCCACCACCCTGCAGATACGCGGCAGCCACGGCATTCGCTTCCGAAAACTCCGCCTCGAAAGTGATGGTGTTGGTCGCGCGGTCCACGCTCAGCGCAACGATGCCAAGATCCGATGCGAGTTCGACGAGCGCATCGATCCGCTCGTCCTGCAGCGATGCGCCAGAAGCGACGATCCCGGCGAGCGCGCGTGTCGTGGTGAGGTGCACGGGCTCATTCAGCCGACGCATGTCGACCACCGCTTGAATGGCGGGCACGATCTTTTCGCGCGGCAGCAGCCGCACCGCGCGAGCCTCGCCATTCAGGATGAAGGTTCGCGACGAAACATTGCGAAGCGCAGTCGCAAGAGCGCGACCTGTGGCCATATTGCCTGGCGAGTAAGGATCGGATGCGTCTCGTGCAAGATCGGCGGCGTCCACGATGCGATCGACCGATCCGCCCGTGCTGCCATCGGGCGGAACCGTCAACGCACGCACGCCAAGTTCATGCAGCAGCCAGAGACACGCCTGTACCTTCGCGTCGGTGGGTGCCATTCCCTGCTTGAGCGCCTCACCAACGATTCCGCCAAGTGATGCAACCAGTTCATGGCCCGCCGCAATGAGCGGCACGAGCGACTGACCAAGCAGTCCGAGTGTCTCCTGCGACTGAACGGTGAGCGGAATGTCCTGACCATTGAGTGCGATCTGCGCCATTGCCAAAGCCTAGCGCGGGTGGCCTTGAAGCCACTTCTATACTTTGCACATGGCAGTGAACGGGCGCTCACAGCGACGCTGGCCCGTGATCCTCGCGATGACGGGGTCCCTGTCCATGATCATGCTCGATTCGACGGTGCTCGGCGTGGCGCTGCCGACGGTCAGTCGCGATCTCTCCATGAACGCCAGCATGCAGGCATGGGCGGTGAACGGCTTTCTGCTTGCCACGGCATCGTGCGTTGCCATCGGCGGCAGAGTCGGCGACGCGATCGGACTTGTGCGAGCGTTCCAGATTGGGATGTTTGGCTTCATGCTTGCGTCGATCGGCTGCGCAGCAGCAACGAGCGCCGAGTGGTTCGTCGCGGCGCGGGTTGCACAGGGACTCTGTGCCGCGCTCATGCAACCCGCAAGCGCCGCCATCGTGATCGATGTCGCTGCGCCCGAACGGCGAGGCGTCGCGATGGCGACCTACGCGGGGATCTCGCTGCTGTTCCTCGCGGCGGGTCCAGTGATCGGTGGCGTATTGGTCGAGCATGCATCATGGCCCTGGTGCTTTCTGATCAATGTGCCCGTCGTGATTGTCTCGCTCGCGACGACCATCAGACTCCAGTTGGTGTCGCCGGTCCGTTCGCGACGACCGCTCGATGGACCATCGGCGCTGCTGCTTCCCATCAGCATGGTGCTGTTGACCTGGGCTCTTCAGCAGGGCGCGGGCAGATCAGTGGATGCATTCTGGCAGTGGCCCACTGCGGCAGTCGGCGCAGGACTGGCACTGCTGTTCATCCGTCGCCAACTGATGATCGCAACGCCGCTGATCGATCTTCGGCTCTTTCGCGACCGCTCACTGCGCGCGAACGCCCTGCTACTGATGGGGCTGCAGGTGGTGACCGTTGGTCAGGGAATATTCGGATCGATGTATATGCAGGAGTTCCTGGGTTTCACGCCCGTTGAGGCGGGCATGGGATCGCTGCCGATGCTGCTGCCGGTCCTTCTCCTTGTGCATGTCGCTGGGCGCATGTACGACAAGAGTGGACCGCGCAAGCCGATTGTCAGCGGGCTTCTGTTGGTGCTGTTCGGCGCAGCGGTCGAAACCTTCGGAGTCGCCACAGAGAGTTACCCCATCCTTGGCACGGGCATGGCGCTGCTCGGCGCGGGCTGCGGGCTCTCCATGAGTCCGACCAATGTGGACACGCTTGCACGCGCGCCAACGGGGCGGCGCGGTGAAGTGGCGGGGCTTGTGCAGCAGATGCGGCAACTCGGCAGCACGTTTGGAATCACCGCGATGGTTCTCGTCATGCACCTGTTCGCCTCCGGGGAAGTGATCGGCACGACGGGGCTGACGCTGCGAGGAATCGCGTCTGGGTTTGGGCTGCACATTGCCGTCGCTGCCATATGCCTCCTGCTGGCGCTCCGCTGCGTGCGCGAGAAGGCGTCGCTCACGCAGCCCGCATCCGAGGGTCACGCCTCGACACCAACGACCTGATCCGCGTCGATCTGCACGGCGACTTCACGCCCTTGCAGGGACGGTCCGTGCGGATTGGTTTCGAGCACCTTCAGCTTGGCGCCAGAAACCTCCACGACATGCTGCGCGTGCGAGCCAAGGTAGGTCGACTCCGTGCATCTGCCGCGCACGCCCGTACTGCCGTGCGACGCGTCAGTCACGCGAATCGACTCGGGGCGTACCGAGAGCAGCACTTCCGATCCGCTCCGTGCGGATGCGGGCACGCTCGCACGCCACGAGCCAAGCGCCGACTCGACATCCGCGCACCCGCCGGCGTCGATCGCACTTCGCACATGCGCGGAGATGAAATTCGTTTCACCAATGAACTCTGCGACGAAGCGTGTGCGGGGCTTCTGGTAGATCGCCCGCGGCGCACCGAGCTGCTCGATCCGTCCGCGAAACATCACGGCGACTTGGTCGGCGAGCGAGAGTGCCTCGTGCTGGTCGTGCGTCACATAGACCATCGTGATACGCAGTTCCATCGATATGCGACGAATCTCCGCGCGCATCTCAAGCCTCAGCTTCGCGTCGAGATTCGAGAGCGGTTCATCAAGCAGCAGCAGGTCGGGGCGGAACGCCAGCGCACGTGCAAGCGCCACGCGCTGCTGCTGGCCGCCTGAAAGCTGATTGGGAACGCGCTCCGCATACTCACCCATGCGAACCAGATCGAGCGCCTCGCCGATGCGCTGCTTGCGCTCATCCGATGCGATGCCGCGCACCTCCAGACCGAAGCCGACATTCTGCGCAACGGTCATGTGGGGCCAGAGCGCGTAGTTCTGGAAGACCATCCCCGTGTTGCGCCGCTCGGGCGGAAGGTCCGTCACGTCACGATCGCCAAAGCGAATGCGCCCCGCCGTGGGCTGCACAAACCCCGCGATCATCCGCAGGATCGTGGTCTTTCCACAGCCTGATGCACCGAGCAGAAAGAAGAGCGAGCCCGAGGGGATGTCGAGCGACACCTCGTCGACCGCCACCGCGCGGTCATACGCCTTTCGGATGCCCTGCAAGTGAACGCTCGTCACAGCCGCAGGATATCGGCGTATCTCGCGCATCGTGGGCGTACCATCGTGCGCGTGGGCAACCCGGTCGAACATCTCAAGGGGTTGCAGGAGCGGCGAAGCACGCGCGGTACGACGATTCCCAAGTCCACCATTGGCGCGGAAGTCAAGCAGCTTCGAGCATCGCTTGAACGCACCGCGCGGCGCATGGGTTCTGCGGGCGACATCTGGGAGCGACTTGTGCCCGATTCGATCCGGGCCGACACGCGCCTGTCAGGAATCACGGGCGGTGTGCTGCATGTCGTGACCGGATCGGCCTCGACCAGCTACGCACTTGACCGACTGCTGCGCGAGGGCGCCGAGGACGCGATACGCATGGCGAGCGAGGGACGCATCACACGCGTCCGCATGCGTGTCGGGCGTGTGGATCTCGGGAGTCGCTGACGAGGGTGGAAGGAACACAGCCTTCCGATCAGGGCGTGCCGATTGCGGCGGGCACGGGTTGCACGCGCCCCTCGCGGTCGATGCATGCGAGGGTCGTTTCACCAACGACCAGTTCCTCGCTGCCACGCAGCAGTCGATAGGTGTGTTCCACCTTCACATGACCGACATCGCGGAGTGTCGTCTCAAGCGTCAGGAGTTCGTCGTACCGAGCCGGCTTTCGATAGCGAACTTCAAGCCGCGTGACTGCGAGCAGCAGCCCATCCGCCTCCATCTGCGCATACGAACCGCCGCGGGCTCGAAGCAGTTCCGTTCGCCCCATCTCGAACCACACGGGATAGACCGTGTGGTGGACGACACCCATGGGATCGCACTCGCCGTAACGCACCCTGATCTCAATCGCATGTGAGCTCGCCATGAGAGCGTTGTATCAGATGCGAGCGAACTCACTTGCCGATGCAGAAGCGAGCGAAGAGTTCGCCGAGCACATCGTCGGGCGTGCGGTGCCCTGCAACGATGCCAAGTTCATCGAGTGCGCTTCGCAGTTCGATCGCGACAAGTTCCGCGGGCTCCGCAGATCGACTGCCCCGTGCGATGCTGTCGTCCGCGAGCTGCGCCGCGGCGTTGAGATGCGATTGCGCAGCTGCGATCGCGCTCCGATGCCGCTTGAGCAGCATCGGAGCATCACTGCTGATACGCGTCCGCACGACTGCCTCCGAAAGCGCCGTTCGCAGCGCGTCAATTCCCTCGCCCGTGCGCGCACTTGTCGCGATCCCCTGTGCGGGACGGGTGAAGCAGCCACCAACACCCAGCTCATCGGCCTTCGTCCACACGAGCAGTGTTTCATCCTTCACGGCTGATTCCGTGTGTACCGCAGCCGACGCCAGTGGTACGCAGCGCAGGGCAATCGCAGCGCGGTCCACCGTTTCGCGCCGCATGAGTTGCATCTGCGCCGCCAGCGCATGCTGCGGATCCTCGATTCCAGGAAGATCGCACAGCAGAATCTCGCCGCCTCGCAGTGGCAGTGGCTCGATGATCGCGTCGCGTGTCGACCCCGGGGTCTCCGACTCGACCGCGCGCGACCGCCCAAGCAGCGCGTTGAAAAGACTGGACTTGCCCGCATTTGGCGCGCCATGCAGTGCGACAAGCGGCAGCGCGCGCAGCGACTCTTCAGGGATCGACTGCCGAACGACGCCGTCGAGCGACGCGCACACCGCCCGAGCGCGCGCAGACAGTTGACTCGCCTCGATGGCGATCACATCCTCCTGATCGCTGAAGTCGATGCCTGCCTCGACCAGCGCAAGCAGCGCGGTCACATGTTCCGCGGCAGTCGCAGCGGCAGTCTGGACTGGTGAGTGCTTCAGTGAACGCGCCGCGTTCCACTGCGACTGGGACTCCGCCGCGATCGAAAGCGCGATGCGCTCCGCATCCGCCGCTGGCAGTCGGCCCGCGGCATAGGCGCGGCTGCTGAACGCCCCCGGTCCTGCGCGCTGCGCACTCGGCGCACCGGCGCGACCATCACAAAGCGCGTCAACGACCGCCGAAAGAAGATGCGCGTTCCCTGGCAGCAACAGTTCGACCGTGTCGGATCCCGTGAACGACGCGGGAGCAGGCATCACGAGCGCAGCGGCAGGAAACTCCACGGGTTCGCCGGCGACGGCGACTTGGAAGCGGACGAACTGAATAGAGCGCGATCTCCGAAGCATCCCGCGAACAAGACGCGCCTCGACGACGCGCAGCGCATCATGCCCACTGACACGCACCAGGCCTCGCACCGATCGCCCTGCGGGCGTGGAGACGGCGGCGATCGCGTCGCACCGCTCGGCTGCCGCGAGCGTGTGCGCCGCGTTCATCCCCTGTCCTTGAACGTCTTGCTGCGCTGCTGCTTTTCCTGCGCGCGCTCCATCGCCTTCTGATAGATGCGCCCGAGTGCATCCTGCGCCTTCGACGTCTTCACAGGGCGCGGATTGCGTTCTTCCTCTTCCACCTGCCGACGCACCATCTTGCTCTCCCAGATGCCGATCAGGGTGGATGTCATGATGTAGAGCGTGAGCCCCGACGGCGCAACATAAAGCATGAGCGGGAACATGACGACGGTCATGACGCGCATCATCTTCTGCTGCTGTGCCTGCTCTGGAGACAACTGTGCCGTCGGCGGCGCCATGTACTTCTGCTGCACATAGAACACGACGCCCATCAGGAGCGGAATGATGTTGATGCTTGAGAAGGTGAAGAGGAAGAGGTTCACAGAGAACGGCAGCGGGATGAATCGATCCTGCGCGCTCAAATCACCGAGGAATTGCCAGCCACCAAAGAGCTGGAACACGCCGAAGAACGCGGGCTGCTGCCGCAACTCGAACGCGAGATAGAGCACCGCGTAGAGCGCCATCCAGATCGGCATCTGAAGGAATGTGGGCAGGAATCCGCCGAGACATCCGACAGGGCTGATGTTCTTTTCACGGTAGAGGCGGAACTGCTCCTGTTGCATGCGCTTTGGATCGTCGCCGTAGCGCGCCTTCAGCGCATCGAGTTCGGGCTTCAGTGCCGCCATCCCCTTGCTGATGCGCTGCATCTGCACTTGCGACTTCTTCGAGATCGGATGCAACAGCAGCCGCACCACCATCACGAGCACGATGATCGCGATGCCCCAATCGAACACCACGTAGGTGTGCAGGATGCCGAGGAACGCCACCAGAATGTTGGCGAGCCATGCGAAGGTGCACCAGGAACAGCAGCCGCCGAGCGAGTACGCGATAAGTCCAACCATCTGCAGAAGCGAGTAGGGAACTGTTGCGCTGAGCAGGTTGCGATCGAGCGGGCCCGCAAACACGCCGACCGAAAAATCGGCCGTGGCGCCGGGCTGCACATCCGTCAGCGGTGACTGCACAATGGCAAACAACGATGGCGCACCGCTCGGATCCCTCGCCGCGGGCGAACCCAGCTGTGCGCGGACCACCTCGACAAGCGGCGCGATCGACCTGCTGCTTGTCGCACCCCCCTCGCCTCCGGCAAGCGCGTGGAGCGCGAGAGCGAAATAGCGGTTCGTCGCACCAAACCAACTGAGGTTGTGCTCCTCCGCACGCTGCTGCTCATTGGGCCAGACATCGAAGCGCCCCGCCTCCACGGACTTCACCACATCCGCCCGTTCAAGCATCGCATCGTTGGACAACACGGACACCTGCGCCGGATCGCGCCGTGTGCTGAGCAGATAGCCAAACTTCAGCCGCCGAATGTCCATCATCTCATCTGGAGAACGCGCCAGATCGCTCGGCGCATAATGGATGATCTGCACTTGCCGCGGGATGCTCGAAAGATTCTCGACTCCCTGCTCCATGCGCAGATCGAAGCCGCCCCCCGCATCTGCCACGATTGAATAGGCGCGTCGCACGCGCAGCACCGCTTGACCCTGCGCATCATCGATGATCGCGACGAATTCACCGGGCTGCGGCTGCACCCACGCCTTGCTGAACAAATCGACACGAACGCCATCAACGATGATGGAATGCATCGCCAACAGCGGCACGCTGAAGCCGGCCAACTTGCCTTCGGACTGCAGTTGGTAGCGCGACTCGATGGGCGGCAACGGCGGCACCTTGCCAAGCGACCCGCCCGCCACTGCAGCGGCGTGTCGCTCCGCAGCGATGCGGTCTTGGGCGTTCAGCCAGAACTCGCTGAAGACGATGCGGTCGATGCCCGCGCTCGTCGGTGCGAAGTCGATGCGGAATCGATGCTGCGCAGGATCGAGTGACCCAATGCTGTCGGGTCGGAGCGGCGCTGAGAGCGGCGGACGCACCGAGTACTTGGCGGTGCCGCTGGGCGCGGCTGTCTCCGCGGGCTTTGTGGCTGGTGGCGCTGCTGTGGGTGCGGCTTGCGGTGGCTCCTGCTTTGGCGGCGTGGCGTCGAGTTCCGGCTTGAGTTCTGGCTTCGGGTCGGGCTTGGTCTCACGCTTCGTCTCGGACTGCGATGCGGCAACCGCGACCTCCTGCGACTTTGGCGCAGGCTGCTTTCGACCGGGACCCAAGATGGTGATCGCCGCCACGCTGGACGCGAGCAGCACGATCGCCATTGTGAGGAGGATGCGCTTCATCTTTGGTTCCATCGATCGTTGCTCCCGCGCAAACGCTCAGCGGCCCTGCAAGAGACGCTCGCCAAGCCAGTCGCTCAACTCATCGATGGACTTGATTTTGTCGACCGTGCGTTGAATGTCGTAGTCGAGCCTGAAGAACTGCACGGACTGCGGTTCGTGGTTCTCGCCCGTCTCGAGGATCGCATAGGAGGCGCGCGGATCAAGATCACGCGGCTGACCGACCGATCCAGGATTCACGATGACCGTCTCACCCGCGGCGAAACGATGGATGCCATCCGCCATCTCCGCCGCGGGCAGGAAGTCCGGATCATCGGTGAAGATGCCGGACACGTGCGTGTGCCCCACCAGACAAACGCTCGCCGGCTTGATGCGCTTGAAGATGTCCTGCACCTTCCGCGCACTGTTCTGTGCGTCCTCTGGAAAGATGTACTCGTTGATGGGTCGCCTCGGCGAACCGTGCACGCAGAGGAACGGTCCAAACACCACGCGAACGCGCAACTGACCGAGGAAGTCCCACCGCCGCGTTGCCTCCGCGATTTCATCCGCACCCGCGCCGTTCTCGCTCCGCGATGGTTCAAGCTGACGCCGCGTCCAGTACGCGGCGGACTCCGCTGATGCATTGAAGTTGGTCGGCTCATACAGCACGCCGAAATCGTGGTTTCCCATCAGACTCCACTCGCAGCGCTTGGCGACGAGGTCCACGCATTCCTTCGGATCGGGTCCGTAGCCGACGATGTCGCCAAGGCACAGGATGCGGTCCACGCCACGGCGGTCGATATCCGCAAGCACCACTTCAAGTGCCGGGAGGTTCGCGTGAATATCGCTGATGAGAGCCGTGCGCATCGTTCGCCAGCACGCGGGCGGCGAACGGGAATCCTAGCAAACTGTTCGCCGCATGACGGCTAAACTTCTCACCCCTATGGCTGAGACACGTCACTTCGATCTCATCGTGATTGGCGGCGGACCTGGTGGCTATGTCGGCGCGATCCGCGCCGCGCAGATGGGCATGCGCGTGTGCTGCGTGGAGCGCGACAAGCTCGGCGGCGTCTGCCTCAACTGGGGCTGCATCCCCACGAAGGCCCTGCTGCACAACGCCGAGCTCTACATGCATGCGATCCGCCATGGCGATTCCTGGGGCATTGAGATCAAACCAGATCACGTGAAGGTGAACTGGGAGAAAGTGATCGGGCGCAGCCGCAGCATCACGGGCCAACTGAACTCCGGCATCGCGTTCCTGTTCAAGAAGAACAAGATCGAACATGTCGCTGGTCATGCCAAGATCGTTTCGGGGAAGACCGCAAGCGGTCCATGCAAGGTTGAAGTTCGAAAGTCGACGGGCACGTACTACAAGGGAAGTGGCGAGGGGGACGCGCAGGTGCTGACCGCTGATCGCGTGCTGATTGCCACGGGTGCGGCACCGCGGCAACTGCCCATCGCGCCTTGCGACGGCAAGGTGATCATCTCGAGCGCCGAGGCAATGACGCTGCCCGCGCGTCCTGCATCCATGCTGGTCGTCGGCTCTGGTGCGATTGGCATGGAGTTCGCCTACTTCTACAGCGCATTCGGCACGAAAGTCACCGTTGTCGAGATGCAGGATCGCATCCTGCCGGCGGAGGATGACGATATTTCCGCCGCTGCGCTGAAGACGTTCTCATCGCAGGGCATCGCGTTCAAGACAAGCACCAGCATCAAGTCGATCGACAAGAGTGCCAAGGGCGCGAAGGTGACGCTCTTCGATGTGAAGGACGAGAAGAAGACGGAAGTGATCGAGGTGGATGTTGTGCTGGTGGCCATCGGTGTCGGCGCACGCATCGATGGGCTGTGCGATCCATCGCTTGGGCTGCGACTTGTCGAGAGCGGTCCTGCGAAGGGACACATTTGGACGGACTACCGCGACAAGACTGAACCGACTTACCAGACGAGTGTGCCCGGCGTGTATGCGATTGGCGATGTGATTGGTCCGCCGTGGCTTGCGCATGTGGCGAGCGAAGAGGCGGTGGCCGCCGTCGAGCGCATGAAGGGGCACCACACGCTCGGCGTGGACTACGCGTCGATCCCAGGTTGCACCTACTGCACACCACAGGTCGCATCGATCGGCATGACCGAACGCGAGGTGAAGGCGAAGGGGGTCAAGTACAAGGTCGGCAAGTACCCGCTGAAGGCGCACGGCAAGGCGATCGCTGTGGGTGCGACCGATGGTCTCGTGAAGATCATCACGAGTGAGCCATACGGCGAGATCCTCGGCGCGCACATCTTCGGTGAAGATGCGAGCGAACTGATCGGCGAGATGGGGCTGGCCAAGCGGCTTGAGGCGACAGCGGAGGACATCATCTCCACCGTTCACGCACATCCCACGATGCACGAGTCGCTCCACGAGGCTGCGCTCGCCACCGAAGGTCGCGTCATCCACGGTTGATTGCGCCACACATTCGCCGATCCCGCCGACGCCGGCATCGATCGGCGCCCACCCGGCCGCGTCAAGCAAGCGCCAACAACGATCGACCCTCGGCGCACCGAGATCGGATGCGCGAGGGTCGTCGACGCTGGCGGTCGGCATGGTGAGTGAACGCCGCCAGCTGGATGAAGCGTCAGGCGTTCAGGGTTTCCGTTCGCGTGGCTTTGGCTTCTCCTTCTGCTTCTGGCACCACTCGACATACATGCGTCGGACGATCCGCTCCTGCACGGTGTGCATCCAGTATTCGCCGTAGCGCATCTCCATATAGACACAGAACGCAGGTGGATACGGGGTACTGCGCGTTCCGTGCAGCGGTGGAACGGCGAGCGCCTGGCTGCCAGATGATGCGGGCATCCAGAGCGCACACAGCACTGCGGCGCCGACCGCGGTCAGTTGAAGCGCGCGCGAACGTGAGAGGCCGCGAGTGTTGGGGGGATTCTTCATGGGTGTCTCCTGTGTACTCCTCAGGCGGACTCAAGCGCTCGCGCGCTCTCCAGGATTCGCCAACCGGTTTCACGGAATGCGGGGAAACGCCCCATCGTGCCCGCGACGATTCGGATGTCCTCATCATCGAGCAACCACTGATCCGCAGAACCGATCGCCTCGAACTGCCGCTGCCTTCGCAGATGCTCGAAGGTGAACGCGCGCTCGCGCATCGACCAGTTCTCAAGTCGCTCCGCGATCTCCGATGCCTTGTTCGAGAAGACCGCCATCGCCCTGTGCAGTTCAGGTCCGCTCGAACCACGCAGCGCGATGTTGCAGCCGAACACCGCCCACCATCCGTAACTCTCGAGCCAATCGCCGGGCGGATACGCGGTCACATCAACGACCTGCTCAAGTCCCTGCATCAGCGCGTCGATCGCCGCGTGCGTTTCCATGGTGCCGAGCGCCGCCGCGCACTCCATGACCGCGCCGCGACATGTGTTTGCAACGCCCGCATACGACGGATCATCAAACTCGCTCGCGAGATCGTCATACAGCGTTTGCGCCCGAAGGAGATCGCCGTGCGCTGCCTTCGCATGATTGTTCGCGCCCTGCGGATCACTCTCCATCATGCGGCGTCTCGAATGCCCGCGGACATAATGCCCGAACGCGTGCACAACCCGCTCGACCCTGCTGCGCGGCTCGTCGGAGATCCATCGACCGACCAACCCGCTCGCGACCGCATGCGATTCGATGAGATGCCAGAGCGCGTAATGCGCGTTCGCCAGATTCACTTCAAGCATCATGCGCACATGGGGCGGAACCGCCGGCTCCGCGAGCCCCTGCTGCAGCGCCGTGAGCGCCTTCGTGTACCGCCCGAGACCATCCTGTGCCCCCGCAAGCCGATTGCAGGCCGTGGCGCGTTCCACTCCCGTCTGCGCCGCGAGAGTCATCGCACGAGCGAGCGTTGTCATGCGGCGGTAATCGCCCGCACGGTGCGCCTCGATTGCCTCGCGGTCAAGCGCAAAGAACCCGCGCTGCGCCAGCGTCTCAATCTGAGCCTTCTCCTCGGGGTCCTCGCGCCATACCCCTTCCGCGACATCACCGACATCCCAGTCGAGCACATCCGCCAAACCGATCACCAGATCCAGTTTCGGATTGCCACTCTCGGGAACCATCTTCGACGGTTCACGCCCAAGTGCCTGCGCCACCTGCTGCTTGGTCCACCGACGGTAGATCCTCGCAAGATCGACAAACTGCTCAAGTCGATCGCGTCGAACATCGTCACGTGACATCGAGACCCCACTTTCAGCAGGACATCGGGTCCCGCATCCGTCACCGTGCAAAGGAAGGAAGGCATGATGGTGGGGCAGCATTACAGAAATCGCGGTCCGTACACTGACTCAATGGAACGCCCGCCACATGGTCTCCTGCTCGTTGTGAGCGGACCTTCGGGCGTTGGGAAGACTTCCATCGTGCATGAAGTCGTGCGCCGATTCAACGGCGAGTTCAGCATCTCCGCGACCACGCGCGCCGCAGGACCTGGCGAGCTCGATGGTCGCGACTATCACTTCATCGATCAGGCGCGCTTCCAACGGATGATCGACGCGAACGAGTTCCTCGAGTACGCACAGGTCTTTGGTCGCTCGTGGTACGGCACGCCGCGCGCCCCCGTTCTTGCGGCGCTTGCTGCGGGTCGCGTGATGGTTCTCGACATCGATGTGCAGGGTGCGGATCAGGTGCGCGCCCGACATCCCAATATGTTCGGCGTCTTCATCCTGCCGCCATCCGAAGAGGATCTGCTCCGTCGCCTCCGCGCGCGCGCGCGTGAGGATGAGGCAGCGATCGAGCATAGGTTCGCCGAAAGCACTCGCGAGATCGCACGCGCACAGAAGAGCGGCACGTTTGACAGCTTCGTCGTGAACGATGACCTCGCGCGATGCACCGAAAAGGTCTGCGAACTGCTCGTCACTCGGCTTGGCAGAGACGCCGCCTCAACGCGCCACTAACCAGGTCTCAAGCGCGCTGTCGACTCGGCATTCGGCGGATCGTGCATGCAGCTTGCGAACGGCTCGCTCCATGTCGATCTCCAGGAACGCGTCGCGCGTGATGCCGCAGAGCAGATCGCTCGCACCGAGCCAGTGCGCGACGGCGCCGCGGATGCGATCGGCAGTCGCGCCACGCTCCGCGAGCCCCGCCACGGACAACGCATCATGCCGCTTTGCCAGCCGCTTCCCTGTGGCATCCCGCACAAGTGGAAGATGCCACCAGCGCGGCGGCGCGGTTGGCTGCCCGGCGAGGAGCGAATGCAGGCGCTGCTGCAGTGCCGCACTCGGCAGAAGATCGCTGCCGCGGATCACATCCGTGACCCCCTGTGCGATGTCATCCGCGACGACCGCAAGTTGGTAACTCGCCGAGCCAGCCTTCAGCCACACGAGCGGATCACCCCAGATGGCAAGCGGATCGAACCTCTGCGTTCCAAAGATCTCGTCGTGAACGCACTCCTCGCCTGCATCAAGTGCAAGTCGGTGATTCACCGCCCGATCAGTGAAACGCCAGCGGTCGCGTGGCGGACGCAGTGATGGCGGAAAGCGAAGCACATCATCCCCCTCGTGCGGCGCATCCGCGCCATCGGATACGCCCGCGCTCGCCGCGATATCGCTCCGAGCGAGCGCATCACGCGCATCCGTATGGAGTGCACGAAGCTCCGCGCGCGATTGCGGCGCCTCGAACACGACCCCCTTCGCCTCCAGCGCGCGCATGCACTCGACGTGCCACTCCACGCGCTCAGACTGACGCACAATCTCACCATCCCAGTCGATACCGAGCCACTCGAGCATCCACCGTGCATCCGCTTCCGCTTCGCGATGCGCACGCTGCGCATCGAGATCCTCGAACCGCAGCACAATGCGCCAACCGCTGCGGCGCGCGACGGCCCATGCGATCAGGAAACTCCACGCATGCCCCAGATGCATGCGCCCCGTCGGACTCGGTGCAAGCCGAGTCACACGTGCCATTCCCGCATCGTTGTTCATGCTCTCCATGCCGTCCATCGCGTTCAGCGAAGCGTGATGGCAGCGTGCTCCGAGCGCACCGCTTACCGCGCGAGTCGTTCACGAATGCCGCGGCTGACCTGCTCGAAGACCACCTCGGGTTCCTGCGACGAATCGACCACGAGGTAGCGCGATGGCTCCTGTCGAGCCTGATCGAGATAGCCGGCGCGAACGCGCGCGTGATAGTCCGCGCCTTTGCGTTCCACCCGATCGAGCGTTGGCTTCATGCGACCCTGCGCGGTCTTCCAATCGACATCGAAGATCACCACGAGATCTGGCCAGCGTCCACCGAGGGCAATGCCGCCAACGGTACGAATGTGATCCTCTTGAACGCCGCCCGCGCTGCCCTGATAGGCGAGCGTTGATGAGATGAAACGGTCCGCGAGGACGAATGCGCCTCGTGCCAGCGCAGGCTGCACACGTTCCTCCATCAGCTGCGCGCGGCTTGCCATGTACAGGAGCATCTCGCAGCGACTGACCATCTCACCGAGCGCAGGATCAAGCAGCACATCACGGATCCGTTCGCCAACCGGCGTGCCACCGGGCTCTCGCACTTCCACGGTTTCAACCCCCGCCGCGCGCGCCGCATCCGCCAGTGCACGGAACTGCGTACTTTTGCCGCTGCCATCGGGCCCGTCGAAGACGACAAATCGCCCTGGCAGCAGCGATGACCATGCCGAATGATCGCGCATCACGATCGAGTCTAGCCGCGCACGAATCTGCATCGAGCGCTGATCGATCCGCGCGACCGTGTCGCCGCACTCGGCCGACGAGGCAGGGTTGACTGGCGGATGTGTCGCGAAAGATGGCATCATGATGTCTCCGCTCCCGTCGTTGGCTCGGTACTCGGCACACCGATCACGGCAGTACCGACACGCACGATGTTCGCACCCGCTTCGATCGCCAGTTCGAAATCGCCGGACATTCCCATCGAGAGCAGGTCGAACGCATCGCCAGATCCATGCCCTGCGCCGCCACGGGACCCAAGCGCGCCGCGCACATCCTGGAAGAGTTCAGCGCCACGGCGAAACGTCTCGCGCGCCGCATCCAACCCGCCATTGAGCGGCGCCATCACCATCAGTCCGCGCGTTCGCAGATTCACCATCGTGTCCATCTGCTGCACCACATGTCGAACGGCAGCCGCCGTGATGCCGTGCTTGGAGATCTCCCCTGAAACATTCACCTCGAGGAGCACATCCATCGGCTGCGGACGGCGCGCTGACTGCACATGGATCTCCTCCGCCAGTCGGAGGCTGTCCACAGAATGGACGAGCCGAACGAGTTCGACCATCTTCCGCACCTTGTTGCGTTGCACCGATCCAATCATGTGCCAACGAATGTCGGGCGCCGAGCCGCGCAGGTCACGAAGCCGCGCACAGTGCTCATCGATCTGCGCCGTGCGCTGCATCAACTGCTGCACACGATTCTCGCCGAAGTCCTGATGCCCAAGCGCGATCAGTTCGCGGATCTGCTCGATCGTTGCGGCCTTCGTGACCACGACGAGCTTGATTTGCTCGGGGCGCCGACCACTTCGGCGCGCGGCATCAGCCACGCGCTTCTGAACGGCTTCGTATCGCTCGCGGAGTGAACCTTCCATGGTCAGCGCTGATTCTCCTGCCTCCTGCATGGTCGCCTGTGGTCAAGGGTATCCGAGCCGCACTCCGCGGGCACTCCACCGCAACGAGGGTTCCCCACGGCGACCGCTACCCTTGCGATCGTGGCAACGCCGACTCGCAATATGCCCTGTGTGCTGATCGTCCGTGATGGGTGGGGCGAGAATCCGCATCCGAACCAGGACCCGTCGAACGCCATCGTGCAGGCGCATCCTGCTGTCGATGCACGGCTTCGGCGCGACTGGCCATGCACGCTCATTCGCACGAGCGGCGAGGATGTCGGTTTGCCGAACGATTCGCATGGCCCCGTCATGGGCAACTCGGAAGTGGGTCACCAGAACATCGGCGCCGGACGGATTGTGGATCAGGAACTGATGCGCATCACGCACGCGATCCGTGATGGTCGCTTTGCAGCCAATCCGACATTGTGCGAAGCGATCGACCGTGCGCGGGACACGGGTCGCTCGCTGCATCTGATGGGTTTGGTGAGTGACGGCAAGGTCCACAGCGACCTCTCTCATCTGCTTGCGCTGATCGATCTTGCTTCGGCGCGTGGCCTCCCCTCCGAACGACTCTTCATTCATGCGTTCACGGATGGGCGCGACACGCCACCACACTCCGCGAAGCGATTCATCGCGGAACTGGAGCAGCACCTTGCGGCGCACGGCGGGCGAATAGCCAGCGTGATCGGTCGCTTCTGGGCGATGGACCGAGATCACCGCTGGGAACGCGTGGCTCGCGCGTGGGAGTGTCTCCTCGGACGAGGTGGCGATGAGTGCGCGAAGGCACTCGACGCGGTGACCGAGCATCATGCGTCGAAGGGGCGCAAGGGCGGTGACAGCGATGAGTTCCTTCCACCCACGCGCATCCGAGGCGTTGATGGCGCGATACGCGACGGTGACAGCGTGGTGTTCTTCAACTTTCGTGGCGATCGTCCGCGCGAGCTGGTCAAGGCGTTCCTTCTGGATGACGCGGCGTTCGCGGCACTTCCGCGCGGCGGATTCGCACGCGGCGAGCGCCCACGCGACCTGTTCTTCGCCACGATGGCGGAGTATGAGAGTGGACTGCCCGTGCGGGTCGTCTTCTCACGCGCCGAGAAGATGCCCGACATTCTCGGCTCGTGGATTGCGACGCAGGGACTTCGGCAGTTTCGCTGCGCAGAAACCGAGAAGTTTCCGCATGTGACCTTCTTCTTCAACGACTACCGCGAGGCCCCCTTTCCTGGTGAAGCGCGCACGATCATCCCGAGTCCGCGCGATGTCGCCACCTACGACCTGAAGCCCGAGATGAGTGCGCTGGGCGTTCGCGACGCTGTCCTCGCTCGAATCGCTGCGGCGGACTGCGAGGATCTCCTGATCGTCAACTTCGCGAACTGCGATATGGTCGGTCACACAGGCAGCTTGTCCGCTGCGATCAAGGCTGTGCAGGTGACCGATGCATGTGTGGGCGCGATTGTCGATGCGGTCCTCGCTCGAGGCGGATCGCTGATCGTCACGGCCGATCATGGCAATGTCGAGCAGATGCGCGATCCCGACACGGGCGCTCCACACACGGCGCACACCAACTACACGGTGCCGCTGATGGTGATCGGGCGCGCGTTCACGGGTCGGCGGCTGCGCGATGATGGGCGGCTCGCGGACATCGCGCCGACGCTTCTCGACATGATGGGACTGCCCCAACCCGCGGCGATGACAGGGCGCAGTCTGCTTCTCCCTTCGTAGCATCACGACATGGCGAAAGTGCCAGGTGTTTTCTGCCTCGAGGCGGACTGGTTCGGGCTCGTGCGACCGATGTCGATGAAGCCTGTGCTCGACCTGCTGCACGGAAGCGATGCCAGGATCCCCTATGTGCTGCGCGATGTCGCGACCCGCGCCGAGATTGAGTTCTATCTGCGGCGCTCGTTTCAAGCGCGCTATGTGACTTTCGATCTCATGTGGTTTGCGATCCACTCGCGCCCCGGCGAACTGCTGCCAGGCGACATGCGGGTTCCACTCGAACGCATCTCCATCGATGCGCTCGAAGACCTGCTTGCAGGCAAGTGCGCCGGTCGGATCCTGCACTTCTCCGGTTGTCGCTTCCTCCGCCTGCCGCGCGGACGCATCGACACGTTCCTTCGGCG
This sequence comes from Phycisphaerae bacterium, assembly GCA_016873335.1. GTDB lineage: Bacteria > Planctomycetota > Phycisphaerae > Phycisphaerales > SM1A02 > F1-60-MAGs104. The sequence goes on along the minus strand of VGXN01000017.1, from coordinate 7,707 downwards.
CACGCGTGCACTCTGTGTGAGCGGGTTCACCGAGGAGGTGCCCTGGTTGGAGGCGACAATCTTTGAGTCCTACTGGATCACCTTGCTGCACTACGAGGCACGAACACGAGCGGGTGTGCGCGATGCCATTCGCCTGATGCGGCGGGAGCAGGGCGCCCTCTGCAGGAAGTTCGGTTTCACGATGCGCGTTCGCGTCTGATGCGCGCAGCCCCTCGGCGCCGCGCCGATATCCTCATCCAAAGCCCATGTTGCCGATGATCGCCATTGTCGGACGGCCGAATGTCGGCAAGTCCAGCCTCTTCAACCGTCTCGTCGGTGAGCGCATATCGATCGTTGATCCGACGCCAGGCGTCACTCGCGACCGCATCAGTGCTGTCGTCACGTTCGGGCCACCCGCTGATGCCGCCGATGATTCGCTGCCACGCGCGGCAGAAGTGTGTGACACGGGCGGCTACGGGATCTACATGGCGGAGGGCGGACGCTTCGATGACGCGGGAAGGGATCTTGCCGCGCTCGCACCAGACATCGAAGGACAGATTCTCAGCGCGATATCGAATGCGGCGATCGTGCTCTTCACCATCGATGCGCAGGATGGCATCACGGCACTCGACGAACGGATCGCAGCACTCATCCGCAAGGGCGGCAATACCGCGCGCGTGATGACGGTCGCCAACAAGGTGGATGGCCCCTCGTGGGAAGCGCATGCGCTCGAGGCAGCGGCACTTGGATTCGGTCAGGTCATTCCTGTTTCCACCAAGGCGGGGTCTGGACTGCGGCTCTTGCGCGAAGCACTTTGGCATCGGCTCGAAGGACGCACCGACCGCCAACCGCAGTCGGAAGAGATGAAGGTGGCGATCGTCGGCAGACGAAACGCGGGGAAGAGCAGTCTTGTGAATGCGCTTGCCGGGGAGCCGCGCGTCATCGTCAGTGAGATCGCCGGCACCACGCGCGACTCCGTGGATGTGCGCTTTGAGCAGGATGGCCGCGTGTTCGTGGCGATCGATACGGCGGGCATCCGCAAGCGCAAGAGTTGGGCGGATGATGTCGAGTACTACTCGAACCACCGGACGCAAGAGGCGATCCGCCGCGCGGATGTCGCGCTGCTGCTGCTCGATGCGACGGAACCCATCTCACAGGTGGAGAAGCACCTGGCGGGCGAACTTGCGGCCGCCTTCAAGCCCACCGTGCTCGTCATCAACAAATGGGACTTGGTGGAGCACGCGCGCGTTCCAAAGGACTATCTCGAGTACATCACGCAGGAGTTGCCGATGTTCGACTTCGCGCCGATGGTGTTCACGAGCGCGCGCGAGGGCAAAGGCGCCAGCGATGCGATTTCGATGGCGTTCAACCTTCTCACGCAGGCGCGTCACCGCGAGACGACGGGCAAGTTGAACGCACTCGTGCAACGCATCCTGACGGAGCGAGGGCCATCGTCCAAACTCGGCACGGTGGCGAAGGTCTTCTATATCGCGCAGGTGGAGACGAACCCGCCAACGATCGCGATGGTGGTCAACAAGCCGTCGATGTTCGAAGGCGGCTACGAACGATTCCTTCTGAATCGAATGCGCGATGAGGTGCCGTTCTCCGAAGTACCCATCAAACTGCTGTTCAGTGCACGCAAGCGCGACCCCGCTGCGGCACCACCCCGAAAGAGCGCCCCGCGAGGCAAGCCTGCGGCGCGCAAGAAGCCAGCCCCCCGCCGCTGAGTGCCCCATGTCGATCCATCCGCTCCCGATCTTCGAACGCGACGCGGATCCCGCTTTCCGTGACGCTGCGGACGATGCCGCTGCGTACGCGCAGTTGAAGCCACCCTCATCGATCGTCGTGCGCGCAGGCGTGACGCGTTGGATCGCCGAATATCCCTACGACGGCAGTGCGAAGCCTGGCTGCGGAAGCAAACTGGTGGCTCGCACTCACCGCGGAACCGAACTCGTGGAGATGCTCACCACGACCTGCTCGAACTCAGGTTGCGGAAAGAGCGTCTCGCGGCAAGAGATGCTTGAATACATCGAGCACTCGGGCGGCAAGGACTTCCCATTCCACAACGAGGGGCAGATCCTCCGCGTTGCAACCCCCGAAGATCTTTCGCAGTGGACCGCGGTGCAAGCCGAAGCGGCAACGATCGCTCCCACCGCAAAGCGCCTTCTGTTGGAGAGCGGGCTGCCGATGAAGTTCGTGCAGGCGGAGCTGATCCTTGGGCGAGAGATCCTCACGATCTACTTCCTGAGCGAGGAGCGCGTCGATTTCCGTGAACTGCTGAAGACGCTTGCCGCCACGTTCGCCATTCGAATCGAACTGCGGCAAGTCGGCGCGCGCGACGAGGCACGGCTGGTCGCGGACTACGAGAAGTGTGGTCAGCACTGCTGTTGCCGCAACTTCCTGAAGGTACTGAAGCCCATCTCGATGAAGCAGGCGAAACTGCAGAAGGCAACGCTCGATCCGATGAAGATCAGCGGACGATGCGGACGGTTGATGTGCTGCCTGCGGTACGAGGACGAGACCTATGAAACGCTGAGCAAGCGAATGCCCAAGGTGAAAGCGCGCGTGCAAACACCCGACGGCCCGGGAACGGTGCTCGAGTCGCGGACGCTCGTGCAACTCGCACTCGTCCGACTCGATCAGGGACAGGACCATGCGTATCCGGTGGAGGACCTTCAGGTGATCCCCACTGGAGGATCGAACCCTGGATCGAACGCTGGACCAAAGGCAACGGGCTGACGCGCATCGGTAGTATCGCGCGCGATGAGCGCTCGTGATGCATCGCCAACTCCGGCCGCGCCAACGAGCATGATCGACACGGTTCAGTCACTCATCGTGTCGTTTGTGTTCGCGATGATTTTCCGCGGCTTTGTCGTCGAGGGATACGTGATTCCCACCGGCTCCATGGCTCCCACGCTGATGGGATCGCATGTGCGGCTGCGCAGCCCCGCGACTGGATATGAGTTTGCTGCGGACAATCAGGAACTCGTGATGACCGCGATGGCCGGCATGCGCGGCGACCGCCCGATTCTCGACCCGATGATCAACCATCAGCAGCCAATCGCGACGATGCCCAACGATGTGTTGGCGCGCGAAGGTCGGCTCGGCGATCGCGTGATGGTTGTGAAGTACCTCAAGCCATTCACCGCACCGCAGCGATGGGATGTCGCAGTCTTCAAAAACCCGACGGATCCTGTCGGCGACTCCGTGTATTACATCAAGCGTGTTGTCGGACTTCCCGATGAGTCGTTCGCGGTCGTCGATGGCGACATCTACACGGGACCGATCGGTGCAGACCCCGAGCAACTGCGTATTGAGCGGAAGCCCGATCATGTGCAGCGCGCCGTCTGGCAGCCTCTGCATGACAGCGACTTCGAACCGATCGACGTGCCGCGCCTTGAGTCAGCGATGAAGCGTCCGTGGCAAGGCGTGCCCTGGGCTGCGAGTGCGGGCTGGGACATCCGAGCGCAGCGCGCATGGGAGTGGAAGTCGTCAGCTCCGGCGAGTCTGAAATGGTCGAACCAGATCATCGCGATCGACGACTGGAATGCCTACAACTGCTATCGGCGCGAGATGCCTCTGTTTCCAACGGGCGATATCTGCATCGCCGCAGCGATCGAGACGGCGGATGGGGATTCGTTCCAGTCGCGGCTCGTGATCCGCACTCGAGGGATCGAGATCGCATTCGCTCTCGCGCGCGGCGAAGTCGTACTGTCGGTCACGGAAGCGGAGTCGCGTCGAGAAGTGGCGCGACAAGTCGTGCCATGCCGACTCACTTCCAGTCGCACCCACTGGGTCGAGATGTGGCATGTGGATGAGCAGCTGACCTTCTGGCTCGATGGCACAGCAGTTGCCGTCCTTCCCTACACCATCGGCGGTCCACGCGCGCGCACCGAGGCTTCCCACTTCGGACGAACCGCCGAGCAGGTGATCGCGAATCCCGTCGCACAGCGACCGCCACCGACGCAACTGGAGTGGATGTTCGAAGGCTCGCCCTTCCTGCTGCGGCGCGTTCAGGTCAAGCGCGATCTCTATTACCGACCAGACTTCCTCAGCGCTGCCAACCAGTTCCCAACGAATGGCGAACCGCTCGTGGGTCTCTCCTACGGCGCGAATCCACTGAAGCCAGCGCAGACTGGCGGCGACACCTACGTCATGTTCGGCGACAACAGCGCGGCGAGCAAGGATTCGCGCGTCTGGGGCTTGCCGCATCCTCTTGTCACTGAGGAACTTGGCGTCTCCAGTCCCTTCGTCGTGCCGCGCGAGATGGTGATCGGCAAGGCGTGGTCCGTGTATTTCCCAGCGCCGATCACGCTCTCGCCTGGGGGCAGGGCGTTCATCCCTGATTTCGGCCGAGTCCGTTTCATCCGCTGACACGCGCGTGCAGGCATGACGAGGAAGTTGCCAGTATGGACAGCGAACGGAGCACTGCTGCTCTGCGCGATCTGCTGGGGAACCGGATTCGTCGCCCAGCGTCTCGCCGCGCACCAGATGGGCGACACGCCATTCACATTCAATGCGGCGCGCTTCCTGATCGGCGCGTTGCTGCTGCTGCCATTCGTGATCACGCGTCCCTCGCTGCGTCGGTGGTCCACCTGGCGGGGCGGGGCGATCGCCGGTGTCGCCATGGTGATCGCGGCGTCACTTCAGCAGAAGGCGATGGCCACGGTCGGCCCTGGCACGGCTGGCTTCATCACCAGCACGTATGTCGTGTGGACTCCGCTCATGGGACTCCTGTGGGGAATGCGGGTCACGGGGCGAACATGGATCGCCGCACTGCTGTGCCTCGCCGGACTTTGGGTGATGAGCATTCACGGGCAACCCGAGATCGCCACAGGCGATCTCTATCTCGTCGGATGTGCCATCATGTGGGCTGTCCATGTTCATGTCATCGGCTGGTGCGCTTCGCAAGAGGATCCGCTTGGCGTCTCGCTCGTGCAGTTGCTGGTGACGGGAACACTCGCTGCAGCAATCGCCGGTGCAAGCGAACCCATCTCGGGCGACATGCTCCGCGCTGGAGCAGGACCGATCATCTTTTCCGCGGTCTTCTCCATCGCGTTGGCGTTCACACTGCAAGTCGTTGCGCAGTCCTCTGCACCCCCTGCCCACGCTGCCGTGCTGCTGTCACTCGAGTCGGTCTTTGCCGAAGTCTCCGGAGCGCTCTGGTTGAAAGAGTCGTTTGACAGTCAGAAGTGGATTGGTGCTGCGCTGATGCTGATCGGTGCACTTGTCGCCACCGTCACTGCACCCCGCGGTACGGGCCCTCCTCACCAATCGTCTGCCCCGTTGCCACGGGAATCGGGTTGAACGCGAATCGAGCCTGAATCAACTCTGGCTCGAGCAGCTTGTACGCACGGAATCCGCTCGGCCACACGACAATCTCCACACGCACCTTTGCCGGATCCTTGCCGGCGAGGTGGCGAAGCACGGCCTCCTTCGCCTGCGCCGCATCCTGCACGATCTCTCCTTGCCCCTTGGGTTCGCTGATTCGCTGCAGACGATCCGTGAAGTTTGCGCCGCATACCCGCCCATCCGCGCACAGCAGTTGAACAGTCTGTGGACGGATGTCGGGACGCAACTTGGCAAGGCGGATGAACTGCCGTGGCTCCGTTCGTCGTGCGCGTGCGAGTTCGAGTTCCTTGATCTCTTGCTGCGTTGAAGTCATCGTGCGCCGCAGTTCCGCCAAGGCGGCAAACGCCGCAGAAAGATCCTGTCGCTGTGCGGCAAGAGCATCTCGCACACTGCGAAGTTCCTCGGCCGTCTTCGCAAGTTCTGCCTGCCCTGCCTTCCACTGCTCAAGCAACTGTGGATCACCACGCGGTGGGAGTGCTGCGATTGCCTGCAGTACTTCCTGCAACTGCGTCTCCGATGCCCTTGCCTGCGCGTTCGCCGCCTCCGTTGCCTTCTCCATCGACTCCGCATCCATGACCGAATCCAAGGTGCCGGCAGATTGGGTGAAGATGACGATCATCAACATGATGAACATCACGACGCCAAGCGCGTTGCAAAGCGCATCAAGAAAGAGATCGAACGAGTCAGAGGATGCTGTCGCGCCACGACGAGCGCTTCGGCGGCGGCGTCTCACTGGCTGCCTCCACGAAGCGATGTCTCAAAGAATCCGCCCTCCGATGCATCCCAAAGCTGGCAGCCCGCTTCCCACGAGTCGGCATGGAGGTTGGAGTACAGGCTCACTCCGGCAGGCACGGCATCGCTTCGGATGATGAACAGCCCATACCAACCCATGCTTCCGCCAATTTTGGCCGGTGGATAGTCGGTCAGCAACCGCTGCACGGACGCAGCCCAAAGGACGGGAGCGTCGATCGCGATCGAATTCGGGAGCACACTTTTGAGTGTTGGGATTCCTCGCTCATCGAGGATGCCAACAGCGATGCCATCGGGTCGCACCTCAATGACCACCGGCTGCAGCGGCTCCTGCGGTCCAGACTGACGCTTCACGCGCGACTGCATGTCGAGATCGATCACCTCCTGACGAAGTCCCCTCACGCGCTCGGCGGCAAGCTGCACTTCCTTCGTCACAAGTTGCACTTCACTTCGGGACTTTTTGAGCTTGGACGCACCACTTTCGAGTTGACGCTTTGCTGCAGTCAACTTGGCCTGCTCCGACTGCTGCAACTGCTGCAACTGCTCCACCTGACGACCTGTGACTCGTTCATCCGCACTGGACTGTTGCAGCAGTTCGCGCGCCTTTGCCAAGGCCTCTTCGGCCCCTCCGGCCCGCTGCTGCGCCGCGCGAAGGCGCTCGATCACATCACTCGGTGGCGACGGGGTCGGGCTGACCATGGGCACATTGCTCAGCGGATCAAGCGCGAGGATCAACGTGACGAGGATCATGATGCCCGTCACGCACGCCATGATGTCCTGAAAGGAGAAGAACGACATGGGCGAGGATTCCTTCTTTCGTCCCATGGCATGCTCCGAGCGTTCACCAATCCGTCAGTTTCAGCCTGCTCGTGATGTGATCCGTGCAGTACTTCGCACAGTCATCGAGCAGGTCTTCCTCAAGCTTGTAAACGAATGTGCTGAAGAGTTGGATACCAACTGCCGCCACGAGAGCCACCAGCGTTGTGTTGAACGCCGTCGCAAGTCCGCCAACGACTGGCGACAAGGTCTCGCGGATGTTGCCCGCGGCTTCGGCCCCGCCGCCCCCCGCGATCACATCGGTGAAACTGCCGATCGCAGTGCCCAAACCGATCACCGTTCCGATGAAACCGAGCACAGGGATGGTCCAGATGAGCGCACGCAGTGCGGTGTAGGAAGAGTCAATCGTGCTTGCATCGTTGTCAGCCTGCGAATCGAGCACTGCGCCAACATCACGAACCTCACCAATGTTGCCAAGATTGGAGAGCGCCATCCAAACGCGGTTGAAGAGCAGAAACTCCCTCGGTCGAGCGACCCGCTGCGTGATCCGCTCAAGGATCTCATCGGAAGACCCAGGCGATAGGACAAAGTCTCCACGTGTCGGAAAGATTCCGGACAGCTCCAGTGCTCTTCGTTGCAGGCGCACCTTCTGCCACTTCGACAGCAGAATGCACAGGCACCACCACGTGCAAAGTATGCACAGCCAGTTCGTTTGCCACCCACTCTCGATCACAACCCCGAAGTAGGTGTCGCGAAAGGGAATGAGCGCGAGCCATGAAAGCACCGTCAGTGCGACCGCCACTCCAAACCAGAAGGGTCCATGTGCGCGCGTGTAGCGACCCGACGAGA
>VGXN01000016.1 GCA_016873335.1 Phycisphaerae bacterium | reverse complement strand
TTCGATGTTGGCATGCAACGATGACGGTGTTGGCTGCCCGAACTTCTCGTCGCTCTTGAGCGCATACCTGGATGTTGGTAACTACATCATCCGGGTGGGTGGCTGGCAGGGCGATACAGGTGCTTCCGTGCTGGAGATTTCTCAGGGTGCGCCAGTCGGTCCTGAGAACGACAACTGCAGTGACGCCATCCCCGCGGTTGTGGGCAGCAATTCGTTCGACACCACAGGCTCAACGACGGACGGGCCCAACCCGACCGACCCTTCCTGCGGCACCTTCGGTGGCGGTTTCTACAACGATGTGTGGTTCAACTTCGCTGCTCCCGCAACTGCAAGTTTCAAGGTTTCGCTGTGCGATGGCGCGTCGTTCGACACTCGCATCGACATCTATGCAGACTGCAACTTTGGTGTGCCCGTTGCATGCAACGACGACTCGTGCGGACTGCAGTCTGAAGTGACCTTCGCGGCCACTTCGGGCACCACCTACAAGATTCGTATCGGTGCGTACGGCGCGGGCGGCTTCGGAAGCGGCACCTTCGTCATCACAAACGAGGGTGGTGGTGGCGGTGGTGGTGGTGCGGGTCTGACTTGCGCGAATCCACTCACGCTGAATGCGGGTGCGAACCCCTTCACGCGTGCGGGCGCGACGGTCGACCTCGACTACACGGGTCTTTGCGACATGGGACCGTTTGGTACGGACATCAACTTCAATTGTGTGTTCTATACCTTCTCCCCAGCAGAGAGCGGTCTTTACACCTTCTCGACATGCAACACGGCGAACCATGACACACGACTGTCGATCCAGACATCGTGCGAAGTGAACACTGTGTTCGCATGCAACGATGACGCGACGGGCTGCGCAACCTTCACGTCCATCATGACGGCGACTCTCGCGTGCGGTGTGGATTACATCGTCGCAGTTGGTGGTTATTCAGCGACCACTCCGCTTGGTACTGGCACACTCAATGTGTCCGTGGCAGGTGGACAGCCGTGTGCACCTGCGTGTCCGGCAGACTTCGACAACAACGGGTTTGTCGGCGGATCTGACCTCACGATCCTGCTCGGCGCATGGGGTACGGCTGGTGGCGACCTGAACGGCGACAACACTACGTCAGGCGCTGACCTCACGATCCTGCTCGGTGCATGGGGCGCCTGCCCATAAGTTTCTCTGCCCACGTTTGGCGTGAAATCACACCCCCTCGGCGCTCTTGGCCGAGGGGGTTTTTGTTTGTTTCTGCAAAACAGTGTGCTTGAGATTGCATTGGCTGCCGCTAGAGTGCATGGTTCACCGAAAGGGCTTTCATGGACCGTCCAACGCGCAAAGTTCGTGCCCTGCAGCCTTCGTTCATTTGTGGCGTCTTGGAATGGTCCGTACGACTTGGGATCGGCTGCTCGCTCCTGCTGCTGAGTGCGCCAAGCGCGGTTGCGCAAATCTGTCCGAACGAAGCCACCGGCAACTGCTTTACCGCGCATGCATCACCTGGCTGTCAAGATCCGATCTGCTGCGCGGCCGTGTGCCAGATCGACTCCTTTTGCTGCACAACTACATGGGATGGTCAGTGCGCCGTGATCGCTGGCTCCGTGTGCACCCCCCCCCCACCCGTGGACTGCGGCGCGGCTGGGCTTGGGGACTGCTTTGCTGCGCATACTGCACCTGGTTGCAACATTCCATCCTGCTGCAACACCGTGTGCGAACTGCTGCCCACCTGCTGCTCCGTGAGTTGGGATGCCACATGCGTCAGCGCGGCCTACCAGTTGTGCTCACCAGTTTGTGTTCCCCAGTGTCCAGCCAATTCGAACACGGAGACCGAGGACTGCAACACGACCGGATTTGGAAATGACCCCTGCCCTCAAGGGGCTGCGGGGTCGGGGTTCCAAAGCCTCACTTCAGGCAAGGCGATGTGCGGAAGCATCAAGTTCGTGTCGGCGGCAGGTTCGACCGTTGGCGTTCCAGAGCGCGATGCGTTTCGCATCACGCTGCCAGATCCAGATGGCAATGGACAGGCGCGCGTCTCGCTCAGTCTTGTGGCTGAACGCGGCACTGCTGATTCGGGAACGACCCCGCTGTTTGTCGCGCTGATCCGAAATGCGTGTGATGGTCTCCAGACAGCCATCCTGCACGCGCAGATCGTCGATTGCCAAGCCGCATCTGTGCAGGGCTGCGTCCCTGCAGGCGATTGGCTTGCCGTGGTCGCGCGCGGAAACTACCCCTTGCCCGAAACCTACCCATTCAATTGTCTCAACGGTGTCCAGTCGTATGTGCTGACCGCCGGTTGGAACGATCAGTGTGGCAGCGCGTGCGGGACAAGCGGAAACTGCTACGCCGTCCACCTCACCCCTGGCTGCTCCGAATCAGCGTGCTGCAACGCGGTGTGCGCGGTGCAACCCGACTGCTGCAGCGATTCCTGGGATCAAGCCTGCGTCACCCAAGCTCTTTCCGTCTGCACGCCAGCGGTGCCCGTGAACGACCACTGCACCGGGGCGATCCCACTCGGAATCGGCTCGACCGAGTTTGCCCTCGTGACAGCCACGCCATCGACGCTCGCTGCGCCTGACAACTGTCTTGGGACTGGACAGTCCCTTGGCAGGGATGTGTGGTACAGACTGAGTGGGCTCCGCGGTCAAGTCACGGTTCGGACATGCGGACTCGGAAGCTTTGACTCTGCACTCGTCCTGTACGGCGCAGCCTGTCCGACCAGCGCGCTGACTGCCGTTGCATGCAGCAACGGGAACCCTGATTGCATGCAGAACCCTGCGAGCGCGATTCTCACATTCAACGCCATTTGCGGGCAGGAATATCTGGTGCGTGTTGCGGCCGTTGGAACAGCGCAAGGTGGTGGCACGCTGACGGTGAGTGCAACGCTCCCAGCATGTGCTGCCTGCGCTGCGGACCTGAATGGTGATTTGCAGGTGAATGGCACGGACCTGACGGCACTTCTCTCCGCATGGGGTTCGAGCGGCGCCGCAGACATCGACGGCGACGGGGTCGTGGGCGGAGCCGACTTGACCGTGCTGCTGTCGTCGTGGGGCGCCTGCCCCTGACACCTCTACGGTCCCAACGGGGATTCCGCGAGCAATGGCTTGAGTGCGCGGCGGACGATCTTGCCCGTTGGGTTGCGCGGGAGTGGATCGAGATGGCGGATATCGCGCGGAACCTTGAACTGAGGCAGATGCTCGCGGCACCACGCGCGAAGCGCGGCCGCGTCGAATGACGCACCCTCTTTGCACTCGACGAATGCGACTGGCACCTCGCCGCGCGACGGGTCCGCAGCACCGAGACACGCACTTGCCTTCACGGTCGGATGCCGATCGAGTACTTCTTCGATCTCACGCGGGAACACATTCTCGCCGCCGATGATCAGCATCTCCTTCAGACGCCCCGTGATGTAGAGATGTCCATCCGAATCGATGCGCCCGATGTCGCCTGTCTTGAAGAAGCCCTCGCTGTCGAACACTGCGGCGGTCTCTTCTGGGAGGTTCCAGTAGCCCTGCATCACGTTGGGACCCTTGATGCGTATCTCGCCCTCACCGCGCGCGGTCACATCGGATCCATCTGCGGCCACGATTCGCTCCTGAACGCCATCGAGGGCGCGTCCCACGCTGCGCTCGCGCCACTCCTCGGGCAAGCACCAGTTGCAGACGGGCGCGGTTTCGGTGAGCCCAAAGCCCTCGCAGATCCGCTTGCCGAATCGCTCTTGGAATCCATCCGCCACCGCTTGCGGCAGCGGTTCGCCGCCACTGACGACAAAGCGGAGCGAACTCAGATCGGCGGTGGTCGCGTCCTTGACGGTTCGGAGTGCGCCGTACATGGAAGGAATCGCCACAATGACGGAGGGGCGGTGGCTCCTTGCGAGTTCAAAGATGCGCTTGGGAACGAAGCGCGCCGAGTAGACAACCTTGCAGCCGAGCGCAAGCGGCAGCAGCGTCATGACGGTCACCCCCATCGAGTGGAACTGCGGCAGGACGCCGAGCAGAACATCCTGCGGATTGAAGCGCGCACGACCGATGATCTGCGCGATGTTCGCGGCGAAGTTGCCCGCCGTCAGCATCACGCCCTTCGGCTTGCCGCTCGTGCCCGACGTGTACAGCAACATCGCAAGACGGTCCGATGGCATCGGGCGCGATCGACGGATCGGCGGCAGACCGCCAAAGGAAAGCTTCTCGAGTTGCAGCGGCTGAACGCCAGTAGGAAGTCCGCCCACGAAGTCGAGCATCGGCCCAACGGTGATGCAGAGATCGAGTTCCGCATCGCGGCACACATGTTCGAGATCGGTGCGCGAGAGGAGATAGTTCACCGGCACAGCCGTCTTGCCAAGCGACCACACCGCCATGAGTGCGGCTGGGAAGAGCCCCGAGGTCGGCACCATGATGCCGATGCGCTCGCGTGTTGAGAGCCGTTCGACATGCCGCGCGATATGCCACGCGACCACTTGCAGTTCATAGGCGCGCCAGGTGCGCTGGTCGTCCACGATCGCTTGACGGAAGGGTCGGCGAAGAATGTTCCACTGGATTTGGCGGAGCAGGTGCATGGTTGTGGGCGCTCGACCGATCACTACGATAGCGCGGTGCACGGACGCACCCATTCCCTTCACCTGTTCGTGGCTTGGTCACCTCGCGCGTGGCGCGCCATGCGACTGATCGTGACGGCATTTCCGCTGCTGCTGGGGACTTCCGCATGCGAGACCACACCGCCTGCGAGCAGTTTCTCTGCTGCAGTGTCGCGTTACGAGGAGGGGCGCTACGAGATGTCCCTCAGCGATGGACAGGCGGCAGCACGAAGTGATGACGCAACACTTGCATCGCAAGGCGCGCTCGTCGCCGGCATGAGTGCGTTCAAGCTGGGGAAGATTGATCTGGCGGAACGCCTCGCGCAGCGAGCCTGCGCTTCACCGCAGCAAGAAACCGCGGGATCGGGTTGGGTGCTGCTTGGTGACATTCGCCTGTCGCAGCGGCGAGCGAGCGATGCGGCAGCGTGTTTCGACAAGGCGGCTGCACAATTGACTGGAGCGGACTCGGCACGCGCCAGCGAATGCGCGAAGCGTGCGCGAGCTCTCGGCACACCGCCCGCACATGCATCCGCGCGCGCGGATGCCGCGACAGCAAAGGTGGTCGAGACCGACGATAGCGAGACAACGGTTCCCGCGCCTCCCTGGGTGCAGTCGAAGCCAACTGGGCCGGAGGCAGCGCCGCCGACGGCGCCAGCACAGACATCTTCGGCGCCGAAGGCTGTCGTCGCTTCACGCGAGTACACGATCCGCGCAGGCAGCTATCAATCCGTGGACGCCGCGCGCAAGCGTGCCGATTCACTCGCCAGCGACCTGAAGCGCGCGAAGGCACCCCCCGCTCGGGTGGATCCGATCACGACCGTGAAGGGCGAAAGGCTCTTTGCGGTCCGGATCGGATCGTGGGGAACACGAGCCGACGCGGAGCGTGTCATGAACGCGATTGGGCGCCGTGATCTGATGGTTGGCGCAATCACGCCCGACTGATGCAGTGGAGAGCCTCCACTCGCTAGCTATCGCTGTTCATCAGAAACGTCGCGGTGTGCGCGAAGTACTGCCGCATCACGGTGCGATCCGGTTCGGGAATGGCAGCGTCCTCAAGCGCGCCCTCCATCGCAGCGACCCAGGCGTTGCGCTCCGCAAGACCGATCGAATACGGGGCGTGGCGCATTCGAAGTCTCGGGTGTCCTTTGCGATCGCTGTATGTCGTCGGACCGCCGAAGTACTGGATCAGGAACTCCGCCTGATTTCGGATCGGCTCCTCCAGATCTGCCGGGAAGATCGGCCGGAGAAGCGCGTCGCGTTCGATTCGACCGTAGAACGCACGCGCGATACGCCAGAATGCATCGGTGCCGAGCCGCCCGTAGAGCGCCTGCGGGTGCAACTGGGCATCCGATCTGCCGTGTGTGGATTCGATGCCCATGCGATTATGCTAGGAGCGTGGCGAACCTTGCGGCCATCCTGATCACGCTGTCTCTGTCAGCACAAGCGACCACGGCACCGATGCCACGAACGGCGACTGTTCCGCCATCGCTGCTTCGCCAACTGCCGTCGAGCGGTGCCGTGCCCATGGCCGTGGATCCATCGATCCTGCAGTCGAACGATGGCAGTGATGAGCAGTCCTATGAACGCTCCGCTCAGGACTTCATCCGAACGCGCTTTGGCTCGCGGCGCGGCTTGATTCGTTCCACCAACCTGCAGCAGTTTTCGCAGTGGACCGTACCCGCATCGTGGCAAGCACTCTGGGACGCGATGCAGGAGCAGCAGGACGATGTCAAGCTTGCTTTCTTCGATCACCTGACGACGCAAGGCGATCTCGGCGAGGCGATGCTCGCGAAGATTGCGATCAAGTCGGACAACACGGCGATTCGCCATGAGGCAACGCGGCGCATTCGGCGCCCCGCCTGCGATGCGGTGGTTGCCGTCATTGACTTGGGATTGCGCGACAAGCGGCACGTGGTGGCGAATCAGGCGGGACTTCTTGCAGGCAAGGTCGATGCGTTCGCGGTCATTCCAGCACTGATCTTTGCCCAGGCCACTGCCGATGAGAAGAAGAACGATGGTGATCTTGCGTGGATCGCCATTGGCTCGCAGATCAGTTATGTCGCGAATGTGCAGGCGGTCGTGGGCGATGGTGCGGCGGCGTTCACGCCTGTGATTGGCAACCTGCAGACCGGCGTTTTGATGCGGGTCCAGGATGCGATGGTCTACAACTATCGATCCGATGCGCACCAGTCGCTCGTCACGCTGACCACACGCGACTTTGGGCAGTCCACCGCAGATATGGGCTGGGACATCAAACGCTGGTGGCGCTGGTTCAACGAGGTCTATGTGCCCTTCCAGCAGGCGCGTGCGGCGGCTGCCGCACCGCCAGCGGCTGCACCTCCACCACCCACATCGACCGCACCGCCCGCCTCCGCGGACACGGCGCCTGCAAGCAACAAGTAGTCCTGCGGCGTGTTGTATGCCTGCGCGCTCACGCGCAGAAGCCATCGTCCACCCCAGTCAAGGACAGGGACCTCGATGCGGTGAGTTCCATAGAGATGCGCCTGAAACTCGCTCGCGGACGCAAACGCAGCTGCGATTCCAGGAGGCGCAGGAACAGTCGCCATCGATCCAAGCATGGAACCATCGCGGGGCGAAAGCGGTTCAACCTGCCACGCATCGCACAGCATCTGATGGGCCCAGCGAGCCATGGCGATGTTGCGACGCGCGAGCGATGAGGCCATGGGCCCACCCGAGGCGATGAAGTCGAGCGCTGCGGGAATGGAAAGCCACGCGGAAAAGTCTTGCGTCCCCTGCCAGTCCGCTTCGAGCGCCAGCCCTTGTCCATGCTGATGGCTCGTGGTCTCAGGGTGGGTCCGCGAGAGGACGCGCTTGTTTGCAACCAGGAACGCGCAGCCGCGTGGCGCACACACCCACTTGTGCAGATTGCCCGTGTACCAGTCGCAGTCGATGGAGTCGATGTCGACATCGAGCATGCCGGGCGCGTGCGCCCCATCGACCAGACACAGCACGCTCGCAGCTCGGCAGTCGGCGGCGATCTCCGCAACTGGGAAGCGCAGCGCCGTCGGGCTCGTGACATGGTCCACAATCACCAGCCGTGTGCGGGAGTTGATCGCACTTCGGAATCGTGTGCGAACTTCATCTGATCCGCTGAGGGGCAGTGGGATGTCCACAACAACCGCCTCGCACCCGAACCGCTCGCACTGGGCGTGAACGGCTTGGCGGACCGCGTTGTATCCATGGTTTGAAACGATGACCTGATCGCCCTTGCGCCAGTCGATGCTGCGGAGCACGGATCCGACACCCGCCGTGGCATTTCGGACAAGCCCCAATCGCTCGGGATGGGTTGCGAGGAATGCGGCGAGCCGTTCCCGTACTGCGAGAAGCCGCCCAGCCAACTTTCTCGCCAGCATCTCCACCGGCTGCGCTTCGATTTCTTGCATGAACCCCTGCTGCACCGCACAGACGGGCCTTGGAACGGCTCCAAACGATCCGTGGTTGAGGAAACACACAGATCGGTCCAGACTGAAGGAGTCCGCGAGGGGGCTGTTGAACGCCCCCGGGGGCTCAGGGTGGGTGGGCGAACTGGGTGCCACCGAAAAATTCTAACGAAAATGAGAGCCAATACCCCTCCCAAACCACTACCGAACATATACCTTACGAAATGTGACCCGAACAAACGCCGACCGCCGATACCGACTCCATGGTCGCTCAGAACAAGAAACTGCCAGCCTCTCTCGCATCTCTTCAGCCTGCGCTGCTCCCGCGCCTGACCTCGCGCTGCGCAGCGTTCGCTGCGAGTTCGTTCCAGAGGAGCGCTGGCGATCCGCTGGTGTGCACTGGTCCAGGCGGAGACTTTGTCACGCGCGTTGTCAGCGACAACGATGGAAACCTGCTGGCCCTTCGCGTTCCCTGTGCCGGACGACTCTCGATGTCGCTGCTGGGACTTGTCCAGCAGCCTGTGGATTGGCTCGAGCGGCTTCTTGGACTCGACAGCCGCTGGTCAGCGCACAGCGTCCAAGAGCTCAACGAGTCCAGACCTGCCACCCACGGTGGATTCCCACGCACACCGTCCCTGGGAAGCGGACCGACCCCTTCTGTCAACGCCGATGGCGTCTATGCCTATCGCCGCAGTGCAGAGCATGGCACATCAACGACCCACTTGTCCGACACAGACTTTCCCCCTCAGACCGCTCAGTCGATTGCAGCCGCAACCGCGGCAGAAAGGTTTGGAGAGACCGATGAACCTCACGCCCAAGCAGATGCGGATCTTCCAGTTTGTGCGCCAGTATCGAACGGCGAACGGTTACTCGCCGACGCTGCAGGAGATCGCAGACGAACTGCAAGTCAGCAAGGTCACCGTGTTCGAGCATGTCGAGGCGCTCGTCGTCAAGGGCGCTCTTCGGCGGGACGCGAACAAGGCTCGCTCTTTATCTGAAGTCGAAGACGCCGTGCCGCCCGACGAGGCGGATGGGCTGTCCTTCCCCCTGCTCGGTCGGATTGCTGCAGGCATGCCGATTGAGCGCTGTGCACAGGACGAGAAGGTTCAACTCGAGGAGATCTTTGGGCCGTCCACGGCGCGGCGCGGCGAGATGTTTGCTCTCCAAGTCGAGGGAGAGTCGATGCGAGACGAGGGCATTCTGCCGGGCGATTACGTGATTGTGGAACGGCGCTCGACTGCCCGCAATGGCGAGCGAGTCGTGGCACTTCTGCAAGACGGCGAGACAACGCTCAAGACGTACTACAAGCAAAGGGATGGATCGATCAGGCTGCAACCGGCAAACGAAGCGTTCGAGCCGATCATCATTCGGGACTGCACCATTCAGGGGGTGGTGGTGGGAGTTCTGAGGCGTTACTGACCACACTCACGGAACTGCTCTCAACGATTGGCTCCCGCCACTGCGATTGGCTCCCGCCACTGGCGTTCGGCGCGCCAATCCAGTTGCAAGTTCGCGCGTGAAGTCAACGGCTGCCGCCACGGGATCTGCTGCGGACTCCATCCGCCGAACCAGAGCGCTGCCCACGATTGCCCCGTCCGCGCTCGCGGTGACGGCAGAAACATGTGCTGCAGTGGAAACACCAAATCCTGCGGCAATCGGAAGCGAAGTGTGCTTGCGAAGTCGTGCCACCGATGCCTCGACTTCGGGGGCCACATCCCGCTCGCCCGTCAGTCCCGCGCGCGCCAAGAGGTAGACAAACTGCCTGCAGTGCCGAACAATCTCGCGCATTCGTGCGTCACTGCTTCCGGGTGCCACAAGGAGCCCGAGCGCCAGATGGAGACGGTCGCACTGCTGCGCGACAGCGCCCGCATCCGCGGTGTCGATGTCCGGCAGAATCACTCCGTCCAGCCCGCTGGCAGCCGCGTCGGAAAGAAATGCGTTCGCGCCAATTCTTGACACGATCGACCAACTCACCATTGCAAGGATTCCGCCGTCGGTCTTGGTCCGAGCGGAAGCCACCATCTCCAGCACGGCTCGAGGTGTCACACCAGCGTGGAGTGCACGGTGCATGCTCGCAGCGATCACCGGACCGTCTGCGATGGGATCGCTGAAAGGAACACCAACCTCCACGATCGATGCACCCGCCTTGTGCATCCCGACAATGGATGCAGCAGTCGTTTGGCGCGTTGGATGTCCGGCCGTGACGAAGGGCATGAGCGCCGTTCGGCCCTCGCGCTGGAGGCGATCGAAGATGAGGGCGATCCGTCCGCTCACCCTGCGAAGCGTACGCAGGCGATGGTGAAGCGCGACACGGTTTCATCCGGTCATGCCGCGTGGAAGCGCAGCGAGCTTGGAATGGGGCGGCCGGGATTCGAACCCGGGTCACTCCGATTATGAGTCGGGGGCTCTGGACCGCTGAGCTACCACCCCGCGAGAAAGGCTACCGCCGACCAACAAATCGCACCGATTTCCGCTTCTGACACTGGCGATTGATTCCTTTCGACCGAATGGACTTGCCCAGGGGATGATTCGCTGCCACAATAGAATCGCTGTGTTGACGGTCATGCATCCGATTCTCATCACTTTGCTGCTGCTGGCTGCCGCCATTGGCTGCCCCGTCGCTGCGTCCGTGACCCACTGCATGCTCCAGACACGGGAGGTGCTTGCGGATTCGCCGCGTGGCAGTACCGCCTCAAGAGTGAATGCCGACCGTGCAGGCGATTCCGAGCATCGTCTCGATCGCCGTGCAGCAGCCCGTATCGCGCTTCGCGCGCAGCCTGCTGAAGGAGCCATCCAGCGCATCACGCTGTTGGACTTCGCGGCGAACCCACCACCGATGGGCGCATGATCCGGCGGGCGCGTTGCGCCTGCCGTGACCGCGTCCTTCACGGGATTGGACCCAAAGGGCTCCGAGTCCCACACCGCCTTCGTTTCAATCCGAGCACATCATGCCAATTCCAGTCATCGATTTCATCGTCCGTAAAACGTTCGGCACCCAAAACCAACGCATGGTTCGGCGCTACCTGCGCATCGTCGATCAGGTGAACGCACTCGAACCTCGATTCGCCGCAATGTCCGATGCCGAGATACGCGCCATGACAGAGGCCTTCCGCGCGCGCATCGATGGTGGCGAGAAACTGCTGGCATTGCTGCCAGAGATCTTCGCCTGCGCCCGCGAGGCAATGGACCGTGCCGTCGGCATCCGCAACATCTTCAACCCGGCAGAGGGGTTCGATCCGAGCACGCTTCCAGAGGCGGCCCGTGCGGACTACCTGAAGACCCGCGAAAGTATGGATGCAAGTGCCCCCCGTGAACCTGTCGGCGATCTGCTCGGATGCCCGGAGTTGGTCGCGGGCTGGCAGTTCATCGACATCCCGATTTCGGTCTACGCGGCGGTACGCGAGTTGCTGCCTGAAAGCCGCCCCCCCTTCCGCGCCCGCCCCTTCGATGTGCAACTCATCGGCGGCATCGTGCTGAGTGAGGGGCGCATCGCCGAGATGAAGACGGGTGAGGGCAAGACGATTGTGGGTCCGCTCGCCTGCTATCTGGCAGCATGCGAACGCAAGCAGGTTCATGTCGTCACGGTCAACGACTATCTCGTCCAGCGCGACCGCGACTGGACCTTCCCCTTCTTCCGAGCGCTCGGATTGACCGTCGGCGCCATCCATCCGATGCATCAGCAGCCGCTCTCTCAGAAAATCGAGGCATACCGCTGCGATGTGGTGTACGGAACGACCAGCGAGTTCGGCTTCGACTACCTGCGCGACAACATGAAGCTTCGCGCATCAGACCAAGTGCAGCGCAGTCGTCACTTCGCGATCGTCGACGAGGTGGATTCGATCCTCATTGACGAAGCGCGCACGCCACTCATCATCTCTGGCCCCGCGCACAGTCAGCAGCCTCGGTACGACCTGGCGAACCGTCTGGCGATCCACCTCACCACCCGCCAACGGGAGTGGCACGCCGCGGACGAGAAGGTCCAGCAGTGCCGAGCACAGATCGCGGGATGCGAGGGCGACATCCGCAACGCCCGCGACAAGGCCTCCGTCCCCGCGATCAAGAAGCGGATGGATGCGGCCCGCTCACAACTTCCGCAACTGGAACGCGAGCGGGACCGCTTCACGCAGTACTACGAAGTGGAACTGGACAAGAAACGCGCAACGATGACCCATGACGGCATCGAGGAGGCGCAGCGCGAAGCGAAGATCGGCTCGTTCTATGTGGGTGAAAACATGGATATGCCGCATCTGCTCGAACAGGCAGTCCGTGCGCACGCGGTCTACACGCGCGACCGCGACTATGTCGTCGCACCCGATGGCGACGGGCAGATGGGCGTCGTGATCGTCGATCAGAACACGGGGCGCAAGATGGTGGGTCGTCAGTGGAGCGACGGTCTGCATCAGGCGGTCGAGGCGAAGGAAGGCGTGCGGATCATGGAGGAGACGCAGACGATGGCGACCATCACCATCCAGAACTACTTCAAGCTCTACAAGCGCCTCTCAGGCATGACCGGAACGGCGGACACCGAAGCCACCGAGTTCCATGAGATTTATGGACTCTCGGTTGTTTCGATTCCGACGAATGTGCCGGTGGTTCGTGTGGATCGCCAGGATCTCGTGTTCATCTCGCAGAAGGACAAGTGGGAACGGATCGTGGATGAGGTGAAACACATCCATGACACGGGTGCTCCTGTCCTTGTGGGAACGACGAGCGTGGAGAAGAGCGAAATGCTCAGCCGAATGCTGACGGAGCGCCACGGCATCAAACACGAAGTCCTCAATGCCAAGCAGCATGAGCGTGAGGCCGAAATCATCACGAAGGCTGGGCAGGTCGGTGCCGTCATGATCGCCACCAACATGGCTGGGCGCGGCACGGACATCAAGCTGGGTCGAATGGACGGGGCTGCGCTGCTGGAGCATTGGAAGCGCTGCGACATCGCTCCACGCACGGCAGAGGTGTCACAGGGCGAGGAGGCCTGTCTCGCGGCAATCTGGCGTCACTTGGCGCAGCGACTCCTGAAAGTGCCCGCGTCCGAGGCAAGCGCGTTGAGTCCGGACGAGTTGCGGCTGCGACTCATGCGCTTCTGGGCAGAGGAACTGGGCATGCCAGCCAAGAAGGCGAGCAGCATGGCAGCACCCCTGCTCGAGAGGGAACTGGACACCGCCGGGTGGAAACTGCACCGCTTGGCATTTGCCGAGTCGGTCGAACGCCTCGGTGGACTTCATGTGGTCGGCACAGAGCGTCACGAGAGCCGCCGCATCGACAATCAGCTTCGCGGCCGATCGGGTCGGCAAGGTGACAATGGATTGTCGCGCTTCTATCTGGCGCTCGATGATGAGCTCATGAAGATGTTTGCTGGCAAGACCACGCTGAACGTGCTGAGCAGCATGGGCATGCGGGAAGGCGATGCAATCGAGGCGCCGATGCTCTCACGCGCCGTTGAGAAGGCCCAGCGCAAGGTTGAGGAGCGAAACTTCCAGATCCGCAAGGCAATCCTGGATTACGACGAACCGCTCGAGTTTCACCGCCGTGACTTCTACGGACGGCGCCAACCGGTTCTTGAAGGACGAGACATCCGTGGCGTGATCTTCGGCTTCCTCGACGAAGCCGTGGCCGATGCTGCGCGAACCCACCTCTCGCCGCTCCACGCTCCCAAGGCGATCTCACAGTGGGTGTGGGAGGCCTTTGGCGTCCTGATCGAGCCCGAGCGCTTCAAGGGCAAGGACCGTGAAGAGGTGCTGAAGGCCATCCGCACCGACACGCCCGAGGAGGCATCATCACACATCCATGTGACAATCGGCGAGTACATCCCCGACGAGTCCGATCCTGCCGATTGGGATCGAGCGGGTCTCATCGACTGGGCGCAGAAGGCATACGACGTCGGCCTGACGGATGCGATCATCGATGCGAAAGGTCGGCAGGGTGTCACCCAGATGCTCGAAGAGGCTGCCGTGCGCCGCTTTGAAGCGATCGATCTGTCGCCGCTCGAACCCTATTTGCAGCCCGGATACGGCGCCCGCGAACTTGCCGCATGGACCGAGCGCATGATTGGCGCACCACTGTCGATCGATGAACTATCGCGTGCGCGTGATGTGACGGAGGCGACGCGCATCTTGCGCGACGTGATTCGTGCGCAGTACCAGCGACGTGAACTCGAGTATCCCATTGACTTTGCGATCGAGTTCGTCAACATCAACTTTCAGACCTATCCCGAGATCGCACTCCATCAGTTCTGCAATTGGGTTCGTGGACGATATGAACTGCAGTGGACGCCTCAGACGCTGCCGTCTGCACATCCCCCGGAACTTCGCGCGCTCCTTGTTGCCGAGGCTGAGCGTTGGGATGCGGCCCGCATCACCGATCGCGTCAACCGCATCGTTCATGAAGTCCGAGGGGCGCTGGGTGATCGCGCAGGCGACACACCGACGTTCCTCGCTGCACTTGAGCAGTGGATGCGCCAGAACCTGCTCGTGCCGATCACCGATGTGCAGCGACCAGAGTTCGAGCGAGATGCGGAGGCGTTCCTTCGCATGCGCCTCACGACATTGCTCCGCGAGGAGTTGGAGCAGTTCGAGCGCTTCATGCTGCTGCAGATCCTCGATCAGGGATGGAAGGAGCACCTGCACTCGATGGATCAGATCCGCGACTCGATCTCGTTCCGCTCGTTCAGCCAGCGGGATCCTCGTATCGAGTTCAAGAAGGAGGCATCGCGCCTCTTCCAAGACATGCTCGGTACGGTTCGTGAGCGCGTGGCGGATCTTGCGTTCAAGGGCAAACTGGCGCCGCAACCCCTGCGTCCACCGCCCGGCGCCATCACGCACCAGCAGGCGCCCGCAGTGGCCGCCCCGCCCGTTGGCAGTGAGGAGAGTGCAACCACGCAGCCGAAGACCACACCGTCCGAGGGTGAGCCCATCCGGGCAAGTGAACCCACGCAGGCGCAAGAGCGCGACATCGCCATCGCTGAACGCGCAGGCGCCGCCACACCGGGGCGCGCGGCCGCAGCGGTCGCCGCAGGCGGAGTGCTGCCCGCGCGAAAGGCTCCTGTGGTCACCGGTCCCGTCGCCGTCGGTCGCAACGAGCCCTGTCCATGCGGATCCGGCAAGAAGTTCAAGCAGTGCTGCGCCAAGCGGTGAGCAGGATGCGCTGCGATCGCTATACTTTGCCCTTTCCTGCCCTCTTAGCTCAGTTGGTAGAGCAGCTGACTCTTAATCAGCGGGTCAAAGGTTCGAGTCCTTTAGGGGGCATTTCGCAGTTTGGGGCGTCCGCGGGGCGCCCCAATGCCCAAGAACTTCCGTGACCACTCGGCGCCCATTTTGGAGTACGTCGGCACTCGCAGGTGGTTTCGCCTGCGTGTTGCTCGCGGCCGTCGTGACCGTCCTGCTCCGTCAGGGAGAAAACATGCTTGCAGCGTTGACAGCCGTTGCAGGTGGAGCAATGCTTGCGGCAACGGTCGGCATCACGCGCGTCCTTCTGCGAGTCGCCAGCATGCCATCGGCGATCCTGCAGGCTGGAAACGAGGCCATTCGGGGAGTGTCCGAGTGGTTTGCTGGGATCCTGAGACCGCGCGTCGATGTTTCAAGCGCAGTTCTTGCCGGTTTGCAGCGGTTCGAAGCGCACGGCAAGCTCGTCGTTGGGGCGCTGCGGGTCGATGTCCTTTCGCAGCAGATCGAGTCGAGCGCACTCGGCACTGTGCTCGGGCAAGCCATCGCTCGCGATGTCGGCATTCAGTACTTCGTCCCGCTTGCACACATGGATCCAAGCTGGTTCACATGGGAGTTCACCCTCAACCGAACGACGGGCGAGCGAAGCATTGCCATCCAGTGCACCCTTCCGCCCCCTCAAGTCGACCCCGATTTCATCGCGGTCGATGACACCCGTACCGAAACGCTCTGCATCGGCTCTGGTCTGCAAGGACTGAACCCGTTCAGTGGCAAGCATGAACTCGTCGCCAAGGCGAAGGCGCAGCTGCGAGAGCGGGCGGTGGAGATCGCTCGTCGTCCCGAGAGTCTGCTTGCCGCCGAGCGCATGGCACGCGATCACATCGAACGCCTCGTGCAGTCCTTGGCGGGCAGTTTGCTGGAGACAGGATCGGTCAGCCCTCCCGCTCTCCTTGTCACCGTGCGCTTTGGAACTGCGGAGGCGTCCTCGCTCAGCGCACGATCAACGCCAGCACTCCCGAAAGCACCAACACGATAAGCACAAGCGCCAGCACGAAGACCGTCCGCCATGGATGCGATGTGCGCTGCCCATGCTTCGCATCGTCGGAAAAGATGAACGCTCCACAGCGCGGGCAGATGTCGACATCCTCGTGGATGCGGTGACCGCACTCATGGCAGCGTGCATCCACCGGGCGCGAAAAGCGTGCAATGTCCTCTGCCGATGGACCATCGTCGCGCTCTTCGTATGGATCGTCCCGCCTCATTCCCCTTCGTCATACCATGATGCCCTTCACGCTCGAAGGCACCCTCTATGGCACTCACTCCATCCACCATGGTTCCGCTGGGCAGTGCATGCCCTGATTTCCGCCTCCTGGACGTCGTGACGGGACGATCCGTCGGACGGTCCGACTTCGCCGGTCGTCCCCTGCTCGTGATGTTCATCTGCAATCACTGCCCCTTTGTCACCCATGTCCAGGAAGAACTCTCACGACTTGGGCGTGATGCGACCACACTCGGAGTCTCGATTGTGGGGATTTGCTCGAATGATGTCCGTACGCACCCCATGGACGGTCCTGCACAGATGAAGGCGACTGCCCAAGAACAGTCGTGGACCTTCCCATATCTGCACGACGAGTCTCAAGCGGTCGCCCGCGCATTCGATGCCGCATGCACCCCAGACTTCTTCCTGTACTCCCGCGACCACACGTTGGTGTACCGCGGACAACTGGACGACAGCAGGCCAGGCAGTCCACAGCCTGTCACTGGAGCAGATCTGCGCGCCGCCATCTCCTGCCTCGTGGGAGGCAAACCACTGCCAGGCGTACAACGCCCGTCCATGGGCTGCAACATCAAGTGGAAGTCTTGAACGCGGGGTGCCGCAGCGCGAATCGTGCCGCACGTTGCGGCGCACCACCCATCAATCAAACGAGGCGGACGGGGCTCGAACCCGCAACCACCGGCGTGACAAGCCGGTACTCTAACCAATTGAGCTACCGCCCCAAACCATTCCGCTGATCAGCGCGAACGCCTTTCTGCGGAGGGAGAATGGTAGCGAGAGCCCCACGGGAGTCAAACGAACAGGGTCATGACGCATCGAACCAGTTGACGCCGTGCGATGCCTCCACGACGAGCGGAACCTTCAGCCGCGCCGCAGATTCCATCTCCTGAACGACCCATGACTGCGTCGTCGTGCGTTGTTCCGCTGGCACCTCAAAGACCAACTCGTCATGGATCTGCAGCAACATGCGTGTCCCCGAATGCTGAGCGATGCCGCGGTGAATCCGCACCATCGCCGCCTTCATGATGTCGGCTGCACTGCCTTGCACCACAGAGTTGATCGCCATTCGCTCACCGAGCGCACGCTCGGCGCCATTCGGTGACAGCACCTGTGGTACGGCGCGGCGCCGCCCGGCCATCGTCGAGACCCAGCCATGCTGCTTCGCATGCGCGACGCATTCGCGGAGAAAGCCGTCGATACGGCTGAAGCGTGCGCGATACCCCTCGATGATCTCCTTGGCGCGCGCTGGGGTTGTGCCCCCGCCGAGGCGCCGTGCCAAGCCCCAGGGCGTGATGCCATAAATGATTCCGAAGTTCACCATCTTGGCACCGCTTCGCTGCTCAGGCGTGACCTGAGCGGGTTCGATGCCGTGCACTTCCGCCGCCACAGCCGTATGAATGTCGACGGATTGGTCGAATGCGGCGATCATCGCCGGATCTTCCGCCAAATGCGCGAGCACACGCAGTTCAATCTGCGAGTAATCGCAGGAGAGCAACTCGTATCCGCGCGGCGCGACGAACGCCTTGCGTACTTCGCGTCCGACATCCGTGCGGATCGGAATGTTCTGCATGTTCGGATCGCTCGATGACAGCCGCCCGGTGGCCGTTCCTGTCTGGTGGAACGACGCGTGAATGCGACCCGTCGTCGGCTCGATCGATCCCTTCAGCGCCTCGAGATATGTGCCGACAAGTTTGCGCAGTTTGCGATACTCGATCATCTGCGTTGGCAGTTCACTGGTGACCGATGGATCCGCCGCAAGTTTCTCAAGCACTTCTATGCCCGTGCTCAATCCGCCTTGCGTTCGTTTGCCGCCGTGCAGTCCAAGGCCCGGCTGCGCATCGTCGGGTTGATTGAAGAGCACGGCGGACAACTGCTTCGGGCTGTCCGGGTTGAAGGGGTGTGGCGCTGACTCCATGATCCGCGAGCGAAGCCCATCTGCCAGCAGTGACAGTTGATTGCACTGGCGGTCGAGTTCAGCCCTATCGACCAGTATGCCGTTCCATTCAAGGTCGGCAAGCACTGCCACCAGCGGCATCTCAAGCGTGCGGTAGAGATCGCCAAGCCCTGCCTCATCGACTCTGCTCGTCAGCAGTCGATCGAGCCGCCCTGCGATATCCGCATCTTCAGCCGCGTAAGGCACCGCATGTGCAAGCGCGACCTGATCGAAGGTCCGCCGCAGCGGTCCCGTTCCCACCAGATCATGGAATGCGATGCACGTGTAGCCAAGCTGGCTTTGTGCAAGTCCATCGAGTCCATGACTCGATCGCGAAGCATCGAGCACATAGGACGCGACCATCGAGTCGCCCACAAGCCCGGCGACCTCGAGACCGGATCGGCGCAGCACTTGCAGATCGAATTTGGCGTTGTGCGCAACCTTCGGCACATGCGAGTCTTCGAGGAACGGCTTGAGGAGCCGTACGACCGTCTCTGCATCACAGTGGGTCTCCCCCTCAGGTGAACGGCATGGGATGTAGACACCCTGACCTTCGCGCCACGAAAGGCTGATGCCGCACAAACGAGCCGTCACCGTCCGAAGCGAGTCCGTCTCCGTGTCGAAGGCGACGCGCGTTCCATGCGTGGCCGCCTCCCGCGCAGCGATCAGCGCGCCTTCAATCTGACTCGGTGTGCAGAGGCACTCATAACCCGCGTTGTATGCGGCGCGATCTGCGGCGACCGATGGCGGCGCCACCCCCTCCGATTCGGCGAATCCCGGAAACATCGGCGCATCCGCATCAGCCGAAGCGGACTTCTTTCGGCGAGGCGATGCCGGCGGGCGCGGCAGGACAGGCCCAACCGATGCTGTGCGCAGCTCTGGTGCGGGGGTCCGCTCACGCTCGGGGGGCGCAAGCAGCGATTCCACCTCGCTCTTGAGACGTCCAAACCCGAGTTGGCGCAGCAGTTCGCCGATCTGACCACGGTTCGCGCGCGAGAAGTCCAGCCGAAGCGCATCAAGATCGACCGTGACATCGCAGTCATCTTTCAGCGCCACGAGCCGCCGTGACAGATCGAGCGCTGCGCGCCCCTTCTCGATCGCCTCGCGCCGCTTGGGTGTCAGATGCTCCAGATTGGCCAGCAGTCCATCGAGCGATCCATAGGTCGTGATGAGTTGCACCGCGGTCTTGATGCCGATGCCGGCGACACCAGGAATGTTGTCCGAGGTATCGCCCATCAGGGCGAGCATGTCGGCGACCTGCGCAGCACGAATCCCCTTCGACTCGAAGAGCTCCTCAGGACCAACATCCGTTCCTGCCTGCGGATCGAACAAGGTGGTGCGTTCATCGACCAACTGCGCAAGATCCTTGTCCCGTGAGACGATTCGGACACGAAGCTGCGGATGATCGCGCCGCACCCGGCGCGCAATGGTCGCAATCACATCGTCCGCTTCCACGGAATCGACTGCGTACACCGGAATGCCCAGCAGCCGCACGAACTCCAGGCAGCGTTCCACCTGACCGCCAAAGTCGAGCGGCGCCGGCTGACGGTTCGCCTTGTATTCGGGGTAGATCTGCGATCGGAATGTGCGGTCATCGCCTGCGGCATCGATCACGAGCGCAACAAAGCCGGGACGCCGCTCGCGCAGCAACTTCGCGAGCATCGACACGAACCCGTACACCATGTGCGTCGGTTCGTTCGTGATCGAACTCGACATGCCACCACGGATCGCGTAGTAGGCACGAAAGAACTGCGCGTGCCCATCAACGATGTACAGCGTGCCTGACTCGGACGGTTTCTCCGTCACCGTTCTTGACGATCGGATCGCTCCGAGGAACTGTTCGGACGATCAACTCTTCCCACCGAGCGCCTTCAGGACTTCCGCCTTGAGCTTTTCCGTCAGACCGGCTTCAAACCCTTGGTACACGGCAGCCACCTTGCCATCTGTACCGATCACCACGGTGGCAGGGATTCCATCGAAGCCGTACTGCTTGATGACATCACCCTTGATGTCATCCAGGAACGGGAACGAGAACTTGTTCTTGTTCCAATACTCCTTCGACTTGGCCAGGGCGCCATCGCCGCGCTCCCACACGTTGATCCCAAACACAGCAGCATTCGTCTTCGACTCCGCGACCCACTTCGCCAGCGCGTCAATGGTGGGCAACCCCTTCCTGCACGGACCGCACCACGTGGCCCAGAAGTCCACAACCACGACCTTGCCGCGCAATGACGCGAGATCGACCTCGCTGCCGTTGTTGTCCATCAACTTGAATGTCGGCGCCTCCGCACCAACGGCGATCGCCTCTGGACGTGACGGCGTCAGGTCGCTGAGACCATCCACTGCTTTGCGCTTGCCAGCATCGAAGGCGATCGGCCTTTCCAACTTGTCCGACAGGGTCGGGTTCAACGTGAAGTCCACCGCGAAGCGGATGCCGGCAGGCGCACCTGGGGGCGCCATGACAAGCGCGAGCGACTTCACAAGGGCCGTCTTTGGATCAGCCGTAATCTTCAGATCACTTTCGCCCTCGCCTGCCAGAAGGATCTCAGCCGTTCCATCCTTCTCCTGATAGCCGGCAACCTTGGTGAACGCACCGCCGCCGAAACTGAATGCTTCGACTGCCTTCCCTTCCGAACTGCCTCGCAGCGCAAGGTGTGGGCAGGGGAACTCGATCCCATCGAGCTTTGTCTGCAGCGTGTTGACAACCGTGCCATCGAGTGCGACCTTCACAAACTTGTCGTCCACCTGCTCATCGGCGAAGTAGATATTGCCACCCGTCGACACCATCGTCATGGTTCCAGCCGTGATCTCCATGTCCTGCCCACCGCCCAGGCGAATCGACATGGAGTCCTTCTGCTCGCCACCTGGCAACTTCACAGTCCACGCCACGGTGTCGCTGATTGCAGGCGCCGTGCGGTACCTGGCGGCGATCTTCTCGAGCAGCGCCGCACCTGCCTGGATGGCCTCTGGGGTCTTTGCGGTTTCTGGAAAACTCTCGCCGTTCAGCGGGGCCTTTGGGAACATCTGTGCCAGCGCCGCCTCATCGATCGGAGCATCCGGCATCTCGTCCCCATCGACCGCCTTTGGCTCGGCGGGTGCGGGCTTTGCGGCTGGCTCCTGCGCGACGGCGAAGGAAGAGGCGAGACAAAGGGTGAGTGTGATCGATCCAAGCAGTCGTGTCATGATGATCCTTTCGAGAGGTCGTGAGAGCGCTGGTGCCTCTCGGGGTGAGTGTCCAACGGTTGTCTTGGCCGCCACATGACGATGCCGAAGCCATCCGTTGCGCAGGGGGCAGATGCTAGCACGGAACCCGTCACGGGATGACACAGGTGTGGCGCGATCTCCAAGAGTGGCACGAGCACAAATGCCCGTTCCATCAAACGAGGATGCGGAACTTCAACATCAGCTTCGCGCCAAATGGACTCGCCGTGCAACAGCAAGTCGAGATCGATCGTTCGCGGCGCGTTTCGCTCCGAGTCGATCCGAACGCGTCCAAGCCGCCGCTCCACCTCGAGCAGTCCTCGAAGCAGTTCTGGCGCCGAGAGAACTGTGTTGACGGCGACCGCGCCATTGAGATACCTCGGCTGGGGTGGACCAACTGGATCGGTCTCGTAGAGCGAACTTGCCGCGAGGAGTTCCACCCCGTCGAGCCGACCAATCGCGGCGACCGCGGCATCGATGGTCGCCGCACGGTCACCGAGATTCGCCCCCACACCGATGTATGCGGTCACACTCACGCACGAACACCCTGCGTGGGGCGTTCCCAGAGCAGTGGTACGTCACCCATGCCAAGCGCAGCAAGGCGAACCCACTGAAGTCCGACTCGCGCGGTGCGCTCCCGCACGGTTTCTCGGTCTCCAAGCAATTGGAAGCAGCGCGCCTTTGTGTTGGGCGGCGCACCAGAACTCACACGATCGCAAAGACCAATCCAAACCAGTCCAACGGGCTTTTCGGCACTGCCGCCGTCTGGCCCCGCGACTCCCGTGATGCTGAGTCCAAATCGACAGTTGCACCGTTCGGCTGCACCCTGGGCAAGTGCGCGAGCCACTTCCTCGCTCACCGCACCGTGCTCTGCCAACATCGCCGACGGCACGCCACACAGATCCCGCTTCAACTCGTTCGAGTAGGTGATGAATCCCCCTGCGAACCAGCGGCTTGACCCAGGAACAGTCGTGATCAGCGCACCAACACCGCCACCTGAACAACTTTCAGCCACAGCCAGCATCGCCCGTTCGCGCCGCAGAACTTCCCCCATCGCAGCCGGCAGCGTCAACCCGTCACGACCGAATGCGTACGGGGCCCACGCGCGCTGCACTTCCTGCACGGCGCGCTCGAGGGCGCCATCCGTTGCAGCCGCTCCCATCGCACGAATTCGTGCGGTCACCACCGCACCGCTCGCCGTCGTTCCCACAAGTGGATTTCCGCCGCGCTCCATAAGCGGTCTGATCAGTTCCGCAGCAGCACTCTCGGAGAGGCCGCACGAGTGAACGCTCGCCGTCGCGAGTTGCAGACCGCCCGCACGTGCCGTGATGACAAGCACCGCGGGCGCGACGACATCGTGAAACATGGGGCGCATCTCATTCGGAGGCCCAGGGAGCAGAAACACCTCTGACTCGCCCAGCCGTGCCGCAACGCCGGGCGCCGTGCCATGCGGATTGTCAATGCACTTCGCGCACTTTGGCCGAAGCGCCTGCTTGCGATTCATCGCAGGCATCGGGCGACCTCGTCGGCGATACAAGTCAAGCAAGTTCTGCAGCGCCCTCCCATCTTCCTCGAGTTCCGTCCCGAGCGCATCGGCGAGCGCTTCGCGCGAGAGATCATCATCCGTCGGTCCGAGACCACCCGTGACGACGATGAGCGCGGCACGCGATGCGAGTTCTCGCAGCGCCGACGAAATCGCAAGACGGTCATCGGCAACCGTACGGTGTTCGCTCACCATCAGCCCAAGTTTGAGGAGTTCCGCCGACAGCCAGCCCCCGTTGCGCTCGGAGACCTGACCGAGCACCAGTTCATCACCGATGGAAAGAACTGCGGCAGTTGGCATTCGTCGTAAAGCGTAACTGCGGATCGGTAGCATCTGAATCATGCCTCTCGGGCGGAAACACCCGGCCGATCTCCTGATGACAGCCGTGGATGCGGCCGGCGCACCCGTGTGCGTCGGGCTCGATCCAGTGGTGGAACGCCTGCCCACGGAGGTACGCGTCGGTGCCGATTCGATCTCGCTTGCACGGTTTAGCCTAGGCATCATCGATGCTGTGCGCGGGATTGTTCCGTGCATCAAGATTCAGGCGGCCTGCTTTGAGCGGTATGGCCCCGATGGGTTCAAGGCGCTCGAGGAAGTGATGGCTGCCGCCAAGTCTGCAGGGCTGATCACGATCTTGGATGCGAAGCGCGGCGATATCGGCATCTCTGCTGAGCACTACGCGGCAGCCCTGTTTGGGCACTTTTCGGCAGATTGGTGCACCGCGAACGCGTACCTCGGGATGGATGGTGTCACCCCCTTCCTCGCCCGCGGCGGGGTCTTTGCCCTCGTGCGCACCTCCAATCCAGCGTCGGATGCGCTGCAGTCGCTGCAACTGAGAGATGGACGGTCGGTTGCCGAAGCGGTTGCCTCGCTCGTCGCTGCCACAGGGGCCGACTCCATCGGCTCAAGTGGATTCAGCAATCTCGGTGCCGTGGTCGGCGCGACGAAAGCACAGGATGCGACTTCACTGCGCGCGGTCATGCCCCAGCAGTTGTTCCTTGTACCCGGGTACGGCGCGCAAGGTGGAACGGCGGATGATGTGCGCCCCTGCTTCCGTGCGGATGGCAAGGGTGCCATCATCACGGCAAGCCGCAGCGTGATCTATCCGACCAGCAAGGCGGGCGAGCACTGGAAGAGCGCCGTCGAGCGGGCTGCCAGAAGCTTTGCCGCCGAGATCCGAGCGGTCGTCTTTCCTGCACCGGCGCACCCATGAGCCGAGCGGCAACAGGAATCTCGGTTGCCGCGGTTGTCGTGCTCGCGCTCGCGCCAACACTCCTGTACCGAGGCGAGAAGCCCGCAGCAGTCGAACGCATCGTCGTGGTGGTCAGCCCGCACAATGAGCAGATCCGTTACGAGTTTTCCATCGGATTTGCACGGTGGCACCGCGAGCGTTTTGGCGAACCAGCGGAAGTCCTTTGGAACACACCGGGTGGAACAACTGAGATTCGCCGCATGCTCGTTGCGCAGACGGAGGCAGCCCTCAAGGAAGGCACCCCCGTTGGTGGACAGGCGGACATTATGTTTGGCGGCGGCAGCTACGAATTCGATTCCCTCGTGAAGCCTGTCACCGTGGCAGGCGATCCGCCGCGAAGCGCCACTGTCTTGGCGCCGTGCGAGTGGGTCACACCCGAGTTGCTCGAGAAGTGGTATGGCTCGAACGATGTCGCGGGCAGGCGGATCTACGACCCGCAGTTGTACTGGTTCGGCGCGGCGCTCAGCACATTCGGCATCGTTGCGAACACGCTTCGGTGCGAGGAGATTGGGATTGATCCGCCACGGCGATGGGAGGATCTCGCGCAGCCTGCACTGCGTGGCAGCGTCATATTGGTGAACCCATCCCAGAGCGGATCGGTTGCCACAGCATTCGAGACGATTCTTCAGCGGCTTGAATGGACTCGCGGTTGGCAAGTGCTGCGCCGCGCAGCCGCGAACTCGAATTTCATCATCGCCTCCAGCACCGTGGTCCCAACGAAGGTTGGCAACGGCGAGTCCGCCGCTGGCATCGCCATCGACTTCTATGGTCGCTATCAAGTGCAGGCGCTCGCAGATGCTGCAGCCAAGACCGGCATGGACTCGATCGCGCGACTCCAGTTCATCACACCCGCTGGCGAAAGCGTGATCGACCCGGACCCCGTTGCGGTCCTTCGCGGCGCGCCAAACCCAGAGATGGCGCAGCGATTTGTGGAGTTCTGCATGTCGGTCGATGGACAATTGCTGTGGCAAGCGGCGCCGGGCGATGAGGAGGCCTGCGGCCAT
This sequence comes from Phycisphaerae bacterium, assembly GCA_016873335.1. Lineage (GTDB taxonomy): Bacteria > Planctomycetota > Phycisphaerae > Phycisphaerales > SM1A02 > F1-60-MAGs104. The sequence goes on along the minus strand of VGXN01000016.1, from coordinate 3,835 downwards.
CCGCGCCCCGTTCGCTATGCGCTGCGACGTCTGCCCTCGAGACGCGCGGTCTATGCCTGTTGCAGCGAGTGCTTCGTCGACAAGATCAATCCCTTCGATGAGCCGCCGATGCCTGCGGCAAACCCCAACTACCGCGAGTTCGTATCGACCCTGTTCCTGCCCATGGCGATGAGCCACACACCCCTCTTGCAGGATGCGTGGAAACGCATCATCTCGCACCCGAACTATCCAGCAGGCCCTGCCGTTGTCAGCGCAGCGGATGTGTCCGACCCGCAACTGAAGCGATGGCTTGAAGCCTTCGACGCGATGCCGACTGCACCCGCTCCGGATGGCACGGAGCTCCACCTTGATCGACCAGCGGACATCGCTGCAGTTCGGGCGGGTTGGCTGAAGGGCGGATTCAAGGATCGGGGACTGTGGGAAGAGCGTGATGATCCACGCACCCTGCTGCGCCGCCGCTTTTCTGCATTCTTCGAAAGGCAGTACCAATCGATCCTCGACGATGCGGAACCCTCTGGTTCACAGTCGGAGGGTGGATGAACGGCGACCTCCCACCGCGGCACATTGAACTGCGCCGAAGCGAAGGACTCGCCGTCGTTTGGGCGGATGGCCAAGAGTCGTTCTATCCAGTCGCGTTGCTGCGGCGACTTTCACCGAGCGCTGATGCGCGCGCGGTGCGTGAAGCGCTCGCGGTGAACCCACTGACGGTGCTTCCCTCGACCGCTGGGCATGGACCGCTGCGGGCCGAGGCGGCTGAAATGGTCGGCAACTACGCGCTTCGCATCACCTTCAGTGATGGGCACTCCACTGGACTGTTCTCCTGGCGCTATCTGCGGGAGATTGATCCGTCGGGACGCTCCACGCCCGAGGGCAATCGTCCATGAACGCGCAGCAGAAGGCGCCCGTCTTGTGTGACGAAGATCCGATGGCGCCCCGCACGCTTCCCGTGCCCGCTGCCCTTGGTTGTCCAGACGGTGCGTTCACCGCTTTGCTGCGGGTCGGATCGGATGGACTGAGCCAGACCGTCGCTCATGTCAGCAATGTGACGTACCTGCGCTGGATAGACCGACTCGCGGAACTGCACGGCGAGTCTCATGGTTGTTCGCGCAGCGCGCTTGCGGCGCGTGGCGTGATGTGGTTCGTGGCTCGCCACGAAATCGACTACACAGCTGAAGCACATGCGGGCGAGGAGCTCGGTTGTGCCACGTGGGCAGTGGAACTGCGGCGCACCTCGCTCATGCGGCGGAGCGTGATCTGGAACATCGAGAGCGGCGTGGCTGTGTGCAGCGCAATCAGCAGATGGGCATACGTTGATCTTGCGACGCGCAGACCAGTTCGCATCGATCCGCTGCAGGTGACTGCGCTGCAACTATCTGCAGCGCGTGAGGCGATTGCACCCGAAGTGCGCTGAACGCGCCCCGAAATTTTCTGCGGAGCCCCCCCCTTGATCGCCGATACATGGGCTTGAGGGAGTTGAGTCGTTTCCCATATCAAACTTAGTCAACGACACGCGCCGCTCGGCGCGGCTTTGGACATCTTTCTCCCCTCCGCCCTGTCGACCAATGTTACGTCGGCAGGGTTTTTCCCTTTTGTGGCGTGCGGCGAGGTCTTTCATGCAACTCTTGACCCCTGTCGCGCGAATCCGTACATTGAATGCCATGAGAAACTTCCTCGCAACAACCGTGCTCCTCTCGTGCGTTGCGCTCTGCGCATGTGGTCCCGATTCGGGCGGAACCGCCGACCCTGAAGCGGCAAATGCGAAGCCAGAGTCTGCATCTCGCATTGCAGACAGTGCCCCATCGAAGATCGGCGTCACATCTTCCACTGATGCGGTCACGAACGCACAGGAAGCCGCCAAGAAGAAGAAGCAGCAGTAGGTTCCACGCAGGCAGCGGCCCCCTTGGTGTGCGCAGTTCGACCTGCACCACCAGACTTACCCTGTCGTCAACACTCGCCGAATGACCTCGAGTCCTTCGGCGAGTTTTTCTTCTGGGGCGGCGAAACTGATCCTGAAGTGCGAGTCACGCGCACTGAACACATTGCCTGGAACCACAATCACTCGGTGCTCCACTACCCGCCGCGCAAAGGTTGCGCCGCATCCGCCACCACGCTCCGTCACCGGAATGAACGCATAGAACGCCCCCTGCGGAACGACGATGTCCACGACGCCGCGGAGCGCGTCCACCACCATGTCTCGGCGATGCACGTACCGCTCAAGCAGCGGTGTCAAATCGACGTTGTAGCACTCTGCTGCAGCAACCTGCAACGGAGTTGGTGCGCAGACAAAGAGATACTGCTGCAGTTTCGCCATCTGCTGGATGAGGGCTTTGGGGCCTGCGGCGTATCCGAGACGCCAACCCGTGCAGCCGTAACTCTTGCCGAAGCCGCGAACCAAGAGCAGGGACGGGTTGCCGCGCGCTGCGGAGGGACAGCGTCCACCCACACGCGCATCGGGAAAGGTGAACGCGTCATAGATCTCGTCCGCCACCAACAGCACATTTCGCTCGCGGCACAACCGCGCAAGGTCCTCGAGTTCACGTTGCGTCAACACAACGCCACAAGGATTGCTCGGTGAGTCAATGATCACCATCTTGGTGCGCGGTGTCAGCAAGCGTTCCACCCGTGCTGCGGTCATTCGGAAGTCTGGATAGGTATCGCACACCACGCTCCGCCCCCCCGCCATCTTCACCATCGGCGGATACGCGACGAAGTACGGGTCGGGCATGATCACTTCGTCTCCATCGGCGACGGTTGCGAAGATGGCAAGCGCGAGCGCGCCTGTTGTTCCCGAAGTGATGATGAGATCATTCCCCGACTGTTCGGTCCAACCGACATCTGAGGTCAGATGCCTCCAGATCGCGCTTCGGAGTTCTGGTACCCCCTGCGTCAGCGAATACCCGTTGCGGTTTTCAACGATGGCTCGAATGGCCGACTGCTTGACACGTTCATCGACGGGAAAGTCAGGCTGTCCGATGGAAAGGTTGATCGGATCCTTCAGCGACGCGCCAAGCTCGAATGCGCGGCGAATGCCAGACGCATCGATCGACCGCGTCCGATCCGTGATCAGCCGCTCGAGATCAAGCCCCCCGACCTCCAGGGCCACATCAGGGGCCGCCTGAAAAGGCTGCGTCATTTCACTTCTTCTTGGCAGTGTCTGCCTTCACAGCGGGCGCAGCAGGCGCGCCCTCTGCACTCGCTGCGCCATCCGCAACCGCGGCCGCTTCCTTCTTCGGCTTCTTCGCGACTGCTGCCTTGATGGACCGAACCTTTGGCAGTCCGAGCGCGGTGTTCTTTGCTGCATCGAACTTCTCAAGCTCGGTCAACTTGGCGACTCGCTCTGCGCGCGTCAACACGTTGCGGTGCTGGTTGAGTGCTCCGGACTTCTGCTTCAGACTGGAGTGAATGCTCATGTCGGGCCTTTGAAAAGCTTGGGGTAAAAATCGCGGAAGTCACCATTGCCTCGACCGAGCGCCTTCCACTTCGCGCCGACCGACCGGATGCTGGCTTCAAGGGCCTTCACCGCGGGTCCCCCGCGATCATCCCACCCGAAACCGGGCTGAACGAACACGAGGAATCGAGCATTATTGCTTGGAACTGCGATTGCATCAAGTCCTTGACCACGACAAAACATGACCATTTCCGACGCGCGATCAAGAGAAATGCCATCGGCAAGGATGAAATAGTTGAATCCTGCACGCCTTGGATCCCCTTCCGGGGCTGGCCCGAGCCCCCCGAGGGCAGGTGCGACACGCTGCGCCCCCTGCACCTCTGGTGCGATCGTTGGAGAAACCGCCGCGGGTGGCGACAGCGGATCGGTGGTGTGCGCTGCGATCCG
>VGXN01000015.1 GCA_016873335.1 Phycisphaerae bacterium | reverse complement strand
CGCGAATGAAGAAGTACGCCACATCCAGTTTGCACGCCCAGCACGCGATGGCGATCCCCTCGAGCACGAGATGCGGATCGAAATCCACGAGCAGGCGATCCTTGAACGTCCCAGGTTCCGCCTCGTCGCAGTTGATGCAGAGGTATCGATGACCCTTGCCATCATCGGGCGCCACGAACGACCACTTCAGTCCCGCCGAGAACCCCGCTCCGCCGCGCCCACGCACACACGCGTCCTTCACAAGCGCGACGACCGCCGCCGAGTCCATGTCGAGCGCCTTCTCGAGTCCCTTGTATCCATCCGTGCGCACGAACGCGTCGTAGTCCACCGTTCGGCGGTCCTTCGGGTCGCCGTGCGGGACGGATGGAATGCGTCGGGTCAGGATCGGCTCGGCAAGTCTCATGGGCTGTTCCTGTCTGGCGCGCCGCTGTCGTGCGCGTGTGGCTCGGGTGGGGCAACGATCTGATCGATGACGATGCGGCGGAGGGTCACATCACCCACCTGCTTCTCATGCATGACAGCCTGAACGGTATGCGTGTCTCGCGCCGCAGGCGCCACAGGCGTCCGGATCGCCTTCAGAACGTGCCCCACAAACGCGCCACAGTTGTGCGCCAGCGACGGCTGAGGCTTGTTCGCAGCGCCACTCATCCGTGCGCATCCTTCGCGGGCGCCTTCATCGCCTCGTCGATAAGCGCATCGACGCGCTCAACCGTGAGGCGTTCATGCAGCGTGTCGTTGAACAGCGCCACGGGCGCCGTGTCGCACGACCCAAGGCATTCGAGCGTCAGCAGCGTGAAACGCCCATCCTCCGTCGTCTCGTGCGGCTCGATGCCGAGGCGCTCACGAACGCGGTCGAGAATCTCCTTGTGACCGCAGACCTCGCACGCGAACGTGTGGCAGACGCCGATCACGCACCGCCCCACGGGTTCGGTGGTGTACTCCTCGTAGAAGGAGACCGTGTCGAGCACTTCACTCGGCGCGATGCCGAGGAACGACGCGATCTCGAGCATCGCCTGCTGCGGGATGTGGCGATAGGTGTGCTGCACATCATGCAGGATCGGCATGAGCGCACCCTGCTTCACGGCGTACTTCGGCAGGATCGTGTCCGTCCAGCGCTGCAGCATCTGCGGCGTGCACCAGGGCTGCGCCCGCACGGGCACCTTCATCGTTGCGGAGGGCTTCGTCTTCCAGGACATGGTCGGTGTTCTCCGTTGGTCAGCGGTCCAGTTCCGCCGCGATGATGTTCAGCGATCCGAGCACGGCAACCGCATCGGCGAGTTGGTGCCCCTCGATCAGCCGCGGGAAGAGCTGGAAGTTGTAGAAGATCGGCGGGCGCACACGAACGCGGAAGGGGCAACGGCCTCCGTCCGCGACGATGAGGTAGCCAAGTTCTCCATTGGGTCCTTCGATCGCGCCATACGCCTCGCCCACGGGCGTTTCGAAGCCGCGGTTGTGCATGACGAGTTCGAACTGCTGGATCGTCGCCTCGATCGATCCGTACACATCGCCCTTGTCCGCCAAACGAACCTTGTTGTCGCCGACCGCATCGATCGGCCCCTTGGGGATTCGGTCGATCAACTGGCGGATGATCGTGACGGACTGCTTCATCTCCTCGAGCCGCACGTGGTATCGCGCGAGGCAGTCGCCCGTCGTCGCCACAGGGACGGAGAAGTGAACCGCGCTTGCGCCCTGCCCATCCCAGTTGTCCGCGAAGCAGAGGTACGGGTCGTCCTTGCGCACGTCGCGTCGCACGCCCGAAGCGCGTGCGCACGGTCCGGTCGCCCCCCATGCGATCGCGTCCGCTTCCGGCAGCGCGCCCACGCCTTCCAGTCGCTCCGTGAAGATGCGGTTTCGGTTCAACAGCGTCTCGACATCGCGCAGCGCCTTCGCCATGCGCACATCGATGAACTCGCGAACCATGCGAACGAACACATCATCGTCGGGCAGGTCGCGCCACGCGCCACCGACGCGCGTCCAATCGGGATGGAAGCGCTGACCGGAGACATACTCGAGGATGTCGTAGATGAATTCCCGTTCGTTGAAGCCGTACAGGAAGCTGGTGAACGCGCCCAAGTCGAGCCCCGCCGCGCCCACACACAGCAGGTGGTTCTGGATGCGCCCAAGTTCCCCCATGATCGTGCGGATCACCTTGCAGCGCGGGGTCAGCGTGACCCCCATCAGCCGCTCGCACGCCTCATGCCAGGCGACATCGTTGCAGATCGGCGACGCATAGTCCATGCGGCTGATCGTGCAGACATACTGGTTGTAGTCGTGATGCTCGCCGAGCTTCTCGAAGCCCGAGTGCAGGTAGCCGATGTGCGGCGTGGCACGCGCGACGCGTTCACCATCGAGCTCGAGCACGAGCCGAAGCGTGGTGTGCGTCGCGGGATGCTGCGGACCGAAGTTCAGCACCCAGCGGTCGGGCGACTGAAAGTGGTCCTTCAGATACTCGGTGCTCTCGATATCGAGTCCGTAGCCCTCATCGGGCTGCAAGGTGAACGGCATGGATCTTGAAGTATAGGAACTACCCTCGGAACACGGCGCCCAAACGCTGGCCAAGGACGGAACTCGCCGCGGCAAGCGTGGCGGCAAGCAGCAGCATCGCCCATGTCCCCATCGCGCTCGCGATGGCGGGTCCGTCACCGAGGCGGTCAAAGAGCGTGTAGATCGCCTTGGTCACCGGGTAGTTCGCTTCCCGCTGCGCAAGCAGCAGCGAATCGGAGACTTCCAGCATCGACAAACTGAACGCCAACAGCCCGCCTGCCACCATGTTCGCCGCCACGAGCGGAATGACCACGCGCCGCAGGGTGCGCGCAGGTCCCGCTCCGACGCTCGCCGCAGCTTCTTCGAGATCGACGGGCGTCTGCTCGAGTCCGGCCACGGTGGAACGCACGACATACGGCAACCGTCGGATCGCGTAGGCGATCACCAGAAACGGCACGGGGTTGGGCATCGCGCCGACGATGTTGCCCATCGCCGCAAGTGGTGCGTTCGACAGCCACGCCCACCACGAGCCGGGCATGACCGCCGACATCCACCCGAGCCACTCGGGCGCGCGCCCCGCAAATGGCCACGCAAGGCTCATCGAGACGAAGCCGAACGCCATCACGAGTCCAGGCACGGCGATCGGCAACATGATGAGCGCATCGAGCAGCCACCGCAGCGGCAGCTTCGTGCGAACCAGAATGCGCGCCGCCGCCACGCCGAGAATGAGATCGATCAGCACCGCGCAGCCAGCGAGGAAGAGCGAGTTGCGCACCGCTCCGGCCGCAAGCGGATGCTGCAGTGCCGCAGCAAAGTTGTCGAGTGTCCACGCCTGCGGCAGCACCGTGCCGTACCAACTGCCTGGAACGCTGAGCGCACTGAGCACGACACCAATGTGCGGCAGACATGCGATGCAACACACGCCGCCGATGAGCGCCCACGCGCCCACCGTTCCAAGCGGACCGAGCACGCGCTCGGTGCGCCGCACGGACGCCTTCGTCGATGCGCCGCCGCGCGTGCGCCCGAGCGTGGCGCGCCCCACGAGATAGATCGCGGTGGCAACGACGAACATGAGCAGCGTCAGCGCATAGGGCTGCCGCGAAACCTCGATCTCCTTCAGTCCATCGAAGATCTGCACGCTCGTCACGGTGCGGAAGCCAAGCATCAGCGGCGTGCCGAGTTCCGTGAAACTCCAGACGAACACGATCGTCGCCCCCGCGAAGAATCCAGGCCGCAGCATCGGCAGCGTGATGCGGCGGAACCGCCGCCACGGTCCCGCGCCGCAATTTCGCGCAGCCTCCTCCATCGCGGGATCGATGTTCGCAAGCGCCGCCAGCACATTCAGGAAGAGGATCGGATAGAGATGCAGCGCCTCGAGCAGCACGATGATGCCGAACCCACCGCCGCTGAGCAGATCGAGCGGCGGTCCCGTGCGTCCGAGGTGTCGCAGCAGTGCGTTCAAACTGCCTTCGTAACCGAGGATCGCCTCCATGCCGATCGCACCGACGAAGGGCGGCAGAATGAGCGGCGCCAGAAGCAGTGCGCTCAGCAGACCCTTGCCGCGAAAGGCGCACCGCGCACTCACGAGCGCCACGGGGAGCGCGATCACCGCAGCGAGCAGTGTGGTGCATACGGCGATGAAGAGTGCGTTGCGAAGCCCCGCCACCAGCTGCGGATCGCGGAGCACATCCCGCACGTGGAAGAGCGTCCAACCGCTGTCATCATGGAGCGCGCCCGAGACCGCGTGCCCGATCGGCACGATCAGGAAGCAGGTCAGGACTGCAAACAGGACGCCCATGATGAGCGCATCGGTTCGCCTCGGTCGCATCGGGTCGCAAGAGTAGAGCCTGCGCGGTTGGGCGCGGGGGTTGCCTGTCGGTGTCGATCAACAGTCGTTTCGATCAGCCCCAACTCGACAGCAGAACCGTGAGATCCGTGCCGTCGACAGTGCCGTCGCGGTTGATGTCCGCAATGCCGGGCGATCCCCATCCTCCAAGCAGAACCGCGAGATCCAATCCCCCGACCGCACCATCCTGATTCAGATCTGCCGCGCGTGGCGACACATACCACGCCAGCGCGAAGGGCGCGCCCGCCGTGCTCGACCCACCACGGGTCATCTGAATGATGTAATCGCCTGCTGCAAGGTCGCGCACATACAGGTGTTCGATGTTGTCGACCGCCGATCGGCTCGCCACATTGCCCGATCCGTAGAACGCCGCACCCGCCTCGCCTTCGAGCGGCACCGCGATGCCGTCCGTGCCGACCCGCAGCAGCGCGAGGCTGAGGTCTGCCAACTGTGGAACGGCTGTCGATGTTGTCGCCACGCGGTTCCACGCCGCGATCACCGACAGTTCGGGGGCTGACTGCGAGATCGTGAAACGCCAGAATCGCGTGGCGTTCGTGGCGGGAAGGTTTTCGAAGTCCCAGCCGATGATCGAGCCTGCCACCGCGGCGGCTGCGGTCGTCGCACCTGCAAACTCGCCGGCGGTCAGGAGGCGGTGGCTTCGATCGATGTTCACCAGGTCCGCACCCCACACCACATCGAGCGGCTTCACCGTCGAACCGCGCTGCGGGCCCGAGGCGACTGGATTGTTCGTCCATCCGGCGCGGTGCGTCGTGCCCGCAAGCAGGCACGCCTTGATGACCGTGGTTTCGTCGGCGTTTGGGTTGCTCGCAAGCGTGCTGAGTGCCGTGTCGTAAAGCAGCAGCGCCGCGGCGCCAACAACCGGCGCTGCCCAACTGGTGGCGCTTCCGGGCGCAACGATTTCGGGCTTCATCCGTCCAGGGCCATCTGCGCCCGGCGGCAGATCACCGCGCGAATGTTCGCCATCCATGCGACCGACCGCGAGGCCGTTGTAACCCATCGCCATCAGTGGATAGGTCTGGCTCGTCGCACCGTTGTTCATTCCAACGCAGTACAGCGTGTCGTCGCGGTTCATCTGGAAGTCGGCTCTGCGCAGGATTTCGAGATCACCCGCCGTGGGTGTGGTTCCCGAGAGGCCGCCGATCCAGCTGTGGTTGTAGACCTTCATCAGCGACGACGGCGGGGTCACTGGTGCGACCGACGATCCCTGTCCATAACGCAGGTGCGATGAGATGAAACTATTCACCTCGTACAGGTAGATCGTGCCAACTCCGCGCGCGATGCTGTTGTTGCTGTAGTACACGCCCGCCACGGCTGTTGCGTGCGAACTGACGGCGGGCGTTCCACTTTGTGCGGAGAATGTCTTGCCCGAAAACTCCGGCAATGTCTGGTTGGGGCCGTAAGGAACAGGCGTGCCGCTTGCCTCTGGCGCCTCGCACTGCGCGGCGCGGACGCCGGAACCTGTGGGCACCGCCGCGCCAAGCCGGGCGACGAGTTCCTCGTACCCAATGTCATCGGCGAAGACGCTGAGTGAGCACAGTGCAGATGCGGCGACAGTTGCCCCGAGCGTTGCCACGGGTCGTGCAGCGCAACGGGCAGACTGATACCGAGAGCTCCGCAACCGCTTGTTCATGTCCCTACCCTAGCATTGCCCCGCCCCGAAGCAAAATGAAGTCGCAAAAACCACCCATTTTGGTCACAGAAAAACTGGCTGAGGCGCCCTTGGCGTGGCTCAAGCGGGCCGCGCAGGTCACGGAAGCGGCGCCGAACACCCCCGCCTTCGCGGCAGCCGCTCCGGCGGCACTCGGTCTTGTGGTTCGCACCTACACGACCGTGGACGATGCGCTGCTCGCGCGGTTACCCGCGCTCCGTGTGGTGGGGCGCGCGGGCGTCGGCGTGGACAACATCGATCTCGTGGCATGCGCCCGCCGCGGCGTGATGGTCGTGAATACTCCAGACGCCAACACGCAGGCTGTCGTGGAGTATGTGCTCTGCCTGCTGTGCGACGCGCTCCGACCGCGCGTGTTCCTCGACCGTGCACTCGACCAAGCTGCATGGGACGCCGCGCGCAGCGAGATTGCTGCCCAGCGGCAGATGAGCGAACTCACGCTTGGGATTCTTGGCGTGGGACGCATCGGAACGCGCCTCGCGCAAGTCGCCGCAGCGATCGGCTTCCGTGTGCTGCTCCATGATTTGCGCGAGATCGATGCGTCGCAGTGCGGCGGCGGCGAGATCGTTCCACTGAGCAGGCTGCTCGCCGAGAGCAATGTCATCAGCGTTCATGTGGATGGGCGACCATCCAATCGAAACTTCCTCAGCGCCGATTCGCTCGCGCAGATGCGACCCGATGTGCTGCTCATCAACACCTCGCGCGGGATGGTGCTTCCTGCGAGCGATCTCGCGGGGTTCCTCGGGGCGAATCCGCTCGCACGCGCCGTCCTCGATGTCCACGACCCCGAGCCGATCGCGGCGAACTGCCCGCTGCTTGGCCTGCGCGCCGCGTTCCTCGCGCCGCATCTGGCAAGCCGAAGCGAAACCGCGATGGAGAACATGAGCTGGGTCGTGCGCGATGTCGTGACGGCGGCGCAAGGTGGTTCCCCCAAGCATCCTGTGGACGCTGCCGCGCTCTCGCACGACTGACGCGCGCCCCGCGCGCCCTTTACGCGGCAGTGTGTTCCACTTCGCGCACATCCTTCGCGAAGCCGAGCTGAACGAGATGCGCACGGGGGCCATGCGGCTTCGTCGCCTCCTCGCGCAACCGCTCGCGCGCGGCGGGATTCGCATAGGTATCGAACAGCATCGCCTTCACGGTCGCGAACATCCCGGGCAGCGCTGAAAACGTGTAGTCCACTGCGCTTGGCTCATGTCCACAGTGCACCATGCAGTTTTGGCACTTCGGGTTGCCCGAGGCGCGTCCGTATCGCTCCCACTCCGTCTCTTCCATGAGTTCACGGAAGGAATCCGCTGTGCCCTCATTCAGCAGGTAGCACGGCTTCTGCCAACCGAAGATGTTGAAGGTTGGATTGCCCCACGGCGTGCACTCGAAGGAGCGGCGACCCATCAGGTATTCAAGAAAGAGCGGCGACTGATTGAAGCGCCAGCGCCGCCGTCCATCGCGGCGGTTCGACAGCACCATTTCGAACAGCTCATGCGTCTTCTGACGCTTGAGGAAACTCTTTTGATCCGGCGCCTTGTCGTACGCATAGCCAGGGCTGACCATCATGCCTTCGACGCCGAGATCCATCATCTCATCGAAGAACTGCCGCACCGCATTCGGATCCGCGCCATCGAAGAGCGTCGTGTTGGTGGTCACGCGGAAGCCGCGCTCCACCGCGAGTCGGATGCCTTCGATCGCCTTCTGGAACGTCCCCTCACGGCACACCGCGAAGTCATGGTGCTCCTCGATGCCGTCCATGTGAACGCTGAAGGTGAGGTACTTGCTCGGCTTGAACCAACCCGCTTCAAGTTTCTCCTTCAGCAGCAGCGCGTTCGTGCAGAGGTAGATGTACTTGCGGCGCGCGACCAGTTCGCGCACCAGTTCCGCGATCTGCGGATGGAGCAGCGGTTCGCCACCGGGGATCGAGACCATCGGCGCCCCGCACTCGTCGACCGCCTTCAGACACTCGGCGACCGACAATTCGCGCTTGAGAATGTGGGCGGGGTACTGGATCTTGCCACAGCCTGCGCAGGCCAGATTGCAGCGAAAAAGCGGTTCCAGCATCAGGACGAGCGGGTACCGCTTGCGACCACGGAGCTTCTGCCCCAGGACATAGGTCGCAACGGTCCACATTTGGCTGATCGGCACTGGCATGGATCGGGTTTTCCTTGAACTCCCAAGGGTGGCGGATCGTAGCAACCCAATGCTCCCGTGCAATGCACTTGCCCTCCCGCACCCTTCGCCCGCCGTGGCGGGGCTGCAGGCCGTGGCAAGTGCAGTGCACGCGGGGCTTGGCGCAGGCGCACGCAGCGCCGCGAAACTCGCACGAGCAATCGATTCGCACTTTGGTCCGGCGAAGGCTGCGTCGATCCGTGCGGCGTGCGGCAAGTCGGGTACTTTGCCCCGCACGATGGCCGACCAAGGCATGGATGCCGCCTCGGATGAGTCGCTCCTGACGCGCCACCGCGATGGAGACCCCGATGCGTTCCGCACGCTCGTCGAACGCTACCGCCGCGATCTGCATGGATTCCTCGCGCGCTTCCTCGGGTCAGGCGCCGCCGCCGACGATGTCTTCCAGGACACGATGCTGCAAGTCCACCTGTCCGCGGACTCGTTCGATGCGGAGCGGCGTTTCAAGCCATGGCTCTACACGATCGCATCGAACAAGGCGCGCGACTTCCATCGGCGAGCCAAGCGTCGGCGCGCGGTGAGTTTGGACAAGCCGCTCAGCGATGATGATGGCTCCACGATGGGCGAACTCGTTGAGGCGCAGGGTGAGGCCCCGGACGCCTTCGCCACGGCTCGCGACGAGAGCGCGCTGGTGAAGCAGGTGCTCGATGGCATGCCCGCGCACCACCGCGAGGTGATCCTGCTCGGCTACTTTCAGCGGCTCAGCTATCAACAGGTTGCGGACGCGCTGGGCGTTCCCCTGGGCACGATCAAGAGCCGCATGCATGCAGCCGTGGCGATGTTCTCAGCCCAGTGGCGACGCAAGACAGGTGGCGGACCCGGCCACACGCCGACCCCGGACAAGAGTGAGTGACCGAGATGATTGACCGACGAATGAAGAACTCCTGATTCAGGGCGCGAACAGGATGCAGCGAGACCAGAAATGACCATGAACGACTTGCACGAAGAGTTCGAAGATGAGCGTGATGCAGCGGCGCTCGAGTACCTGATCGAGGCCGGCTTCGACCGATCCTGCATCGGACGCATGCCTGCAGCGCTGCGCGCGAACGCCGAGCGGCTGCTTGGCGAGCTTGGTGCGATCGACCGCTATCCAGTGGAGCCGCCAAGCGAACTGCTCGTGGAGGCGACGCTGGCACGCGTCTCGCGCGCGGATGCGCAGATGCGGGAGCGTTGGCGTTTGCCGCAGTGGAATGTGCCGCGAAACCGTTGGGGTCTGCCCAATCTCGTCGCGATCGCTGCGCTGCTGATCGTTGCCGCAGGCGTTGCGATTCCCGTCACTGCGCAGGTCCGCCGCTCGCATTCGCAGTCGCTGTGTGCGAACAGCCTGCGCAGTCTTGGTGGCGGACTCGCCGCGTATGCGGCCGATCACCGCGGCATGCTGCCGATGACCGCGGGACTCGCGGGTTTCCTGAGTGGCCCGACGGAACAAGCGCCGCCGATGGCGGAGAACGCACGCCACCTCGAACTGCTTTCCTCGAAGGGCTACTGCCACGCCGACTGCACCAAGTGCAATGGCGCGCGCAGTCTGTCGTACCGCGTTCCCACACATCAGTCGCAACTGCAGCTTGCCGCCACCGCGCGCAGTCCAGTCGCCGCCGATGCGAACCCCGTGCAAGGACTCGTGCAGCGCGGGATGATGCCCCCGACCTTCGATCTGAACTCGCCGAACCACGACCAGTCCGGCCAGAATGTTCTGTTCTCGGACGGTTCCGCCGTGTGGCTCGTTTCGCCGCGGCTGCAGGTCGCTCCGAACGTCGCGACCGACAACATTTGGGTGATTCGTGGGCGGGATGGCAAAGAAACGATCGATTTCCGCCGCGCAGGTCCGAGTGCGCTCGAGATCCTGCTGGTGAACTGAACGCTCGGGGAGCGCGAGTGTGCGCAAGGTGTTGCGCGGCGGCGTGGGTGCGGGTAGTCTGCGCGGCTCGACCGAAGGTGCCCACCATGCCCAAGCAGAAGACACACAAGGGACTGACCAAGCGAATCAAGGTGACGAAGACCGGCAAGGTCCGCTTCTTCAGCCCCAACAGCCGCCATCTCAAGAGCAACAAGCGCGGTGTGACCGTGCAGACCTATCGCAAGGGTCGCTTTGCGCGTGATGGCGACATGAAGATGTATGGAAAGCTCCTGAACCGTGGTCTGCTCTCACAGCAGCAGCACGCGGTGCGCAAGGAATCCCCCGCAGCCGCAGCGGCATCCGCCGACTGACGACTGCACCCGCATTGCCCGCCGGGATCGAAAGCCCGTTCGCAGTGAACGGCCCCGTCGAGCGCCCGCCGCGCCGCAAGGCACGGCTTGAGTAAGAGGAGTTCTCTCCCATGGCACGAGCACGCAAAGGCGCGGCACGAACGCAAGCCCGCCGCAAACTGCTGCGCGAAGCGCGCGGTTACTTCGGAACAAAGAGCAGGCTGAAGCAGCAGGCCAAGGTCGCGCTGATGCGCGCAGGGCGCAACGCGTGGATCCACCGCCGCCTCCGCCGCCGCGACTTCCGCAGTCTTTGGATCACGCGCATCACAGCCGCATGCCGCATGCGCGGGATTCGGTACAGCCAACTGATCGCCGCACTCGCCAACGCAAGCATCCTGCTGAACCGCAAGATGCTCAGCGAGATCGCGATCCATGACCCGGTGACCTTCGACGCGCTCGCGGCCCATGTGAAGGGTGCGCAGCCTGTCGGAGCCGGATCCAAGAACTGATGGCGTACGGGCTGCTGCTGCGGCCTGGTCGCATTCCATGGTTGGCGGGAGCAGCGCTGCTTGCAGCGCTGATGTGGTACGGCGGAACCGCAACACTTTCAGGTGAGAGCCGCGGCGCGGATGCGCTGCTACGCGTGTTGATGCATCTGCCCGGCCCAGCCGCGTGGATGCTGTCTGCACTCGGGCTTGGTGTGGCGTGCGTTCGACTGCTGCGGCTCGGTGGCGTCCCGTGGCCTGTCGCGCTCGCACTCGGTTGCGCGGCGCTGCTGACCATCGACTGTGCGGCTGGAACGCTCGGCGTCTTCTCGCACGCGCAGTCGCGGATCGCCGCGGCGGTGCTGCTCGTTCCTGGTTGTGTGCTGCTCTGGCGTTCGCTTGCGTTGCAGCGGCGCGGCGTCACGATGTGCCTTCGACTGCAGACCGCCGATGCGGCGCCCGCGGGACCCTGGCTGCTGTTCGCGTCGGCGCCAGCGCTCGCCGCGCTGCTGCTTGCCGCGGCTGGAACGCCCGGCTGGATCTGGTCGACGGAGTACGGCGGCTACGACGCCATCAGCTACCACCTGCTGCTGCCGCGCGAGTGGATCGCGCTCGGCGGGATCGCCAGCCTGCCGCACAACATTTACTCCGCGCTGCCGTCGTTCCTGGAGAGTGCGTTCATGCATCTCATGGCACTGCAGGGCGGTGCCACGGCGGGCGCGCTGGATGCGCAAGTGCTTCATGCGCTGTTCACGATCGCCGCCGCGTGCATGGTGGGCGAGATCGCTCGGCTGCTGCTCGGGCGCGAGCCGTGGACCGCGGCGGCACTGCTGCTTGGTGTGCCGTGGGTGATTGTGACTGGATCGCTCGCGTACAACGAGATGGCGCTGCTGCTGTTGTTTGCAGCGCTGCTGTGGGGAGTGCTGTTTGCATGGGAGGAACGCCCCTCGCGTTCGTGGACGCTGGCGCTGGCGCTGCTCGCCGCGGCTGCGATTGGCGTGAAGATGACCGCTGCGCTGTTCGTCGTTGCGCCCGCCGCGCTGCTCTGGATGTGGCGAGCCGTGCGATCGCAGCGCGGTGCGGATCGCGGTGCAGGACAACTGGTCGTGAGCATGTGCCTCGCTGCGTTTGTCGGCGCTCTGGTGCTGTCGCCGTGGTGGCTTCGGACTGCGGCAGCGACAGGATCGCCGCTGTTCCCTGCGCTGGGTGATGGCGGTCTTGGCGAAGCACGCGCGCAGGTCTTTCATGCTGCGCACGGCGCGCTTCCGTCTGCCGATTGGCTGCGCGCACTGTGGAGCGAGTTTCTCGCCGCGGGTCTTGGCAGTCCGCCCGAGGGCAGCGCGCCCGGCGCTGGTGCGCCGTGGCGTCCGTTCTGGTCCGTGCTGCCGTGGATGGGCACCGCTTGCGCATGCGTGCTTCTTGCAAGCGCACAGTTTCGGCGCAGAGCGTTCCTTCTGTGCGTCGTGCTGTGTGTGCAGGTGGCGCTCTGGCTCCTGCTGACGCATGCCAAGGGGCGTTTCCTGCTGCCGACCGCAGTGCCGCTTGTGCTGCTTGTGTCCATGGCGTTCTCGCTTGCGCTGCCGCGCGCGCAAACACTGGCGCAGCGCGCCGTGCTGTGTGCGCTGCTTGCCGCGTGGTGCGCGCAGCCACTCTGGTGTTATGTGGTGGACGGTCCGCGCATTGAGATCGATGTGGGCGGAAGGAAGGAAGGGCGATTGGTTGCTGCGGAGGGCATCGGAATCGAGAAGCTCTTCAGCGGCGAGGTCGGTGAGGAATCGCTTCCCTTTGCGCTGCGAGCACTGCCACAGGATTCGCGCGTCGTCACGCTCGGTGCGAATGCCGTCTTCTGGTGGCCCACCGTGCCAACCTACGCGTCGGTGTGGAATGAGCATCCACTGATCGCCACGCTGGAGGCGACCGATTCGGGGATGACCGCCACGCGTGCGGCGATGCGTGCGCGCGGCTGGACGCATGTGGTGATCGACGAGGTCATGCTGAATGTGTGGCGGCGTTCCGGCTGGTTGGATCCGCGCATCACACCCGAGCGCGTGCGCGCGCTGTGTCTGTCGCTGAAACCCGTGCGCGTGGAGGCAGGCGGATCGCTCTTCGAGGTGCCCGATTGACGCGCACGCCGAATCCGATGACGATGCACGCGTGCAAGCAGTGCCCACCGATTCCATGCGCTCTTCGGCGGCTGTGATCTGCACGGCAGTCGCCTGTGCACCGCTGCTTCTTGCGGGCTGCGCGTCAACCCCGCAGTCGACGGAGATGCGAAGCGTCTCGACTGAACCGCCACCGCGCGCCATCTCGTCCGTGGACCCGAGCGTGCGCCCTGCCGCGATGCTCGCTGGCGAAGCGATCACGTGGGAGGATCTGCGCGCGCGGCTTCTCGAGAGCGCGGGCGGGCAGGCACTCGAAGAACTGGTCCTCGAAGCGGCGCTGCGCAGCGAACTTCGGGCACAGGGGTTGGTGGTGGATGATGCGGCCGTGGAACGCGAGTCGCAGATCGCGCTCGATGCGCTCGCGCCCGATCCTGCGCGCGCTGCGCAGTTGCTGGCGGCGCTGCGTGATGCGCAGTCGCTTGGTCCCGTGCGTTGGCGCGCGCTCTTGTGGCGAAACGCTGCGCTTCGTGCGCTCGCGCAGCGAGAGGTGCGGCTGAGCGAGGAGGCGGTTCGGCAGGCGTTCGACGCGGCGCATGGCGTTCGGCGCGTGTGCCGAATCATCGTCGTTCCGGACATGCCCTCGGTG
The DNA here is from genome assembly GCA_016873335.1 of Phycisphaerae bacterium. Lineage (GTDB taxonomy): Bacteria > Planctomycetota > Phycisphaerae > Phycisphaerales > SM1A02 > F1-60-MAGs104. The sequence goes on along the minus strand of VGXN01000015.1, from coordinate 18,206 downwards.
GAGCGCGTGCAGGCGCGGCTCGGCGCCGGCGAGCCGTTCGGCGAGATTGCGTTCGTGGAGTCGAACGACGCCAGCGCGGCGCGCGGCGGACTGCTGCCGCCGATTTCCCGCAGCGACCCATCGTTTCCTGCGGCGTTCCGCGAAGTGCTGTTCGCCACGGAGGTCGGGGGGCGTTCACATCCGGTGCTGCTCGAGGGCGGCTACGCGATCGTGGAGGTGCGCTCGGAGGTGCCGTCCGATGGCAGCGATCCGTCTGCGACGCGTGCCGCCGATGAACGCGCTGCACGGCGCGCGCTCGAACGCGTGGAGATGGACCGCCTCGCGCGGATGCTGCTTCGCCGCTCGAAGCCGACCGTGTTCGATGACGCGCTGCAGGAGAGTTGGCGCATGCGTCCGCGCACGCAGGAGTGAGTGCCGCCTGCGCGTCACCGCGGAAGCCCCGACTCAGGTCTTCATCGTCGCGAATCGCCACGCCGCGATGGGCAGCAGCAAGATCACCGGCGTCAGGACGCCGACGGTGGGCGTCACGGCACCCACAGGCAGCGCAATGAAGATCATCGCCGTCAGCAGCAGCGGCAACCCGACACCCGCGCACAACACGGCTTGTCCCAGAATGGGTCTTGGCTCGCGCATCGCGAAGAATGGCAGCGAGATCACCAGCACGAGCAGCGCGATGGCGAGCGATGAAAACCGTCCGACGGCGATGCGGCGCAGTGCGGATTGGTCGAAGGTTCCAGCCTCGAGCAGTTCACCGATCTGCCGCAGCGACAGCATGTGAGCTTGCAACATGTTCCTTCGCAGGGAAAGCGTGGTGGGATCGAGATCCGTCTTCAGGAAGTCCGCAGGTCGCCGCTCAATCACGCTGGAGCGCGCGGCGGTCGGCGAGTCGCCGGGGCGGGCGGTCGTCGACTCGATGCCCTTCTCGAGGACCCAGCCCCCCCGCTCTGCGGACCAAGTCCCGCGCGGAGCTTCGATGCGTGCACGCACCGCACCACCTTCGCGGACGACGGCATAGATGCCGACGAGCGACTGCGTGGCTGGATCGAAACGGGCTGCGTGGATAAGTGTGCCCGAGGCATCTGGCGCAAGCGGGAGTGCCCAGGATGCACTCACGCCAGTGACAAGTTGCGAGTGCTCCATCAGAAGCCGCGTCGCCAGCCGCGGCAACATGATTTCCTGATTCGCAAGCTGGAGTCCGCACAGCACCAACATGCCAAGGAGGAAAGGCCATGTGATCTTCTGCATCGACATCCCGGCTGCGAGCATCGCGACGAACTCGCGGTGACGAAGCATCGCGGACGCGGTGAATCCCATCGCGCCGAGTGCGACGAGCGGCATCATGTACTGATAGAACTGGAAGACGCGCGGAGAGTGAAACTCAACGACCAACTTGAGCGTGGCGAGAAATCCAGCGCGCCCTGTGCCGCCCGCGGCGGTCAGCAGTCGCGTGGCCGCATCGACGAAAACCTCCCACTGAACAAGGACATCGATGGACACGGCAAAGACGAAGAGCAGCGCAAAGAGCAACCAGAAGTTGCCAAGAAACCGAAACATGATGAAGCGGGTGAGGATTCGCATGGGTCACTCGCGCGTCAGTGGCGCGCCATCCTCCTTCCGACCCACACGATCATCACGAGCAGCGCCGCATTCCCCGCCCACATCACGCTGAGACCCTGCCCCACCTTCGCTTGCCGCAAAATGGACTGACCCGATGCGATGAGGATCACATTGGCGATGGATGGAATGAACGCGAGCAGAAAGATCGTCAGCGGAAGGCTGTGCTTCTTCCAAATCGCGAGCATCGATCCAAGCAGCAGCATCAGCAGCACGCTGACAGGCTGCGCAAATCGCATCCAAATGTGCGAGAGTGCCTCGTAGTAGGTGCTCCGAAGCGCCCTCTCGATGACAAACACCACCGTGTCCGCGCCGCGGGCATACTGAGCGAGCGGCGGATCCTTCGCCTTCGAAAGTGAACGCGCCAGTTCCAGCGCCTCCAGCACCGTTGGCTCAGGCGCACCGTCTGCGACCGCGACACCCGCGACCTCCGGTGGCCAGCCCACCACGCGGTCCGTCCCGCCCCGCAGATCGCGTGCGGTTGGCTCAAGAAGCACGAGATCGAGCCGCGCCGGTCCGCCGCCGAACTGCCCACTTGACTTGGTTGCCACGAGCGACGCGCCCACTGCCGACGCCTCACGCACCGGCTGATCGCCCTCCAACTCGGTCACGGCAATTCGCTTCAGAGGCGGGCGCGGAACGAGCCCCTTGCCACCGAGCTGCGCATCACGAATCTCGTAGCGTCGTCCAGCGTTGCCGCTGTCAAGGACAGCAACCCCCTGCGCCTGCAACTGCCGCTCGATGCGCTGCATCATCAACCCAGGAAGGATCGCCGGCTCATAGCCACGGCGTTCAACCTGTGGCAGCGCACCGAGGCTCGGCTCGCGCAGCACTTCAATCAGTTCGCTCCACGGCAGAAACTTCGGGCTGCGTTCCCAGCCGACATCGATCACGATCGGCATCGGCTCGACCAGCGGCGACGCGGCGACGGTCGACTCGCCCGGGCGCACGATCGACGTGTCTCGAAACGCGACCTTGATCACCAGATCCGACCCGCGTCCATACAGATCCGCAGAACCCGCAGCCGCCACGAATTCGCTGCCCACCTTGCCGCCCGGCAGCATCTCCAGCGCCACAACCCCTTCCATACGAACGCGGCGCACACCTTCCGAGGAACGGGAATCGTCGAGTGCGATGCGGTCCGCTGAAATCAGGTAGTTGCCCATCTCAAATGGCTCGCCGGATCGGATGGTGCTCACAAAGACCTGCGACGCATCCTCGGTGATGACATCACTCATGTAGCCCAGGAAGCGTGGGATGGTCGTCTGCACAAGCACGAACATGAAGAGTCCGAGCCCCAGCCCAAGCGCGACCTGCGGCAGCAGGATCGTCCGGTACGGCAGCCCACTGACCGACATCGCCTGCACTTCGTTGTCCGACGCGAAGCGGTGCGTCACGATTGTGCCGGCAAATCCGACCGCGAACGGCAGTGCATACTGCAGCATCGGCACCATCGCAAGCACGATGTACTTGGCGATGCCGCCGGGTCCGAGCAGATTGCCCGCGAGCGGCTTGATCACGGCACCGAATGCAACGACCGTCACGATGACGGCGGTCGTCAGCAGGATCACCTTGCCGAGTTCGGCGGTGAAATGCCGAAAGAGGATCCACGGCATGTGGGGCGGGCATGCGCTCAGCGCAGCCCGTACTCCTTCAGCTTGCGGTAGAGCGTGCGTTCACCGATCCCCAGCATCTGTGCCGCGAGTTCCCTGTTGTTCTCGGCAAGCGCCAGCGTCTGACGGATCGTCTCCTTCTCCAGCCTCTCGAGGTTGCGCCCCGCGAGACTGCCACCGCCCTCGGGTGCGCTCGCGTCGCTGCACACCTCCGAAGGAACATCCTGCACATCGAGCACGGCGCCCGACTGCCCGACGAGCATGCGGTGAACGGCGTTCACCAGTTCGCGCACATTGCCTGGCCAGTGGTAGGAGACCAGCCGCAGCATCGCCGACTCGCTGACCGATGGGATCGGGCGCTCGAGTTCCCGAGCGAACTTGCCCACCGCATGCCGCACGAGCAGCGGGATGTCCTCGCGCCGCTCGCGCAGCGGCGGAATCGCGATCTCCACGCCGCGCAGGCGGTAGAAGAGATCCTCGCGGAACTGCCCCTGCTTGGACGCCGCCTTCAGATCGCGGTTGGTGGCGCTGACGAAGCGGACATCCACGCGCTTCGCGTCGTTCGCCCCAAGACGCACGATCTCCCCCTTCTCAAGGACGCGCAGAAGCTTCGGCTGCATCGACAGCGGCATGTCGCCGATCTCATCGAGGAACACGGTCCCGCGGTCGCCGTATTCAAAGACGCCCTCGCGGTCGCGGTCTGCCCCTGTGAACGCACCCCGAACATGACCGAACAGCTGATCTTCGAGCAGGCTCTCCGCTTGCCCCGCCGCGTTGAACGGGATGAACCGCCGCTCGCGGCGCTTCGAGTGGAGGTGGATGGCGTGGGCGACCAGTTCCTTGCCCGTTCCGCTCTCACCCGTGATGAGGACGGGGATGTTCGTTGGGGCCACCTGGCGGATCGATTGAATGACTTGGCGGATCGCGGCGGAATCGCCGATGATCCCCTCAAACCCATAGGCGGCATCGACTTGCCCGCGGAGCGTCGCGTTCTGATGGCGCAGCAGGACCGACTCCGCGGCGCGCTGCACCACATTGCGAAGCAGCACCACATCGAGCGGCTTCTCGATGAAGTCGTACGCGCCTCCACGCAGCGCCTCCTTCGCCGTCGCGACATCGCCGTGGGCCGTCACCAGGATTGCCGCCGCCCCCTGCTGCAGGGATCCGACCATCTCAAGCACTTCCATGCCCGAGCGTTCGGTCTCCATCACGAGGTCGGTGACGATGACATCGAAGTTGCCATGGCGCAGTTCGTCTTCTGCTGCCTTTCGGCTGTGAACGACCGTGCAGACATGCCCCGGCTTGCGGAGCGCCTCCGCCATGATTTCGGCGTGTCCCTTCTCGTCGTCCACGATCAGGACCTGCGCGCGGACAGCCTCCGATCCTCCAGCCATGCGCCGAGTGTACGGCGCGCCGCGCGTCGCCACGAGACTGCAAGGATTTCCAAGCCGACCCCTGCCCTATGCCGATATTCCTCTCACCATGAACACGCGCACGGATGCGACGGTTTTTGGCGGTCGTCGCGTGCACTTCATCGGCATCGGCGGCTGCGGCACCAGCGGACTTGCGCGCATGATGCGCTCCCGCGGTGCATTCATCACTGGCAGCGACCAGGAAGCGAGCGATGTCACGCACGCGCTCGCCGCTGACGGCATCGAAGTCGCGGTCGGTCCCCCCGCCGCATCGATCCCAAGTGGTACCGACCTCGTTGTCTTCTCCGCCGCCGTTCAAGAGAGCAACCCGCAGCTCGCCGCCGCGCGCAGCGCTGGCATCGAGTGCATGAGCTACGCGCAGGCGCTCGGCGCGGCGCAGTCGGGACGCACGGCGGTGTCCATCGCAGGGACGCACGGCAAGAGCACCACGACCGGGCTGCTCAGCCACCTGCTGATCGAAGCGGGGCTCGATCCATCGGTGATCGTGGGCGCGCACTGTCCGCAGTTTGGCGGCGGAACAAGAACGGGATCGGAGCGGATCCCCGCGGGCACGCTCGCGGGCGAGCCAGGGATCTTCGTTGCCGAGGCGTGCGAGTTCAACCGATCGTTCCACGCGCACCGCCCCACGCTCGCGCTGATCAACAACGTGGAGGAGGATCATCTCGATTGCTACGCCTCACTCGATGAGATCGTGAAGTCGTTCCGTGCGTTCGCGGGACTGCTGCCTGCAGCGGAGCGCGGCGGGAAGTTGCTCATCGCGCATGAGGGCGCACATCGCCGCACGGTGGCGAGCGGACTGGCGTGCTCGGTCCACACCTTCGGTTGGTCGCCCTCGGCGGACTACCGCGTGGAGTTCATCCCAGCGACGAATGAAGGCGCGCTGCATCAGGGCGATGCATGCCTCGTGTCGTGGCGCGGTCACCTGATCGGCGAGCACAATGCGTTGAACGCCGCCGCCGCCGCCATTTTGGCGTCGTGGCTCGGCGCGTCCTGGCGCGACATTCAGCGCGGGCTCGAATCGTTCGCGGGCATCGACCGCCGCATGCAAAGGATCGGCGAGTGCGAATCGCCCAGCGGCGCACGTTTCACGGTCTTCGACGATTACGGACACCATCCGACCGAGTGCGAGCGCACCCTCGCGGCGCTGCGCAGCGCGCATGAGCCGCGCCGACTGATCTGCGTCTTCCAACCGCACCAGCACAGCCGCACGCGCTTCCTGCTTGAACAGTTCGCGCAGAGCTTCGGGCGCGCGGATCTCGTGATCGTTCCGCCGATCTACTTCGTGCGCGATAGCGAACTGGAACGCACACGCGTCTGCAGCGAGGATCTGGTGCAGCGGCTGCTCGCGCGCGGCACGGAGGCGATGGCGATCGAAGACTTCGGTGCGATCACGGACCGCATCACAGCCGATGCCCGCGACGGCGATCTCGTCGTCGTCATGGGTGCGGGCCCCGTCTGGAAGATCGCGCATGAACTGATGCGCCGACACGGCATCACTGCACGCGCCGCGGCGACCTGCCCCCCGCGTGCCGCCGCCAGCCCGACCGAGTGATGCGATGACGCCAGCAACTGCCACAGCCGCCGCCGCAGCGAGCGATGCGAACATGTGGAACGGGATCGATGCGGAGATCCGCTTCAACGACCCCATCGGCGGAGCGACTTGGTTCGCCGCCGGCGGATGCGCGGATGTGTTGGCGGTCCCGCGCTCGTTCGCGGCGCTCAGCGAACTCTCGCGCCGCTGCGCGGAGGCGAATGTGCCGCTGCGCGTGCTCGGGCAGGGTGCGAATCTGCTGGTTCTTGAAGAAGGCGTGGATGGCGTGGTGGTCGACCTCAGTGCGCCTGCGTTCACCCGTGCACCGTGGGATGCGACCGATGGCACGGCCCGCGGCGATCACTCGGCAGAAACTGTGCGCATCGGCGCAGGTGCGGACCTCTTCCGACTGGTGCAGGATTCGAAGCGGCTCGGGCGAGGCGGACTCGCGCAGATGGCCGGCATTCCCGCAACGCTTGGCGGAGCTGTTCGCATGAACGCAGGCGGTGCATACGGCGACATCGCTCAGAGTTTGGAGCGGATCGAGGTGGTGATGCACGGCGGCGAGATGCGTTCCATCGAGGCTGCGGATCTTCGGCTTGGCTATCGGCACTGCGAACTTCCCGCGGGTTGCATCGTGGTGGCTGCGCACCTTCGCCTGCCGCACGGCGACCCGAAGAAGATCGAGGCAGATGTGCACGAGATCTTTGAGTACAAGAAGCGGACGCAGCCGATGGGGGCGAAGTCGGCGGGTTGCATGTTCCGCAATCCGACCGATCCGGCGACGGGGCGCCGTGAAAGTGCCGGCAAACTGATCGATCAGGCGGGGCTGAAGGGGCTGCGGTTCGGCAGCGCGTTTGTGAGCGAGTGCCACGGCAACTTCCTCGCCATCGATCGCGGCGGCCGCGCGCGCGACGTGCTCGAACTGTCGAATCAGGTACAACAGCGGGTGCTGGCCCATTCGGGTCGGCGGCTCGAACGCGAAGTGGTCGTGTGGTCGAGGCAGCAAGTTCCCTCTTTCCCTGAGGAGCGCGGGTGATTCATGGCTGACATGCAGGTGCTGGTGTTGATGGGCGGTCCCGATGGTGAGCGAGATGTGAGCATCAAGTCTGGGCAGCGCGTCGCCGCGGCGCTGCGCGAGGCGGGCGGCTTCGAGGTGCACGAGCAGGTGATCGACCGGCCGACGCTCGAAGACATCCGCGCGATGCCGGGCGATGCGATCTTCCCCGTGCTGCACGGTCCATGGGGCGAGGGCGGCGGACTGCAGGAGCTGCTTGAGGTGGATGGGCGCCCCTATGTCGGAAGCCGTCCGCGCGCGTCGCGCGCGGCGATGGATAAGGCAACCTCGAAACTCTTCGCGCGTGCCGCAGGCATTCGCACGCCGCCCGCACGCGTCCTGCACGCGGGTGAACCATGCGACCTTCCCCTTCCGCTCGTGGTGAAGCCCGTGGCGGATGGATCGAGCCTCGAAGTGCACCGCTGCTTCGACGAGGAGCAGTTGAACGCCGCGCGTGCGCGTTTCGACGCGGCAGGTCAGCCAGCGTTGGTGGAACGCCTCGTGCAAGGGCGCGAGATCACTGCGAGCATCTTGGAGCGCGATGTGCTGCCGCTGATCGAGATCGAAACGCCGCAGGCGTTCTATGACTACGCCGCGAAGTACGAGCGCAACGACACGCAGTACCGCCTCGACCCCGAACTCCCCGATGCGGTACGCGAGGAGATCGTGCACGCGGCGCGCACGATTTACGAACGGCTTGGTTGCCGCGATGTTGCGCGCGCGGATTTCATGGTCGATGCGGATGGTGCCTGGTTCCTTGAGATCAACTCGATGCCGGGCATGACCGATCACTCGCTTGTGCCAAAGGCGGCGGCGCACGCCGGCATCACTTTCCCCCAGATGTGCAAGAGGCTGGTCGAACGCGCGGTTGTTCGCCTGCGCTCAGCGCGCCGTCAAGGGCGACCCCGACGAGGTTCTTCCACTGCGAACGGTCGCGAGAGTCCGCCAGCGGACGCGGGTGGCTCGGTGGCGACGGAGACTTCCGATGGCGCTGAGTGACGGAACGCGATCCGCGATCACTTACGGAAGCGCCGCGATTGTGGTGGGCGCGCTTGGCGCCGCGTCACTCGGCTGGTGGGTGCCAGAACTTCGCCGACAGGCCGTTGCAGCGCCGGGCGAGCGCATTGAAGTCGCGTTCATCGATGCACCCGTGTGGATGGCTCCGCAAGACTTGGCGCCGCTGCAGGAGATGACCGCGCGCGAGGCGGGGCCTACGGCGGGCGGCCGCGAGGGACTTCTTCGCGCGAAGGCGGCGCTCGAACGGTCAGGATGGTTCGACGAAGTACGGCAGGTCAGCCGAAGCGGCTTCAGCGGCATTGAAGTGGACGCGACATTCGCGGAGCCGGCTGCGCTCGTGGTTCACTCCAACGCGGAGCACCTGCTCGACACATCGTGCCGCCGCATGCCGCGGAGTTACCCGGTCGGCATGGGACCCCGACTGACCCGCATTCTTGGCGTTGCGGCACCGCCGCCTGCGCATGCGGGTTCCGCATGGAGCGGCGCGGATGTGATCGCGGGCGTCGAGATGGCGAAGCTGGTTGGCGTGCAGCGCTGGCGCGGACAGGTCGAGGCGGTGGATGTCGGCGACTTCGCGTCCTCGGGGAACGTCGCGCTCCTCACGACGAAGCAGTCGCGCATCATTTGGGGCCGCATGCCTGGCACGGAAGCTGCGGCGGAGGTGCCATCCGCACAGAAACTGCGCTATCTCGACATGTTGATGTCGCAGTATGGGCGCATCGACGGCGCGGGACCGCAGTCGATCGACCTGTCCGTCGATTATGTCGGCAGCCGCTGAACTGCCGCGCGGTCTGGTCGTGGCGGTCGGCTGTTGGTTCGCCGTCGCCATCGCCGCGTCCTTCGCGCCCGCCATTCCGCTTCATCTCGCGCCGTCCACACTGACGCCCGGCATCTCGCAGACTCTGGTGCTCTGCACGATGGCGCTGTGGGTGGGTTGGCCGCTGCTGCGCCTAAGCGCACCTGCAACCCGCGCGCCGTCGGCGCAAGCACTGCTCGATGCGGTCACGCTGGCGTTCTTGATCCAACTGCCCCTGTGGCCCCTGCGGCTGGGAACGCCCTGGCCCGTCCAGCGCACGCTGCTGATTGACCTCCATGTGCTTGCGGGTCTTGCCTCTGTGACAGGGCTGGTGGCGATCGGAACTTCCGTTTCATCGGGCTGGGTTCGCGCCGCCGCGATGGCGGGTTGCGTGCTCGTGGCCGCAGGTCTGCAACTGCCCCTTTCCGCGCTCGGCATGGCGCCGCTGGTCAGCTCCCCCGCGATGCCCGGTGGCGTTCCGGCGCTGCTCGATCGAATGCGCTCGAACATGACCATCCCAACGAGCGATGAGTGGAATGCCACGCTCGTGCTGTGGATCGCATCGATCGTCACGGCGGTGGGTGGACTGCTGCTTGCCTCGCTGCTTGCGCGGGTGACGGAGAGCGCACACGCTGTTGCGAGCACGCGCAGAGTGGGATAGTGTGCAGCAGCAATGGAGTTCGTCACCAAGGCCGACAAGGAAAGGCTGGAGCGGCAACTCGCCGACTACAGGGCACTCGACAAGGCGCTGACCGAGCGCATTGCCGATGCGCGCGGACATGGTGATCTTCGCGAAAACTCCGACTACCACGCCGCTCGCGAAGACAAGTCGATGAACAATCTTCGCATCCGCGAACTCGAGGCACGCATCGCCGCGTGCCAAGTGGTTCAGGAAGGCGAGATGCCTGCCGATATGGTGTTTCTCGGCGCCGTTGTGCAACTCCGCGATGAGGGCAGCGGAAAGGTTGAGACATACAAGATCGTGAGCACGATGAGCGAGACACCAGCCGAGTACCGCGAAGTGACGACCACCAGCCCGATGGGCACGGCGCTGATGAAGGCTCGCATCGGCGAGACCGTGCGCGTCAATCTGCCCAAGGGTGAACGCCGCCTGACCGTTGTTGCCCTCGTGCTGTGAGCACCGAAGCGACCATGCTTGGGGGTGCGCTGACTGCGCAGGCATCGTCCATCACTGACTGGTTTGGGGATGGTCGTTGGGCCGTCTTGGTGGTCGCGACCGACATCACGCTGCGGCTGTTTTTTGCGTGCGTCGTGATCGTGCGAAAGGGGTCGCGCCCGTCCGTGGCGATGGCGTGGCTGCTGGTGATCATTGGCTTCCCGTTCATCGGGATTCTGATCTATCTCGTGCTTGGCGAATCACGCCTTGGAAGCCGGCGGCGACGCATTCACGCGCAGGTGCTCGCGCAAATGGACCGTGCGGAGTTCCACTGCCATGACGACCCGCGTGCGCAACAGTTGTCGCTCGGCACGAGCGAGACGCAGGTGGAACGCCTCGCACGACTCGTGAGCCGCTCGCCCGTGCTGAACGGCAACAGCGTGGAAGTCGTCGGGCATCCGGACAAGATGGTCGAGGCGATGCTCGCCGACATTGACCGCGCGCAGTCGACGGTGCACCTGACCACGTACATCTGGCTCGATGACCGCGTCGGCTCCGCCTTCGAATCGGCATTGATCGCTGCCCAAAGCCGCGGGGTGCAGTGCCGCGTTCTTGCGGATGGACATGGATCGAGTGGTTTTCTCGCGGGCGAGTCCTGTCGGAGGTTGCGTGCGGCGGGCGTGAAGGTCGTCACGGCGCTGCCGACCGCGGTCCTGCGCGCCATCGCGCACCGCATCGACATCCGCAACCACCGAAAGTTGCTCATTGTCGATGGCGTGGTCGGTTGGATCGGATCGATGAACATCGCCGCGCCGGAGTTCGCGCTGCAGCCGCGTTACGCGCCCTGGGTCGACTGCATGATGCGACTGCACGGACCATCGACGCGCGAGCTGCAACTGATCTTTGCGGAGGATTGGCTGCTCGACACGGGCGAGAACCTCGAATCGCTGCTCGTGGAACCGCCGCCGGTGCAGGAGCGGGGCGTTCCCGTGCAGGTGATGGCGTCGGGACCGAACTTCGACAACGACGCGGTGCGGTCGCTGCTGATCGCCACGCTGCAGGTGGCGCGCCGAGAGATCGTGCTGACGACCCCCTACTTCGTGCCCGATCCGGAGATGTTCGGATCACTGTGCGTGGCCGCGAGACGCGGCGTGGCGACGCATCTCGTGCTGCCGAGGCGCAACAACAGCAAGCTCGTCGCGTGCGCAAGCCGCGCGCGGTACCGCGCCATGCTCGACGCAGGCATGCGCATCCACGAGTTCACGGCCGGACTGCTGCATGCCAAGACGATCACAGTCGATGAGAGTTTCGCGGTGATCACATCGAGCAATCTTGACCGCCGCAGCTTTGAGATCAACTTTGAGGCGAGCGCCATCGTCTATGACGCGCGGTTCGCCGCCAAGGTGCGTGACGTGCAGCAGGGCTACATCGATCGCAGCGCCGAAGTGGTGAGTACGCAGTGGATGCCCACGCTTCGGCGGCGGCTTGTCAACAACTCCGCCGCGCTGCTTTCACCGCTCCTGTGAGGGTGGAGCGATCACCGTGCGGGCTCCACGCTGCACCGGCTGCTCGGAGATGCGACCATCGGCCCACGTCACCCGCACCTGCGGCGGTGCTGCCCCCGCCTTCTCTGGACCGAGCCCGAAGTGCGCTTCCGCCGCCGAATTTGACTGAAACGGCCCGCCTCCCACGATCCACCGCACCTGCCGCTGCGCCCCATCTTGCAGTTCGATCCGCGCGCCCACACCGCCGCGGTTTCCGCGCGAAGCGGGATCATTCAGCGCGATGACCGCCCAGTCGTCCTTCGTGTCGTGCGTATTGCGCAGGATGCGCACGGGCTGATTGAGCCCGACGACAACCGCATCGAGATCGCCGTCGCGGTCGAGGTCCGCCATCACCGCGCTTCGGTCGCGGTGAGCTGCTTGCAGCCAGGGCTGCGTCGGCGCGAGCGAACGAAACCGCGTGTCGACCCGCTCCATCACCAGCAGCGGCTGCGCGTAGTCGCTGTTGAGCGCTGCCTTCGTCGCCTGCGGATACACGTGCCCATTGACGATGAAGAGATCCTCATCGGCATCATGGTCCAGATCGGCAAACGCAGCCGCCCACCCGCAGAGCGTTCGAGATGGTGAACCCACGCCGAATCGCGCGGTTGCATCGTCGAAGAACCCGTCGGCGCGGCTGACCATCAGTGTGTTCGTGTCATCGCTGAAGTTGGTGGTGAGCAGATCAGCGCGTCCATCGCCGTTGACATCACCCACAGCGATTCCCATGCTTGCCTGCTCAAGCCCTTCAATGTTGGTTGCAACACCGACGCGGGTGCCGATGTCCTCGAAGCGCATATTGCCGAGGTTTCGCAGCAGGAAATTGGGGCGCGAGTCATTCGCAACGAAGATGTCCGCGCGTCCATCGCCCGTGAGATCCAGCACGGCGGCGTTCAACCCATAACTCGCGGCAGGTGCGCGGATGCCGCTCGATTCGCTGCGGTCCGCAAAGGTGCCATTGCCGAGGTTCTCAAACAGCATGTCCGAGAGCGGCGAGATCCCGCGGGGACCATTGATGACCTGCAGTCCGCGCAAGTGCGCAGGTTGCACTGGCTTCTTGGGGTCGTACTCGACATAACGCGTCACATACAGATCAAGATCGCCGTCGCCGTCGAGATCGGCGAACGCCGCCGAGGTGCTCCAGCCCGTCTCGCCAGCGAGTCCCGCCGACCGTGTGGCATCGGCGAATCGACCTTGTCCGAGATTTCGCCAGAGGCGGTTCTGCCCGAAGCAGGCAACGAAGATGTCGTCCCGACCATCGCCGTCGTAATCGCCAATGGCTGTGCCGAAACTCCACGCGCGGTGATCGATGCCCGACTGCGCCGTGACATCCCGCCACTGCATGCCGCCGAGATTTTCGTAGAGCCGTGCACCTGGTCCAGTCGTTGGCGAAGCGAGCGTTGCGCCGTTTGGGAAGAAGAGATCCCAGTCGCCATCAGCGTCGAAATCGATGAGTGCAACTCCGCCGCCCTTCACTTCGAGGATCTGTGTGCTCGGGTCCACGCCCGAGCACGTGGCAAAGTCGATACCGCTGCGTGCAGTGACATCGTCCATGTGGATCGTGCTCGGCGTATCGGCTTCTGGCATCGCCTGCTGTGGCGCAGCGAGACTGACCGAGGCAAGACTGACGAGAACGCTCGCGCGCAGTCCTGCGGACAAGAGCTGTGTGCGTCGCATCACTCGGTCTCCCCTCGTGCACGCGCATCGAGCCGCGCTTGCGCCGCAGCCTGATTCTTGCGCGCAGCCTCCGCAGCGTCGGCACGCCCAAGACGATCGAGCGCACGCGCCAACTTGCCCCACACTTCCACATGATCAGCGTAAAGCGCCAAGGACTCTTCGAACAGCGCCACAGCAGGATCGATTCGATCGGCGCGAAACTCGATGTCGCCGAGGCGTGCGAGGATCTTTGCGCGGTCACGCGCGCGCCGCGGCGATGATCCGACGAGTTCGAGTGCGCGTTCAAGCGCTTGCTGCGCGTCGGCGACTCGGTCCTCATCGAGTGCGATCACAGCAAGACCGTAGTAGGAATCATCTGCCGTGGGAACTGCCGCGACATGCGACTGAAATGCGCGCTTGGCGGCATCGAGTTCGCCGAGCTGATAGTTCGCCCATCCAATGAAATGTTCGACATGAGTTCGCCCCGTGAACGCCTGCCCCGATGCGATGCTCGCCTGCAGCAGCGGAAGCGCTCGCGCCGCGCGCTGGGTCTTCAAGAACACGATGCCGAGCAGGAACTTCGCCTGTGCGGACTCCGGCTTCTCGCGCAGGATCGCGGTCAACACGATTTCCGCGTCAAGGAAACTGCCCGCCGCAACCAACTGCGACGCCACCGACAGGTTTGGGTGGGTCACTTCGGGCGGCTGCTGTGCATTTGCAGAAAAGGCCGGCTGTTGGTTGGGTGTTACCCCCTGCTCGGTTGGCTCCCTGGCCGCCTGACTCTCGTGAATCTTCGGCGTTTCGTGCGGAACTGCAGTCTGGCAGCCCCACAGGAACAGCACCGACAGAGTCGCAGCGCCATGCTTGGCCTTTGTGATGGAACCGCGAGAGAGCCCCATTCTTTTGATGATAATGGTCCCGCGAGAGTGGCGCGATCGTATCTGCGAGATAGATTGAGGGCATTGGTGCATGGTTTGTAGCCATGCCCCGCTGTCCGCTCGGTCAGACCCTGTTGCTCTCGTGGGCAGGTCTGAGAGTTTGTTTGCGGTCGTGTGGGCCGTGGTGCGCCACTACGAACTGGGTTCAGAGTAAGGAGAATCAGCAGATGGTCATGATGCCCGACTGGCGAATCGGACTTGCAATCGCGCTTTGCCCCTTTTCATCGATTGCCTCCGCTGGCTCCACGGAAGTGCAGCCAGCCATGGGTGCGCCACTCGCTGGCCTGACTGCCCAACAGCTCGCGCGCTTTGAAGTCGGAAGGGCCCTCTTTGTCACGCCCGTGGCGATGGAGGAGGGACTTGGTCCGATCATGAACAAGAGCAACTGTGGATCCTGCCATGCCAATCCACTGGGCGGTTGGGGCGCGATCTCGGTCACGCGATTCGGCATTGAGGAGAAGGGCGTGTTCATGCTGTACCCCGGCGAGACGCAGTCGCTTGCTCAGTCGCTCAGCATCAGCGGTTTCTGCGCGGAGACCATCCCCCAAGATGCCACCATCGTCCGCACGCGCCTGACCAACAGTTCAATGGCTTTCGGACTGGTGGAAGCAATTCCAGATTCCCAGATCGCCGCCAACGCCGACCCGAATGATGTGAACGGCGATGGCATCAGTGGCCGAGTGCACTGGGTTCACGCGCTTGAAGATCCAACGGGCAGTCCGCTTCGCGCAGGACGCTTCGGTTGGAAGGCGCAAGTTGCTACGGTGCTCACTTTCTCTGCCGACGCTGCGCGCAACGAGATGGGTCTGACGAATCGCTTGGTGCCCGCAGACAACCCGCCCAACGGCGACTTCGCCCGTCTGACAATCTGCGACGAAGTGGCTGACCCCGAGGATGTGCTCGATGCGAATGGAAGCGGTTTCATCGACAAAGTGACGGATTTCCAGCGCTTCCTCGCTCCGCCGCCGCAGACGCCGCGCAGTGGAATGGCTGGTGAGTTGCTCTTCAATCAGGTCGGCTGCACGCAGTGCCACATTTCGCAGTTTTCCACCTCCACGAACCCATCGCTTGAAGAGGCGATCCGAGGCAAGACCATTCGCCCTTACTCGGACTTCCTGCTGCACGACATGGGGCTGCTCGCGGATGCGATCAGCGATGGCGACGCGACCGAATTGGAGATGCGCACCCCAGTCCTGTGGGGACTGCGGCGCCGAGATCCAATGCTCCACAACGGTGGCGCATCCGGAGGATCGTTCACCAGTCGTGTGCTCACAGCGATCGCGCTGCATGGACCCTACGGGGAAGCCGCCGCGAGTGCAGCGGCAGTGGAAGCACTCAGTCCGGCTGAGAAGGCACAACTCGTGAAGTTCCTTGGCTCCCTCGGTCGACGGGAGTTCGACTTCGATGGCGAAGAGCATGTGGACCTCTTTGATTTCTTCGCGCTGCGAACCTGTCTGGCGCAAGGGGCGACGAATCCAAACGACGACTGTGCGGTGGGCGACATTGATCAGAACGGCGTTGTCGACGCGGCCGATGTCGACATGTTCGTGCTGGCGTACGACGGGAACAACGAAGACTGCAACAACAACGGGTACGCCGACCTCCGCGATATTGCGCTGGGTGTCAGCCAAGATTCCGACAACAATGGCATTCCCGATGAGTGCACCAATTGCCCTGCCGATGTCGATGGCGACGGCGCCGTCGGTGGCTCGGACCTCACGCTGGTCCTCGCAGGCTGGGGTTCTCCCGGCGACAGTGATGTCAACGGCGACGGCGCCACCAACGGGACCGATCTCGCGGCCGTACTCGCCGCATGGGGACCATGCCAGTAATGCTCACACGCCAGTACTCTCTCACGCTCAGGAAGACCCGAACCACCACTGAAACCCACATGACGCGCTCCACCACATCCGTTTCTCTCCTGTCGCTTGCGCTCGGTTGCCTGGCAACGACTGCTCACGCTCAGTGGGTGTCGTTCACCAACCAGACCGCCACTCGACTCGTGGCGCCGTCCGCGCTCACTGGTCAGGACAACATCGAGAAGGACTTCGCCTTCGCAGACTTCGATCAGGATGGCGACATCGATCTGGTGGTCATGCGCAAGTTCCCAGGTTCCATTCAGTCGACCTGCACGGGCTGCGGGTTCTTCCGTGACTTGATCCTGATGAACGAAAATGGCGTGCTGACGGATCGAACCCAGATATACGGCACTGCGACAGATGCCAGCGGATCACAGGGCATGATGGATGAAGTGAACGACCGCGATGTCGAGGCTTTCGACGTGGATAACGACGGCTGGATCGATCTCATCACCGCCACCACCATGAGCGACACCGTGAGCGCGATGCTCGGGCAGCCGCGCGTGTACCGCAACCTCGGCGATGATGCGCAGGGCAACTGGCGCGGATTCCGCTTCGAAGATGCGCGCATTCCGCTGCTTGTGGCGAAGAACGGCACGACGGCGAATCCTCGCTTCTGCGACCTCGCGGTGGCTGACTTCAACGGCGACGGCTTTGTGGACCTGTACTTCGTGGACTATGACACTCCCGAGACAAGTGGCACGATCTGCATCGATATGAATAACGACGGCGATACGAGTGATGCCGGCGAGTGCCAGCAGTCACCTGCGGAAGATGCCGCGAAGGACTACGACAACAAGTTGCTTTACAACTGGGGAAACACCGCCGGCGGCCCTGGTCCCGGCTACTTCTATGACACCACGAACACCAAGATGACTGCCACACAACTGGCGTCGGCGTTCGGCAACATGTGCATGGCCGGAGACTTCAATGTTGACGGACTGCAGGATGTATTGCGAGTGAACACGTTGACGGGAGGACAGGATGTTGCCGTGCTCACCAACCGCACGGGATCCTCGGGACCTGGACAGACTTGGTCGCTCAAGAGCGTTTACCCGGGGCTCGCACCGTACGGCATGAACATTGGAGATCTGGACAACAACGGTCGGCTCGATTTCGTCATCGCCGATGATGGACAGGATCGCTACTGTCTCAACACAGGCAGTGACAGCACGGGACAACCCAACTTCTCGATCAGTGTGATCGCCGACTCCCAAGGCGGATGGTTCGGTAACACGATCTCGATTGCGGATCTGAACCGTGACGGTCGCGACGATGTCATTGTCACCGACATTGATGCGGACCTTGGGCCGTTCTGCCCTTCGTCGGGTCGCCGCACCCAGATCTACAAGAACACGGGTGTTTCAAGCAACCTGCTCGACGAGGATGGCCTGATCCTCTCGACCGCAGATCTTTCCAACCTCTTCGATGTCGCTGTGTTCGACATCAACGGTGATCAGTGGCCAGACCTGGTGACCGGCGGTTGCGCGGGTCTCAAAGTGTTCATCAACAATCCGCCCATTGCTCTGACGTACGCATTCCCGTCGGGAGTTCCCAGCACGATCCTGCGTGGGCAGACCACCGACTTCGCCGTGACCATCACGGCGAATATCGGCGGCATCGTCGCGAACTCCGCGCAGTTGGTCTCGCGAATCAATGGCGGCGCATGGTCGTCATCACCGCTGATTGCTGGCTCGACGGCCGGGTCCTACACCGTGAGACTGCCGGCGACGACATGCAGCGGACAGTTGGACTACTACCTGACCGCCACATCGACAACGACAGGCAACCCGGTCGTGAACTCCCCCGCCGCCGCGCCGGCGACCTTCTACTCGCCCGACACAATCTCAGGAACAGTCGTCATCGTGGACGAGACCTTTGAAGGTGCAACAACGGGCTGGACTGCCTCAGCCGATGCGGGTCTCACCGCTGGTGGCTGGCAGGTCGGTGATCCGCTCGGATCGGTCAGCTCTGGCAGCCAGTCCGAGCCAGCCGATGACCACACGGCCGCGCCAGGCGTTCGCTGCTTCGTGA
>VGXN01000014.1 GCA_016873335.1 Phycisphaerae bacterium | reverse complement strand
GCCGCGCGCAGCGGCATGTGTGCGATCGATGTTCGTTGTCGCGGCATGCAGGGGAGCATAGATCGGTGCATGGGTCTCATTCTGTGATGCCTCCGAGGGCGTTCCAGTGCTGCCGCATGCGTGCAAGCGCGTGGGCGGGATCTGCTGCCGCATAGGTGTTTCCCGTGCGTTCGACGAGTCCAAGACGCACGAGCTTGGCGAGCGCATCGCTCACTTCGAAGTCGATGTCGACTGCAAAGTTGGTGCGCAGCCAGCGCTCGATGCGTTCATCCAGCGAACCTTCGGTGGTGGGACCCTCGCGACGCAGCGAGTGCAGCGCGAGAAGCGCCTCCTTTGTCTCCTCCTCGCCCGCCTCGTCGAGGACTTGGTTGACCGCGCCCATGTCGCGGTCGCACAGGCGGTACATCACGATGTCCGAGAGAATCTTGAGATAGCGCAGATGCATGCCCTGCCAACGGCCGAACTGTGTCCAGCCCCAGATGGCAAGTGCGACAAGTCCGCCGCCGATGACTGCAAGTGCACCACCCGGGACGGTGGGCGGTGTGGCATCGAAGCCAGTGATGTGGCGTGTGTGGAGGACAAGCGCATTCCAACTTGCTTTGAGGACCGCCGAGATACCGATGACCGCAAAGATGGCGGGCACGAACATGACGGCGCGATCGAACCAGGACATGCGGACGCGACAATCTGGCATCACCATGTCGATGTCGGCGACAGGGATGTTTTCAAAGAGACGGACGTAGAAGCGGGGGGGAGCAAGACCCTTCTGTGTCTCGCGCCTCTCATGCCTGGCATGCTCGATGTAGACAAAGAGCGTGCGGATGAGTGTGCACGAAATCTGTCGTCGACGCAGGCCGAACCAGCGGCGGACTTCGATGGTGGTCTCGCTGCGGCCGCGAGTGCAGATCAGTGAGCGTCGCCAGGTCGATCGATCGAGATGGGTCTTGAGTTCGACGAGCGACTGCGTGGAGAGTGCAGTGCGCAAGAGGCCCTCGTCCTCCTCGTCATAGTTGGCTCGACTGAGCGCGTGACGGACTTGTGCGAGGAGTCGTGCGCTTGCGACATCCTGTTCATCTGCACTCAGCGCCGGCTCCTGCGGATGCAGCAGCCGATCCAGTTCGCGCCGCATCGCGCCTGCTTGTTGGTCGACTTCCGTTCGCAACATCACATGCAGCAGGCGGTCGATCTGCGTGAGTTGATCGCTTTCGGGCGAACCGAGGCGGTCGCGGAGGCGTTCAAGCGAAACGGGAATGCATCGGTTTCGCCCTGATGGCGGCAATGCGGAATCGCCGTGCAAGGGATGATCTGCAGCCGGAAGCGCAGCCATGCCGCGCAATGTACGGTGTGCGCGAGTGACGAAAAGAAAACCCGCCGCGGCGCACATGCACCGCGGCGGGGTACTTCCGACGGAGACCGTCCTAGTCTCCGTGTCAGCATTCGCAGCGATCCTGCCTGACCCACGCGGGGCCGGGCTCCCTGTGTCTGCAGGTTTCTCCCCGCCTACAACAAGGGGACCAGGATCCGCCTTTTCCGTGCGGACTCGGCCTGAGCAAGGACGATCCGTTCTCTTGCCAGCCGGTCCCGGTGGACCTCGGCGAGAGCCGCTGCGAAGGTGTATGGATCATGCGCCGTCGGAGTCGGCAGGCGCATGATCCTGTGGAAGGTGACGGGCATCAGCTGCAACCCATGCTGTGCCCACAGTTCATGCACCGATAGCAGGTGCCGTTGCGGACGGTGATCGTTCCGCAGACATCACACGCGGGCGCGTCGCCCATGAGTTGCGCGTTCGCCTCGTCAAGCGCCGAGTACTGCGAACCCGCTGCCCGCATCTCGCCGCCCTCGACGATGATCGTCGTCACACGGAGTGCCGAAGGATCCTCGGTCGACTCGCCGAAGAGCGCGGGCAACTGCGATGCCGCATCGAGTCCGATGCGCGAATGGTTCGCGCCTGTCTTCCCCTCGGCGGCGGGTGATTGCGAGTGCGGGCTGGACGCCGAGGTGGTGCCATCGCCGCCGGGCGTGAAGCGTGTGCTGGTCCATGCAGTGCTTTCCTCCGTGATGCGGGTTTCGGTGATCGTCTCGCGCGCGGGCTCGAGGCTCGCGGGCACAGGTTGCGGAAGCGGCTTCGGTGCGTTCGCGTCGCGGTAGCCCGCGATGAACTCCATGCCGAGCCATCGGAAGATGTAATCCACAAGGCTCTTGGCGAAGGGGATGTCCTTGTTGCTGGTCATTCCCATCGGCTCGAAGCGCTGGTGTGCGAACTTGGTGACAAGGCTCTCCACGGGGACGCCGTACTGCAGCGCAACGCTGATGGCCGTGCCGAGCGAGTCCATGAGTCCACCGATGGTGGAACCCTCCTTCGCCATCGTGATGAACAGCTCGCCCGGGCGACCGTCCTCGTACAGACCGACGATCAGGTAGCCCTCGTGTCCGCCCACGTTGAACTTGTGGGTGCGCGAGTTGCGGGTGTCCTGCAAGCGGCGACGCAGTGGTCGCTCGATCACTTTCTCCACCACGCGCTCCACTTCGCGAACCACGATGCGCTCGATGATTTGCGGCGCTGCGGGCTCGGTGGTGACCGCGCCCTCGGCATCCTCGAGTCCCTCGACATCCGCCTCTTCCGCGTGCTCCGACGCATCGGACTTGGTGGAAAGCGGCTGGCTGAGCTTCGACCCGTCGCGGTAGAGCGCATTGGCCTTCAGCCCGAGTTCCCAAGACAGCTTGTAGCACTCGCCGATCTCGCCGACGCTCGCCTCGTTGGGAAGGTTGATCGTCTTGGAGATGGCGCCCGAGATGAACGGCTGTGCGGCCGCCATCATGAGGATGTGCCCATGCGGGTGGATGTAACGCGTGCCAATCGAGCCACAACGATTGGCGCAGTCAAACACTGGAAGATGCTCGCTGCGCAGGTGTGGTGCTCCCTCGACAGTCTGCGTCCCGCAGATCGTGCGGTTGAGCGCGTCGATCTGCGCGCCGCTGAGTCCGAGCGCGCGCAGTCCGCTGAAGCGTTCGTTGGCTCGTATGGCTGCAGGATCGAGTCCGAGCCCCGTGAGAACGCGGTCGGGCATCGACCATGCGTTGAACGCGAAGCCGAGTTCGAACACGGTCGGAAGACTGTTCTCGATCTTCACGAGTTCATCGCTTTGGAACCCGCGTTGCAGGAGCAGTTCACGCAGCGTGATGTCGGGCGCCGCAGCAGATGTGGAGCCAGTCGCAGCTGGGATCGGTTCGTCGAGTGTGAGGGAACCCATCACATACTGCAGGACATCGTCGATCTCATTGGCCTCGTACCCGAGCGCAGCAAGCGCAGGGCGAAGCGATTGATTCGCGATCTTGAAGTGGCCACCACCTGCGAGCTTCTTGAACTTGGTGAGCGCGAAGTCGGGCTCGACGCCCGTTGTATCGCAGTCCATCAGCAGTCCGATCGTGCCTGTTGGAGCGATGACCGTTACCTGCGCGTTGCGGTAGCCGAAGCGTTCGCCGAGCGCGAGCGCCTCGTCCCACGACTGGGTCGCGGAGCGAAGCAGATCGTCGGCGTTCACCAGATTGATGCGGCTCGATGCGAACAGCGAGTGATCGATCGGCACCGGGCGCGCGCGCAGACCCTCGTACGCATCGCTCTCGCGCGCCACGCCGTGCGCTGCGCGGTGATGGTTGCGGATGACGCGCAGCATGTCCTCGCGGTTGTCGTCGAAGCCCGCGAACGCGCCGTGCTTCTCGGCGAGCAGTGCGCTCGAGGCGTAGGAACGACCCGTCAGGATGCTCGACAGGGCACCGCAAATGGCGCGCCCCTCGGCGCTGTCGTAGGGGATGCCTGCCTGCATCAGCATGGCGCCGAGGTTGGCATAGCCGAGACCGAGTGTTCGGTAGCGCCACGACAGTTCCGCGATTTCGCGCGACGGGAAACTCGCCATCAGCACGGAAATCTCGAGCACCACGGTCCACAGGTGGATCGCATGCTCGTAGCCCACGATGTCGAAAGTGCGCGTGCGCGAATCGTAGAACTTCAGCAGGTTGATCGACGCAAGATTGCACGCCGTGTTGTCGAGGAACATGTACTCGCTGCAGGGGTTCGACGCGTTGATGCGACCACCCGCGGGGCAGGTGTGCCACGCGTTGATGGTCGAGTCGAATTGCACGCCAGGGTCGGCGCAGTGCCAGGCGGCTTCGTTGATCTGCGACCAAAGGTCGCGTGCGTTGATCTCCTTCGCCATGTTGCCGTCGGTACGACGGCGCAGCGTCCATGTCGTGTCGCCCTGCACCGCATCCATGAACGCATCGCTCAGTCGGACGGAGTTGTTGGAATTCTGTCCGCTGACGGAGTAGTACGCCTCGCCGTTGAAGTCGTAGTCGAGTGTGAGCCCCAGACGCTCCGCCACGGCGCGCTGCTTCTCCTGCAGTTGCTTCATGCCTTCGACCAGCGCCGCAACCTTGATCTCTTCGCGCACCTTCCAATTGACGAACGCCTCGATGTCCGGGTGATCCACATCGAGGCAGCACATCTTCGCGGCGCGCCGCGTGGTGCCGCCCGACTTGATCGCGCCCGCTGCGCGGTCGCCGATGCGCAGGAAGCTCATCAGACCCGAACTCTTGCCGCCACCTGACAGCGACTCGTTCTCGCCGCGGAGGTTCGAGAAGTTGGTGCCCGTGCCCGAGCCGTACTTGAACAGGCGCGCCTCGCGCACCCACAGATCCATGATGCCGCCCTCGTTCACGAGGTCATCGTTCACCGACTGAATGAAGCATGCGTGCGGCTGCGGGTGCGTGTACGCGTCGGATGCGAGCGAGACGGCGCCCGTGCGGTGGTTGGCGATCCAGTGTCCCTGCGCAGGACCGTTGATCCCATACGCCCACGCGAGCCCCGTGTTGAACCACTGCGGGCTGTTGGGCGCCGCCATCTGGTGCACGAGCATGAACGCCAGTTCGTCGTAGAACGCCTGCGCATCCGCGGGCGAATCGAAGTAGCCGTGGGTTTCGCCCCAGTGCCGCCAGCAGCCGGCGAGACGGTGCACAACCTGCTTCACCGATCGCTCGGGACCATGGGTGATGCTGCCATCCTCGTGCAGCGTGGGAACGCCCGCCTTGCGGAAGTACTTGCTCACGACGATGTCCGTGGCAAGTTGGCTCCACTCCTTTGGAATCTGCGCGTCGTCCATCGCGAAGACGGTCGAACCGTCGGGGTTCTTGATCTTGCTCGTGCGGGTCGTCCACTCTGTGGTGCTGTAGACATCCGTGTCTGCTGTGGTGAAGCGGCGTTCAATCTTCATGTGTGCATCCTGCTTGAAGTGGGTTGGAGTGAATGGAATCGATGACGAGACGACGGAGCCGCCCTTCGCGGGCGGGTCCGGTGCGGACGATGAGGTCAGGGTGAATGCGGGAAGTGAGAGTTGCCGTCGACGCGGGGCAGGGTGAGTCCCTGCTGGTCCTGATACTTGCCGCCCTTGTCGGCATAACTGACCGCGCAGATGCGATCCGCCTTCAGGAAGAGCATCTGTGCGATGCCTTCGTTGGCGTAGATCCGTGCGGGCAGCGGGGTGGTGTTGGAGATTTCGATCGTCACCTTTCCGCGCCACTCGGGCTCGAGGGGTGTGACGTTGACGATGATGCCGCAGCGGGCGTAGGTGCTCTTTCCCACGCACACTGCGAGCACATCACGCGGCACCGAAAAGACCTCGACGGTCTCGGCGAGCGCAAATGAATTGGGCGGGATGATGACGTGGTCGCGTCCCGTCTGCTCCGTGTCGATGGAGACGAAGAGATCGCTGGAGAAGTTCTTTGGATCGACCACGGCAACACCACCGCTGGTCGCATTCGTGAAGATCTTGAATTTCGTGCCGACGCGGACGTCGTAGCCGTAGCTCGAGACGCCGTAGGAAATGACGCCGCTGCGCTTGCGGCTTTCCTCAAAAGGTTCGATGCCGACGAGTTCGCGGATTTGCGTGTCGCACAGAATGCCCATCTGAAAATCTCCCGTCGCCCGAAGGCACTTCACCTGACTGCTGCCGCACCCACACGACGGGCAACGGCGGTTCACGATACCCCAACATCTTGGGGTGGCAAGAGGTGCCCGACCACAAATACTGGTAGGGCAAGTCTCGCATCGGCAAGTCAGCCGTAACTCCTTGAAGAGACTGCACCTTGGATTTCTCCGACCGCACGGAGCACGCCCGACGGAGGCGTGGACAGGTTGTCGGACCTCCTCCTGCACCTCCCTAGACTCGCTCGCGTGGAGCCTGATTCGCTTTCTGCGTGCTTCGATGGATTGACGCCGCAGCAGCGCGCCGCAGTGGAGCACGGAGCTGGTCCGCTGCTCGTGCTCGCGGGTCCTGGATCTGGCAAAACGCGCGTGATTACGCGGCGAATTGCGGCACGTATCGCCCAGGGCGTTCCCGCATGGACCATCCTCGCACTCACCTTCTCGAACAAGGCCGCTCGCGAAATGCGCACACGCGTCGAGTCGCTGTGCGGCAGCCGCGCCACGGGGCGCGGCGGACCAACCATCAGCACTTTTCACGCGTTTTCCGCCCAGTTGCTGCGGCGTTTCGGCGGATCGTCGCTCGCGGCAGGACTCGGCACCGCGCCGCTTCGGGATGACTTCTCCATTCTCGACGCGGACGATGCGGCAACCGCGCTGCGTCAGGCGATCTCCGATTCAGGGCTCGATCCGAAGCAGTGGCGTGCGTCCACAGTCGCTTCGCACATTTCGCGGGCGAAGAACCAGTTGTGGATCGCGGCGGAACATGCGGCAAACGCAAGTGATTTTCTCGAACGCACAGTGGCAAAGGTGCACGCCGCCTACGAGCGCGAGACGGCGCGGCAGAACGCGCTCGACTTCGATGATCTGCTCACGCGCTGCGCGCGCATGCTGCGCGACGATGTGGAACTGCGCGCGGAGTTGCAGCAGCGTTACGTGGAAGTCCTCGTCGACGAGTATCAGGACACCAATCATTCGCAGTTCGTCATCGCCAGCCTGCTCGCGCAGCAGCACCGCAACATCTGTGTGGTGGGTGACCCCGACCAGTCCATCTATGGATGGCGTGGCGCGGATCTCAGCAACATCCTCGAGTTCGAGAAGCACTTTCCGCGCGCCGCGATCGTGCCGCTCGGCGAGAACTTCCGCTCCACAGGGCACATCGTGGCGACGGCTGCGCGGCTGATTCTCCACAACGGCAAACGCCGCCACAAGGAACTGCACACATCGCTCGGCGACGGAGCGACCGTCGAGGTGGTGCGCCTCGACAACGAGATTGCCGAGGCCGAGCGCGTGGCGCAGACCATCGAACGCCAGCACGCCGAGGGAATGCCGCTGCGCGAGATGGCCGTGCTGATGCGCATGAACGCCCTCACGCGCGTCGTCGAAGATTCCCTGCGCCGGCGCAACATTCCCTGTGTCATCGCACGCGGTACCGCATTCTTCGAGCGCCGCGAAGTGCGCGACGCGCTTGCGTATCTGCGCCTGATCGCGAATCCACTCGACGAGGTCTCCCTGCAGCGGATTGTGAATGTGCCCGCGCGCGGTATCGGCGGCACGACCATGCAGCGGATCGGCAATGCCGCCGTACTGCGGCGAATCTCCCTCTTGGACGCCATGCAGCAGGCGCGCAGCCTCGGCATCACGGAACGCACCGCAAAGGCCATCGATGGGTTTGTGGCTCTTGTCGTGCGCGCGCGCTCGGAACTGGATGTGAAGCCCGCCGCGAACCTCGGCGGATTCGTCTCGCGCGTGCTTCTCGAGACAGGGCTTGGACGCGCCGCTGCGGCAAGCGCTGAAACCGAGGAGGAGGGCGCTGAACGCGAGGCGAATGTGACGGAAGTCGCAAACGCCGCAGCGCTGCATGAGATGCCTGAGGGCGATCCATCGGCAGCGCCGCCGACGCTTGGCGATGCGCTGCGGTCGTTCCTGCAGTCCGTGGCGCTCGTGGCGGACGCGGATGCGATCGATCCCGAGAAGGGCGCCGTCACGCTTATGACGCTGCATGCTTCGAAGGGACTCGAGTTCGACAGCATCTTCATCATCGGGCTCGAAGAGGGGCTTCTGCCGCACGCGCGGTCACTCGGCAGCCCAGATGAAGTGGAGGAGGAACGCCGCCTGTTGTATGTCGGCATCACGCGCGCGCGTCGTCATCTTCTGCTGACGACCTGCGCTGCACGCACGGTGCGCGGCTTGCAGGAGCGCACCATCGAGAGCGGATTCCTGCGCGAGATCGCCGGCGAAGGGGTCGTGAGCAGCGATGAGGCGGATGGCGTTGGGCAGATGCGCGTGCGTGAACCGTCGGTGATGCGGCGGTTCGGTTCCGCGGGCAGTGAATCAGGCGCTGCGCCGAGGCCGGCGCTCCCCGCAGCGGGCGTTGGCGGCTCGCGGCAGATGCCCGCGGGCATCCGCGTCGGCACGGTCGTGCGACATGCGCAGTTTGGCGTGGGACGCATCACCGCACTGCTGCCGCGCGGCAGCATGACGAGCGTGGAGGTCGATTTCCGCCCCGGGGGGCGAAGAACGCTCGTGCTCGAGTACGCGCGTCTTGAAATCGTGGCGGGTTCGTGACTCGGTGCGCTCAGTGCGCTGCAGTCGGTGATCCACAGATGCCCGTCTGCCAGAACACGAACGACCACTGATCCGCCTCATCCTCGATGCGGCGCGCGAGCGGCTTGCCTTGCCCGTGTCCCGCATCGCGGTCCACCCACAACAGCACCGGTTCGCTGCGATCATCGCTCGCGGATGCAGCTTGCATCAACGCCGCCATCTTGCGCGCATGAAGCGGATGCACGCGCGAATCATTCTCGCCTGCGGTGAAGAACACCGCGGGATAACGCGTGCCTGTGCGAACATTGTGGTAGGGGCTGTAGGCGTAGAGCCACTGTGCCGCGGCGGCGTCCTCGCTCGATCCATACTCGGGCACCCAATACTTCGCGAGCAGGAACTGCTGGTAGCGCATCATGTCGAGCAGCGGAACAGCGCTGATGGCAGCCGTGTAGAGATCCGGTCGCTGCGTGATCGCGACGCCCGTCAGCAGACCGCCGTTCGATCCACCCTCGATCGCCAAGTGTGCCGAGTCGGTGATCTTCTGATCGATCAGCCACTGCGCGCACGCATGGAAATCATCGAAGACATTCTGCTTCTTGCCGAGCATGCCCGCGCGGTGCCACGCTTCGCCGTACTCGCTGCCGCCGCGCAGGTTCGCGACCGCGTACACACCGCCACGCTGCAGCCACGGCCACAGGGTCGCAGAGAACGCGGGATCGAGACTGACATTGAACCCGCCGTACCCGTAGAGCAGCGTGGGCGTGCTGCCCGCGTGCTTCATGCCCTTGCGCTGCACGATGAACATCGGCACGCGCGTTCCATCCTTGCTCGGTACGAACACCTGCTTCACTTCGATTGCCGATGGATCGAAGGGAATCTCGGGACGCGCCCACAGCCGCATCGTTCCTGACGCGAAGTCCGCCGCATAGATGGAGCGCGGTTCGTTGAAACTTGTGAAGGACACGAAGCCGCTCGTGCGTTCATCGGTCGTGCCGACGCCCGCCGTCCCGAGCCCCGGCAGTTCCATGGCGCCGACGGCTTCGCCCGTGGTTCGGATCCGCTCGAGTCGCGTGGTCACATCCTTCGAGAATGTGAGCACGAGCAGGTCGCCCGCGCGCGAGGCGCCTTCGAGCACCATGTCGTTGCGCGGCGCGACGACCGTTTTCCACGAGGATCGCTGCGGGGAACGAAGCGCCACGGCGACAAGCGTGCCCGTTGGTGCGTCGAGCGTCGTTCGCATGAAGAGCGTGTCACCCACGCTTGCGGTCGGCCAGAATGTCGCATCGAGTCCTTCGGCCACCACCTTCGCAAGCGGTGCTGCAGCGGGCATGCCCGCGCGCTGCCACGCCTCGGTCTCGAGTACCGACAGATCATTTGCCTGCCAGCCGCGCGAGAGCGAGAGAAAGATCCAGCGCCCGTCGCGGCTGATCGATGCGCCTGGAATACGGCTCGGATCGGTCTGCCGCGCGAGCAGTTTGTCGTGCCGCGGGTGCTCGCCGATGGTGTGCCAGCGCACCTCGCGTGAGTACGGATCCGCCGCATCGGCGAGCGCCGAGTAGAGGAACGCATCGCTCGTGGGTGTCCAGCCGCCAAAGGAAACCTTCCCCGTGATCTCATCGCTGATCCAACGACCGCTCTCCGCATCGAGCACGTGCAGCACGCTCATCTCGCTGCCGGACTTCGAGAGACCAAACGCGACTCGCTTGCCGCAGGGAGATGGAACCCACCAGTCAAGACTCGTCAGTCCGCGCGCGTCGAGCGCGTTGACATCGAGGAGCGTCCTTCGCTTTGCGCGATCGGGACCGCTCGGTGCGGCAGCAGGTGCGCTCGCGGCAGGGGACAGAGCGCCGACATCCGCTCCGACATACAGCACAGGCTGATTCTGCGAACCTTCGCGCTCCGTCCAGAACGCACTGCCGCCTTCGCAGACGGGCATTCCGATTGAACCGATGGACATGAGTGGTCGAAGTTCCGCGGTCAGTTCCGCATGGCAGGGGAGCGAGCGCAGCAGGTTGGTGGTGCGGTCGTTCTGGATCGTTGTCCATGCGGCGACCTCCTGCGAATCCTTCTCGAGTTGCTCGAGCCACCGGTAGGGATCGTCCACCTTGCGTCCATGGATCATGTCGCTGACAGGCTCGCTGCGTGTCGAAGGTGGCACCGCACTCGCGGTGACCGCGGACAGGACGAGCGCGGTTGCGCAGAGGCAGATGAAGAGCAGCGTGCGGACCATCGGATGCAGTGGGTGCGGGGCGAGCGCTGCGCGGAAATCGGGCGTGTGCGAAATCATCCGGATCATCTCCTGTGTGGTTCTAGTTGCGGTTCGTGGCGCCTGACGCTGTTCGCATACGGATCGTCTCGGGCATGGCGCGGATGCAATCGAGCAGAGCGGGGTCACGGATCGGTTCGACATCGAGGATCACATAGCTCGTGGAAGGATTCGACTGCAGATACTCCGCGTTGATATTGATGCCCGCGCGCGCAAGCAGCGTGTGCATCGTGCCAAGGACGCCAGGCACATTGCGGTGAACATGAAGAATGCGCAGTTGCCCCTCGCGGAGCACGGGGAGGTCGACCTGCGGGATGTTGACGCTCGTTTCCGTGGAGCCGCGTTCCCAGAAACGCGCCAACTTCTCCGCCACTTCGAGCGCGATCAGTTCCTGTGCCTCCTCCGTGGAGCCGCCGATGTGCGGCGTCAGAATCGCCGTGCCGCACGCCTGCAGCGGCGAAACGAATCGGTCGCCTGCCTTTGCGGGTTCGTCGGGGAAGACGTCGAGTGCTGCGCCACCAAGACGACCATCCTGCAGCGCCGCAGCGAGCGCGCCGGTGTCCACCACACTGCCGCGCGCGTTGTTGATGAGGAACGCACCCCGCTTCATCAGTGCGAGTTGTGCGGCGCCGATCAGACCCGCTGTCTGCGGCGTTTCAGGCACATGCAGCGTTACGCAGTCCGCTTCGCGCAGGAGTGCCTCGAGCGAGGGTCGTGGCGATGCGTTGCCGAGCGGCAACTTTCGCAGGATGTCATGAAAGATGACTCGCATCCCAAGCGCCTCGGCGAGAACGCTGACCTGCGAGCCGATGTGGCCGTAGCCGACGATGCCAAGCGTTCGCCCGCGTACCTCATGGCTGTTCGCGGCGGACTTGTCCCAGTTGCCTGCATGCAGCAGCGCTGACTTCTCGAAGAGTCGGCGGAAGAGGCAGACCGCTTCGGCGACCGTCATCTCCGCCACGCTGCGCGTGTTGCTGAAGGGTGAGTTGAACACCGCAGTCCCAGCGGCGGCTGCCGCCGTGAGGTCCACCTGATTCGTTCCGATGCAGAAGCAGCCCACCGCAAGCAGATTGGGCGCGGCAGCAAGGTCCGCTGCCCGCAGTTCGGTCTTCGATCGGATGCCCACAAGGTCCGTACGCGCAAGCGCCGCGTGCAGCGCGCGGCCTGCAAGCGCGCCGGGCACACGCTCGACGGTGAACCCAGACTCCGCAAGCACAGTGTCCGCCGCCGGGTGGATCGACTCAAGCAGCAGCGCTCGCGGCATGTCGGGAAGAGTAGCGGTCCCGCTTCAGCGCGGCACGCATCACCCGACCACGTCGGGCAGACGGAAGAGATCCTGCGTGAGGTTGACAGGACCATCGTCGGTGATCAGCACATCTGCCTCATAGTGAACGCTGAGCGATCCATCCGCCGTGAAGATCGGCCATGCGCTTCCCTCGGACTTCGTCTCCGTGGAACTGACGGCGATCATCGGCTCCACGGCGATCAGCATGCCAGTCTTGAAGGTGGACCACGCCTCGTTCCACTCGCCAGGGAAACTCGGCACAACATTGGAAACGAATGGCGCATCGTGCAGCGTGCGTCCGTAGCCGTGCCCACCGAGTCCGCGCACAAGGCAGAAGCGGCACTCGCCCTCGACATGACCTTGCACCGCGCGCGCCCAGTCGATCAGCGGGCGGCCCGCCACCATTGCCTTTACGCCTCGGCGGAGACTCTCCTTGCCGCATTCCATCAGCGCATGTGCGAGTTTGTCGCCTCCGCGCACCAGGAATGTCCACGCCGCATCGCCGATGAACCCGCGGTGGCGCACGCCGATGTCCACCGACAACAGATCGCCTGCCTGCAACGGGCGATTGGTCATGTCGTGTGTGCCGTGCACGACGCAGGCGTTCACGGAGAGGCAGGAGTGGCTTGGGAAGGGCGGATGCCCGCGTGCGCGGTATCCGATGAAACAGGATCGGCAGTCCAGCTTCTCGATCGTTCGCCCGACGAACGCGTCGATCTCCGCGAGCGTCTGTCCCTCGCGCAGGAACGCCGCAAGCGCCTCATGTGCGCGGCAGACGCAGGCGGCGGCTGCGGTGGCGTCTTCGATGTCGCGCGCAGAGCGTTGCATGGAGCGGGGGAGGCTAGCGAAGTCGTGTGCCCACGCGCACACCGCGGGCGAAGACAGCGTCGGGCAGCGCTCCGCTCACCTCATACGCGAGCGTGCGTTCGTCGCGGAATGGCCAGAGCACCACATCGGCGCTCTTTCCCGCAGCGAGCGAACCGCACTCGCCCTGCAAACCAAGCACGCAGGCAGCGTTCCACATGGTGGCGATGAGCGCCTCGCTTGGCGTCAGGCGGAGCTGCCGAACGGCGAGCGCGATCACGATCGGCATGCCCCGCACGGGCGCACTGCCCGGATTGGCATTCGTGGCCAACGCGAGCGCAGCGCCCGCGTCGATCAGTTCGCGCGCGCGCAGGTACGGCGTACCGAGGCAGAACGAAGTCGCGGGCAGACCCACCGCGACCGAGCCGCTGCCGGCGACCGCCGCAATCTCCGCATCACTGCACGCTTCGAGATGGTCAAGACTGACTGCGCCCATCGCCACCGCGCGTTCGACCATGCCGAGCGAGTGAAACTGGTTGGTATGAACACGCACGGGGCAGCCGAGCGTGCGCGCCCGTTCGAAGTAGGCGGCGCAGTCGGTCGCGCTCCACGCGCCTTGTTCGCAGTACGCGTCCGCTGCGATGCCTGGCATCAGGCGTGCTGCCGCTGGCAGCGTCTCCTCGATCGTGCGCGCCACGAAATCAGGTTGATCCGCATCGACCGCATGCGCACCAAGAAAGGTCGCTGCAACGCGCTGCGGCGTGAGCGCGCGCGCCGCATCGATGGCGCGCAGCATCTTCAGTTCGCTTTCGGTATTCAGTCCGTAGCCGGACTTCACCTCCACCGTAGTGGTGCCGTAGTTCGCCATCTCGGAGAGTCGGCGCACGAGCAGCGCAGTCAGTTCTTCCTGTCCCGTCGCGCGCACCGCGCGCACGGTGGACATGATCCCACCGCCAGCGGCAAGAATGTCCAGATAGGAACGCCCCGCCAGCTTCATTTCCCACTCGTCCGTTCGGTCGCCCGCCCAGCATGCATGTGTGTGGCAGTCGACGAATCCGGGTGTGACAACGCACCCGCCCGCGTCGATCGTGTGGCAGTCCGCAGGAAGCGCCGCGGGGTCACCTGCGGCAGCGGCAGTGATCCTGCCAGATTCCCACACGATGTGCCCGCGTTCGATGACGCCGAGATGCGATGCCGTTGGGCGGCGGATGAGCGATCGCGCGCCGCCCGGCGCATGCATCGTGACAAGTCGCGCGTTCACGATTGCCGTGGCTGCCATGCGTGCAGACGGTACCGTACTCAGGATGCGGCTTTTCGTTGTCCGTCACGCGCGCGCCGAGGAACGGTCCGACGCGCACTTTCCAGATGACTCGCAGCGACCGCTGACGAAGCAGGGCATCGAAGAGTTCGCGCGTCTTGCTCGGCGCATCGACCGTGCCTGGGAAGCGCCGACGGTCGTTCTCGCCAGTCGCTTCGAACGCGCTTGGCAGACGGCTCGCATCCTCCGCGACGAGGCGAAGTGGCCGAAGGCGCAGCGATGCGAGGTGCTGGAGGCGGATCATGCGGGTGGCATTGCAGCGGTCGAGCAGGCGATCATCGAGCACACGGGCGATTCGCTCGCGGTCGTTGGACATGAACCGACCCTCAGTGAACTGGTCAGCCACCTCATTGGCACGGACTTGCCAAGCATCGTGATGCGAAAGGGCGCTGTTGCGGTCCTCGATGTCGCGATGACCCTGCGCAGTGCAGGGGATGTCCCCGGGCTGTTCGGCAGCGCCACGCTGCTCGCGCTTGCGGATCCGCGCGCGGTGGGGATCCGAGAGTGAGGGCACCCCCCCCGGTCGCGAATCCGCTAGACTCTCTGGTCCACCGCTGATCGGAGGCACGCCATGACCACCCGCCAAGAACCCACCGTCAAGAAGACCCAACTGCTCGAAACCATCTGGGATGGCACCGTGCTCATCGCACGACCCGCTGGTCCGAACATCGGTCAGCGTGAGGCGCCCATCGTGGCGCAGGATCTCGACCCAATCATGAAGGGTGCGGGCAAGGCGATGAAGTTCATGGTGCTTGATCTTTCGGCGGTGCAGTTCATGAGCAGCATGGGCATCGGCACCTGCATCAACTGCCGCAACGGCGCGGCGGCGCTCGGCGCGAAGCCAGTGCTCTACGGGGCGAACAAGGAACTGCGCAATCTCTTGTCGATGATGAAGATCGACAAGCTGTTCATGATTGCTGATTCGCGCGAGGCGCTCAACAAAATCGTCGGCTACTGATCCGCCGCCGACGCCTTCGTCATCACCGTCGCATCGGCGCCTGCGTTCCATTCGGATTTGGGTGGGAGCGTTTCGTCAGGATCAAGTTGCACCACCAAGACGCGCGCGTCGGGGCAGAGCCGCATGAAGATCCCTGCGGTGCCCAGACGCCGCTGCACATGGAACGCCCCCACAAGATGGATGAACGGGGTTCCGGATTTCCACGCGCGCGCGAGCGAAGTTGCCATCGTCAGGTCCCACACGCGCTGCGATCGGTGCACGGCGTCGACCTCCGCATCCGTCGGTGGCTCGGCGTGCGCGTCTCCATCCGTGGAAGCGTCCGCACGCATCTCGATCATCAGTTCGCGCAGGCGATCCCAGTCCCCATCGCGCGTGATCGCGCCGTCGGCATCGAAGAGCGCCCGCTCCTCGGGCGGCAGGGCGAGCAGTCCATCGGTCCCGTCGCGGAACGCTTGCGATACATACTTCCGCGGCGCGTTCGCCGCAATGACCGTTCCGCCGCACATGCGCGCAGCGTCTATCGACGGTTGGTACCAAGGCAGCCATGAATCCTTTCCCGCCCAGTCGCGCGACTTCGTGGTGTCGATGAACTCGTCGAGCGCCATTCGTCCCGCGAGATAGGCATCGACTTCCTCCTGATCGTCGCGCTCGAGCATCTCCAGTCCGACCGCACCGCGCGGATGCGCACCCAGAAATGCGGCGACCAGCGCATGCTGCGCCTTGTGCGCGACCGCATCATCATGCGTCTCTCCCACGAAGACCGCATCCGCCGCGCGCACACGAAGCAGCAGTTCATCCCATGTGATCCGTGCGCCAGTTGCGTCAAGGGTGGGACAGGACTGCGGTGGGCGGGCGGCATCGAACGCCTCGCGCGGAGTCGGGGTCGCCTTGCAACCGCCCATCAGCGCAGCGAGACCAACCACGAGGATCATCCAGCGTCCGCGGATCCCGACCCTCCACGCCGCGACTCGCAAAAACAGATGCAGAAAGTCGGATCTCTGAGTGGAACCGCGCCGCATCCGTCATAGCCTATACACATGGAGAAACGCCGCATGCGCGACATGGCCGCAGTTCTGCTGTGTGGGTGCCTCTCCACCCCGGCTGTCTGCGCGGACTCGGTCGTGCGAGTGTGGCTCGATTCGGTTCGCGATGTTCGCACCATGGAGTCGCTCAGCGATGACATGTGGTCGCATGGCATCCATGGTGGATCGGCGGACTATCTCGTCACCCCCGAGCAGCGCGAGGCGCTCGGACGAACGAACCTGAAGTGGTGCGTGTTCATCGAAGATGTCGAGTCGCTTGTGCGGGCAGAGCATGATCGGCTTTCTCGCCCGCCTGAAGAGGGCGGCGTCGCCGACGATGCGTGGTTCAGTGACTTCAAGAACTTGGCGGCCATCGAGGCGCGTCTGGAGGCGCTCGTGGCGCTTCGTCCTGACCGAGCATCCCTGTTCACCGTCGGAACCTCCATCGAAGGGCGAGCCATCCGCGGCATCCGCATCAGTGCACTTCCCGTTGGCACCGCCGCTCCTGCGGTGGTTCTCAACGGCACTCAACATGCACGCGAATGGGGCGCGACCATGACATGCATGTACATGGCGGATCGGCTCGTGGAGACTGCGGACAGCGATCCGGTCGTGGCGCAGATTCTCGCGCGCACGGAAGTGCTGGTCATCCCCGTTGTGAACGTGGACGGGTATGTGTTCACGTGGGCGGACACGGCCAACCGATTGTGGCGCAAGAATCGCCGCGACAATGGTGACGGCACTTTCGGCGTCGACCCCAACCGAAACTGGGGCTTCCAGTGGGGCGGGGCGGGTGCGAGCACCAATCCCGCGAGTGAAACCTACCGCGGCACCGATGCATTCAGTGAGCCGGAGACACAGGCGATGCGCACGTTCTTCGAAGCTCGACCCAACATCGTCTCCAACATCGACTTCCACTCCTACTCGCAGTTGGTGCTCTCGCCGTGGGCATACACGACGGATGCCTCCGAGGATGGAGATGTGTTCCAGTCCATCGGGTCCGACATGAGCAGCGCGATCACCCAGAGCGGTGGTCTGAACTACATCGTTGGTCCCGTGGGCACCACGCTCTATCTCGCCAGTGGCGGATCTGTGGACTGGGTCTATGGAAGTCGCGCGGCGCTCGCGTGGACCACCGAAGTGCGCGACACAGGCAACTACGGTTTCGTGATGCCACCGAGCGAAATCTTGCCGTGCGCCCGCGAGAACTTCGCAGCCACGCTGGTGTTTCTTGACCGAACCACACGAGCTGCCGCCATCGTGCCGCAGGTTGCGCCAACGACCATCGTTGCTGGAACGCCCACGACCATCACCGCCAAGATTCGCCCATCGCTTTCTGGATCCGTGTCCGCGCGGGTCCTTCGCTGGCGCGTTGGCTCTGGCGCGTGGAACACTGTCGTGATGTCGTCGCTCGGCAACAATCTCTTTTCGGCGGCCTTGCCGGCGTTCCCGTGTGGAACGAGCGTGTCGTGGCACATTCTTGCGGTGGGCACACCAGTCGATGCGGTGTGGCCATCGAATGGAATGGAGCAGCCTTTCCAGTCCGTGGCGGCTTCCGAAGTCGTCCTGACCAGTGTGGATTTCGAATCGGCGCCCGGCTGGGCATTTGGTATTGCCGGCGATACCGCGACAGGTGGCGTGTGGACGCGTGGTGATCCGGTCGGTACTAGCGCGCAGGCCGAAGATGATCACTCGCCTGCGCCCGGCACGCAGTGTGCTTTCACGGGGCAAGGTGTCGTGGGTGGCGGAGCAGGCGCAGCCGATGTGGACGGTGGTGCCACCACGCTGCAGTCTCCTTCGCTTGGCACGATGACTGCGGCGATGGAACTTCGCTTCTGGTACTGGTACTCGAACAATCTCGGCGCGAGTCCGAATCAGGATGAGATGCCCGTACAAGTTCTGGGAAGCGGCGGAGTGTGGACCACCATCGCGACGATCTCGTCGAGCCAAACGGCGTGGCGTGAAATGCGACTCCCGCTGAGTGGAGTCGTGCCGATCGGATCCCCAGTCGCCGTGCGATTCCTGGCGCAGGATCTCGGTGCGGGATCGCTTGTCGAGGCGGCTGTCGACGATGTGCAACTTGTTGGCGTGGGCTGCCTCTTCGCGCCTGCGGACTTTGACAACAGTGGGGCAGTGGATGGCAGCGATCTTGCGGTGCTGCTGTCGCAGTGGGGATCGAGCGGCAACGCGGACCTCAATTCGGATGGAACGGTTGGTGGCCCGGATTTGACGCTGTTGCTTGCGTCGTGGGGCTGATGGAGCAAGCGCAGGGGCGGGAGACTTCGTGGGACTGAATCCGCAGACAGCACTGATGCTCTCCGACACGGGGCCGCTCGCACGGCGCCTTGGAGGTTTTGAGCAGCGACCGCAGCAGATCGAGATGGCGGCTGCAATCGAGCGCTGCCTCGAGCGCAAAGGGCGTCTGATGGTCGAGGCAGGAACGGGAGTCGGAAAGAGCTTCGCCTATCTCGTTCCTGCCATTGCGCGCGTCGTGAAGCAGCGCGAGCGTGTTCTCATCTGCACGAACACCATCGCGCTCCAGGAGCAACTCGTGGACAAGGACATTCCGCTGCTGCAGGCGGTGCTGCCCGAGGAGTTTTCGACGGTGCTTGTGAAGGGGCGGAGCAATTATGTGTCGCTGCGGCGGCTTCGCATGGCGGTCCAGCGTCAGGAACGCCTGCTGCCGGTGGAGGATGATCGTCATGCGCTTGCGGCGGTGGAGTCGTGGGCGCAAGACACTGTGGATGGCAGCACCGCGTCGCTCCCAGTCCTGCCCCCGCACGGCGTCTGGGAACAGGTGCAGTCTGACGCGGGGAATTGCATGGGGCGTCGCTGCCCGACCTACGAGGAGTGCTTCTATCAGCGCGCCCGTCGCCGCATGGAGGGTGGCGATCTGCTCGTCTGCAATCATGCGCTCTTTTTCAGCGATCTCGCACTTCGCGCGGGCAGCGGGCGCGGATTCCTGCCGCCGTATCAGCATGTCATCCTCGATGAGGCGCACGCGATCGAGGAGATTGCCGCAGACCACTTTGGTGGATCCCTTGCCGAGACCGCGATCGCAGCACTGCTGCGAACGTTATGGAACCCAACGGTCGCACGCGGCGTTCTTGGACAGATGACGCTCCGGGATGGCGGTGACGAACTGCTGCGATCAGCCGTGCGGCATGTCGAAGTGGTGCGCACTGCGGCCCAGGCGTTCTTCAGTGCATGGTGGCAGTGGCGGGGCAGCCAGCCAGGCGAGGGTGAGTGCCGTATCCGAACGCCACACGCCATCGAGGATCGGTTGACCGTGCCGCTGCAGGAACTCGCCGCAACCCTGCAGTTGGTGCGCGAGCGCGCGGGCGACGATTCCGCAGCGCAGGAGATCAGCGGCCTTGCACAGCGCGCGACATCCATGGCCGCCGCATGTGCCGCCTTGGTGTCGCAGTCGCTTCGCGGCTGCGTCTATTGGATGTCGACAGCGGCGAAGCGCCGCGGACGTTCGGCTGCCCGCCCCGACATCACGCTCACTGCGGCGGTCGTGGATGTCGCTCCCGTGCTTGGGGAGCACCTCTTCGGGCAGGACGTTTCCGTGGTGCTGACTTCAGGCACGCTCGCGACCGTTCGCGGCGATTGCAGCGCATCGGCCCGCGCGCTTGGGATGCAGGACCCTGAAGTACTCACGCTCGGGAGCCCCTTCGACTACGCGCGGCAAGTACGCCTGTACATCGAATCGGAGTTGCCCGATCCCCGCGAGGAGTCACATCTTGCGGCGCTCGCGGCACGCATCGAATGGCATGTCGCCGAGACAGGTGGCGGCGCGTTTGTCCTGTGCACCAGTTTCCGCGCGCTGCAGGAACTGGTCCAGCGCACGGAGCCATGGATGACGATGAACGGCTTTCCAGTGCACGCACAGGGCGCTGGCGTGCCAAATGCGCTTGTGCTCAAACGCTTCCGGGAGAGCAACCGCAGCGTGCTCTTCGGCGTGGCAAGTTTCTGGCAGGGGATCGATGTGCGCGGCGATGCGCTTCGCAATGTCATCATCACGCGGCTGCCCTTCGAGGTCCCCGATGCGCCGCTCGTGCAGGCGCGCTGCGAGGCGATCCGTGCACGCGGCGGAAACGCATTTGCCGAGGATTCGCTGCCGCGCGCGATCCTTCGGTTTCGGCAGGGGTTCGGTCGGCTCATCCGCTCTGCGACCGATACCGGGCGGGTGGTGGTGCTCGATCCGCGGATCGTGCGCAAGTCCTACGGACAGCAGTTCATCGACGCGCTGCCGAGTGGCATCGACATCCGCATCATCGGTGCGGACGGCCAGGAGATTCCGTTCGATCTCGATGAACTGCAGCGTGGTTTCGACGGCAGTGACTGACGCCTGCGGATCAGGTTCGCAGAATCTTCAGCGTGTCGTAGCGACCGCCAAGCACCTTGGCGGCACAGCCCTTTCCGGGCGCACTCAGCCAACGGTCCATCAGTGTCGCGTACACGCTGCGGAAGTCCGTGGTGAATCGCAGGTCGCCGTCATCGAGATTGGTCAGCGACGGATGTGTCCCGTGAACGCCCGCCTGCACCTGCGTGCCGATGAGGAACATCGGCGCCGCCGTGCCGTGATCCGTTCCGCCGGACGCGTTCTGGGCAACCCTTCTGCCGAACTCGCTGAACACCATCGTGATCACACGATCCTGATTGCCCTGCGCCTTCAGGTCATTCTGGAACGTGCGCAGTGCCTCGCCCACTTCGCGCATCAGGTTGCCGTGCGTGCCGGCTTGTCCGCCATGCGTATCGAAGCCGTTGATCGACGCGTAGTACACGCGGGTCTTCATGCCGTCTCGGATCATCGCGCCGATCGACTGCATCTGCCCGGCGAGCTTCGTCCCTGGGTAGTTCACCAGCGGCGACTTGGCGATCGCTGCGCGCACACGGTCGCTTGACAGTTGCGCATCCAGAGCGGTGCGCATCAGGAACGCAGCCTGCGAACCTGGGTCGATGCCATCGAGCACGCCGGCGCGGTTTGCGGCGTCGTAGCTGGCCGTCAAGCCTCCGGGTAGTTCCTTGCCGCTCCACTGATAGAGGCGAGCATTCTCGAATGACACGGGATTGGCCTTCGCCCCCATCATTGCAAGCGGCGCACTGCGACCGATCGCCACTTCGGCATCGGCGGCGGGTGACCCGCTGCATGAGCAGTCGATGTAGCGGCCGATCCAACCGTGGTCGCGTCCGCCTGGCTTGCCCGTGTGCCAGATATCCATGGAGGCGAAGTGCGACCGGTTCGGGTTGGGGTAGCCAACGCCTTGCACCACGGCAAGGCAGCCGCTGTCGAGCAGATCGCGGAAGCCCTCAAGTCGCGGATGCAGACCAATGCCTTGCGTGTCGTCCAACTGCAGTGCCCCGTCCTTCGTGGTCGGTGTGCCGATCGCCAGCGAGGGGCGAGCGCGGTGGTACGCATCCGAGCCATACGGCACCACAGTGTTCAGTCCATCGTTCCCGCCGCTGAGTTGCACGACAACCAGTATGCGATCCTCAGGCTCACCCGGACGGCTGGACAGACGCGGATCTGGCGAGAGCATTGCCATCGCGGACTGCTGGATGAACCACGGCAGCGTCGATGTGAGCGAGGCGAGCGTGACGCCCTGCTGCAGGAAGATGCGGCGCGAGAAGGGGGTGTGTTCCATACGGCGACTCCTGATGGTGCGGCTTCTGCGTGAACTCAACAGAGCTGATACTCGGGCAGTGCGGTGACAAGACAGAGTGCGCGCACGAGGCGACGCCCCTCGAGCGGACCACCGAGCGCCTCCATGGCGCTGCGGAACTGTTTTCGGCGTTCGGGCGTCGCATCACAGGCGAGCACCAGATCGAGCAGCGCGTCCGCGTCGCGTGATGCGTCGCCCGCCGTCGCGGAATCGAGCGCGGCGCGGATCGGTGCGGGATCCCACGATCCAAGATCAGCGCCACCCTCCGGACCCGCGCCCGTGATCAGATACACGAGCAGGTTCTGCCGAACAAAGAGCGTGGAGGTGTTGATCCAGAGTTGACCGCCGTCCCAGCCCTTCACGCTCGGCGGCATGAACAGGCTCTGCCCCATGAGGTCTGTGGCAGCGTTCACGGTGCTCATGTTGCGCACGGGTACGCCGAGTTCGCGGGTGGCACCAACAACCAGTTGCACGGGCGACTTGATCATGCTCGCGCGATTGGCAGGGTCGTAGAAATGCCTGCTCAGCAGCAATGTCCGCAGGACCGGCTTGAGGTCGTACTGTCCCTCGCGCATCTTCTTCGCCAGCGCATCCACCACGCGCATTTCGTTGCGGCCTGGCATGCTCGGCGCATCGTTCACCAGCGCGCGGTACAGCTTGGCGCAGATGTAGAGCGATGGCTCCTTGCGCGAGAGAATGATGCGCGCGAAGTCATCGCCATTCCAGTTTCCAGTGCTGCCGAAAATCGTCTTCGGTCCATCATCGTGACGGTTCGTCTCAAACGCGAAGGTGTCGTCATCGAAGGTGTAGCCAGTCAGCGCGCGCGCGCCTTCTTTGATGTCATCCTCGGTGTAGCCATTGCCCTCGCCGAGTACGAACAGTTCCATCAGTTCGCGTGCGAGATTCTCGTTCGGCCGCCCTTTGCGGCTCTCATCATTGTCGAGGTACTTGAGCATCGCAGGATCACGCAAGATGCGCATCACCAAGTCCGCGAAGTTGCCTGTCGCATGCTGCCGCAGCATCTGGTTCTGCAGGAACATGTGGTAACTGTTCTCGACGCCGCGATATCCCGTGGCGAAATGTCCATGCCAGAAGAGCGTCATGCGCTCCTGCATCGGGCGTCCCGTCTCGATCATGCGCTGCAGCCACCACTGTTGGATCTCGCGAAGTTGTTCGCGGTCCTCGCGGTCCCTCTCGTTTCGCATCTGCTGCAACTGCTGTTGAAGGGCCTCATCCTGACCGCGGCGCGCGCGTTGGATCACTTCCCGCTCCTCGGCAGTCGGCGGACGACGGATGTCCTTGTCAAAGGTCGAGTCGGGAATCTCCACAGTCGGCGTGCGCTCGTAGTCGAGCAACAGTTCCACCGCACTGGCCGGCTTCATGGCTGCAAGCGCCTGGACCTGCTCGGGTGGACCGCCGAAGCCTGCACGCCGCAGCAAATGGCGCGCCGCGGCCGCGTTCCAATCGGAGGTGCGAATCGGTTCGAGGCTCAAGTCGGTCATGTCGCTGGAAGACCTTTCGTCCCATACTTGTCCCTCGTTGCCATCCACAGGACAGCAAGTGCAACAATCGGCCCCCAAAGGAACCCCGTGCGACCGCCGATGAACGCCTGTGCATAGAAAGGGGCGGCGA
Source organism: Phycisphaerae bacterium (assembly GCA_016873335.1). Classification (GTDB taxonomy): domain Bacteria; phylum Planctomycetota; class Phycisphaerae; order Phycisphaerales; family SM1A02; genus F1-60-MAGs104. The sequence goes on along the minus strand of VGXN01000014.1, from coordinate 9,341 downwards.
CCATGATGAACGCAGTCAATACCACCGTTGGGATGCGCCCGCGCAGCAGCAGGGCGAAGGGGAAGACAAGTCCGTAGAACCCGAGCAATGTCAGGTAGGTCCATTCCCCTGCGTTTGGGATGCCTTCGGGTGCGAGCCGAACCGCCCAACCCAGGGCAAGACCGCTCAGCGCAGCCCAACCCGCGGCATGAGCCGTGAACTGCGCGGGACGGGCCAGTCCATCGACGGTGGGCGCGCTGCCTTCGCGTGCATGGGCACCGATGGTGAACGTCAATTGAACGGACCACAGTGCCAAGAGTGCGCCGTCACGCACTGGTCCGCGCAGCGCATCCGACCACCACAGCGCGATGCCCAGCAGCGTGAAGGCGAATGCCACACCAAACACGGCGAACGACAGGCGCGAGCCACTGCGCAGACGCGCGCGGTGGAACGTCAGATCGAGAAACGGGCACGCGAGGAAGCCGAGCGCGACGGCGGGAGCGAGTGCGATCACATCGCCCGTGGGCAGCGAGCCCTTCGCCTGCATCGGCGGCAGCGCACCGCCACGCAGATGCGCCGCGACCGCACATGCCGTTGTGATCGCAACCACCGCGGCGATCCAAAGCCACGCCCGTTCACGAAAGAGCCGTGCACACAACAGCCCAGCAACGACAACGGCGAACCCGCCGATGGACGGCAGCATCCAGCCCGCGAAGAACGCCTGATACGCGATCGTCACCAGCGAGAACCAACCGCACAGCGGCAGCAGCCGTTCGCGCAGTGCGCGCACGCGCTCGGTTGACTGCAGCAGGCCGAAGCCGGCGCACCCCACGATGTTCGGCACGAAGAAAATCCAGAAGCCGGTCCATCCATACCGCTCCAGCATCACAAAGGGCAGGAACATGCCGATGCACCAGGTCCAACTGGCGGAGCAGAAAAGTCCCCAGCCGACGGAAGCAGCAAATCCGGGGCGCTCAGTCATCACGGTGAATGCTCGGAGGACCCTTGCCCGCCTTTTTCTCCCACACGCCATCGCCCGCCCGCTCGTACTTGGTGAAGCCGAGACGGTCCAGATTCTTGTTGGACAGTCGCGACGCATCGCTGCCGAACTGCATCTGGCTTGCGACGGGGACGCGGCGAACGGGTCGACCATCCTCTGGGTGATTGGTCAGCGGCGCCTCGGACATCGGCTGAAAGACCTCAAACGCCTCGCCGTCGCTTCCATCAGGATTCACGACGCAGTAGAGGTAGGTCGGCATCGGACCGCTCCAGTGTAGAACGCGCCGCCTCCAACATCGACAGCGCCTTCGCGATGTCCGCGTCGCGGCAGCGTCCCGACTCGCGTTCAATCGCCAAGTGCACAGGCTGCCCACGCCAGCGCAGCGGCGCAACGACACGCAGGAAATCCGCCCACGGAACGACCCCCTCGCCTACGGGGACATCGCGCCCCCAAGTGCCAGCGTGCTCCGTGGGCTGTGCGTCCTTGATGTGCACTTGGCGGATCCACGGGGCGAGCGCCTTGGCAGACTCGAGCGGATCGCCCATGCCGTAGAGCACCATGTTCGCGGGGTCGAAGTTGACGCCCACATCATGCGGTGCGAGCGCTTCGAGCGCAGCGATCAGCGTGGATGCGTTCTCCTGCCCGGTCTCAAGTGCGCAAGCGACGCCGTGGCGCGCGAACGCGTCCGCAATCAGCCCGATCCGCTCGAGCATCGTGCGCCGCAGAGGATCCGCCGCGTCATGCGGCAGGAACCCACCATGGAATGTCACGAGTGAGATTCCGTGGCGCTGCGCCAGCGCCGCCACATGCAAGGCGCGGTCGAGATTCGCACACCAGTGCGCATCGCTGCGAACGCCACCCGTTGCGGCGATGGACTGCAGGGTCGTGTAGTCCTCGCCGGCCATCGCCAGCATGCCGCTGACGACCTCGATCCCCTCGCTCCGCAGTGCTGCAATGCCATCCTGCCACAGCGGATCGATGGCGCAGGGCACGAGCGAGAGTTGAACGCGCTTCACTCCGAGCGCATGCAGGCGGTCCAGGAGCGCGCGGGGCGATTCCGGGCGCAAACTCCAGGAACACACGGCGATTCTCGGGTGAGGCTCCATTGGTTGCCGATGCTATGATTTCAGATTCCACGCTGCCCGCCAGAGGTTGAAATGACCACGCTGAACACAGAGCCCGTGCCCCTGTCCTTCGCCGATAAGGTGGAGGCGTTCATTTCGAGGCTCTCGACGCGCAACAACTTTTGGCACCGCGTCTGCTCGCTCATCTGGCTGCCCTACGCGTTCCGCTCCGGCATCACGATGAAGGACATCGGCAAGGACCGCTTCGTGGCGATCTTGCCGTTTCGCCGCATCAACCGCAACTGGTACAACGCGATGGCGGGCGCTGCGCTGCTGGCCAACAGCGAAGTCGCGGGCGGCATGTATCTGTTTTCCCGCTGCGGGGGCGACTACATCGTTGTGTGCAAGAAACTCACGTACCGATTTCTTCGTCCTTGCATCGGTCCCGCGGTCTACCACGTCACCTGCGAGGAGGATGTCGCTGCCAAACTCGCGGCGGGTGGCGAGTTCAATGTGGACATCCGTCTTGAGATCGTCCAGCAGGTCCCGACGGTGCGCGGACGCACGGTCCGCCCCGAGAAACGCGTGGGTCGCTGCGATGCCACTTTCCACTGCGCGCCGAAGTCGATGATGCGCGCGCGCCGGCAGAACGCCGACTGAACCGCGCGGGGATGTCCGCCGCTTCCTCCAACTCCTGGAAAACGCCGCACGAGGAGGTCGTGCATCTGCGCGATCTGCTGGAGCGCGCAAACACCGCGTACTACTGCGATGCCGAGCCGTTCATGGCGGACAGCGAGTACGACCGCCTGCTGCAGCGGCTGGCAGATCTCGAGGCGGCGCATCCCGAACTTGCCGATGCGACCAGCCCGACGCGGCGGGTCGGTGGTGCGGCGATCGATGGTTTCACCTCGGTGCGGCATGCCCGCCCGATGCAATCCATCGACAATACCTACGACCTCGATGGACTGCGGGCGTGGGCTGCGCGGTGTGAGAAGTCGCTCGGGCGGTCCTCGTCGCTCGTTGCAGATCCAAAGGTGGACGGGGTTGCGATCAGTCTGCGCTACGAGAAGGGTGTGCTCGTGCAGGCTGCCACGCGTGGCGACGGCGCCGTGGGCGATGATGTCACAAGCAACATCCGCGCAGTGCGTGCGGTGCCGCTGCGCCTGCGAAGCGCCGCTCGGGGTTCCGCCGCGCTGCCCGATGTGCTCGAAGTCCGCGGCGAGATCTACATGCCGCTCGCGGAGTTTCAGCGGATCAATGCGGAGCGCAGCGCACGGAATGAACCGGAACTGGCAAACGCGCGCAACGCGGCGGCGGGCACGCTGAAGAGCCTCGATCCTGCCGTCACGGCCGCGCGGCGGCTCTCGTTCGTCGCGCACGGGCGCGGTGAGCAGCGGGGCGGTGAGGCGTTCACCAGTTTCAGCGCGTTCATCGCCGCACTCCGTGCGTGGGGTATCCCGACCAACCGCGAGAGCCGCGCGTGCGCAGGCGTGACGGATGCGGAAGAGGCGATCGCTTCATTTGAACGCCGCCGCGAAACGCTGCCGTATGCGGTCGATGGCATGGTGGTGCGCGTGGATTCCTTCGCCGATCAGGATGCGCTCGGATCGACGGAGAGAAGTCCGCGCTGGATCATCGCGTTCAAGTATCAGGCGGAGCGCGCCACCACGCGACTTGTTCGTGTGGACTGGCAGGTCGGCAAGGGCGGCACCATCACCCCGCGCGCGGCGATGGAACCGGTGTGGATCGCCGGGTCGACGGTGCGGCACGCGACGCTCCACAACATCGAAGAAATCATGCGCAAGGACATTCGCATCGGCGATCTCGTGGAGGTGGAGAAGGCGGGCGAAGTGATCCCGCAGGTCATCGCGCCCGTCGTGTCCGCGCGAACGGGCAGCGAGCAGCCGATCGAAGCGCCCATGCACTGTCCCTCCTGTGGCAGCGTGCTTGAGCGCGAAGGACCAAAGGTCTTCTGCGTGAATCCTGCGTGCCCCGCGCAGTTCCGTGAGCGGGTGAAGTGGTTCGTCGGGCGCGATCAGATGGCAATCGACGGTCTTGGTGAACGCCTCATCGACCAGCTGATCGACGCGGGAATCGTGCGCGGGTTCGCGGATCTGTTCCGCCTCGATGCATCCGCCGTTGCGGCGCTCACCTCGGAGGCGCAGTTGGCGAGCGGTAAGACGTCGCAGCGAAAGGTGGGCGACAGGACGGCGCAGTCGATCGTGGCGATGGCGGAGGAGGCGAAGGGGCGCGGGCTCGCGCGACTGCTTGGATCGATGGGCATTCGACTGCTTGGAGTCACAGCCGCCAAGACGCTCGCACGCGCGTATCCCGATCTTGCGGCGCTGCAGGCGGCAAGCGCGGCGGAACTGGAGGCACTCCCCGATATCGGTGAGCGCACCGCAGAGATCTTCGTGCAGAACCTCAATTCGCCTCTGTTGCGCGGTATGTTCGCGGATCTCGCGGCTGTTGGCGTGGATCTCACAAGCCGAGATTTTTCTGCGTCAACGGCAGGAAATGATCGCGGCGGAAATGCCTCATCGCTGCGAGGCAAGACGATCGTTCTCACGGGAACGCTCGTCGGTCATGATCGGCGAGCGCTCACCGAAATGCTTGAGGCGCGCGGCGCAAAGGTGACGGGAAGTGTTTCGCGCAAGACGGATGTGGTGATCGCGGGCAGCGAGGCGGGATCGAAGCTCGACAAGGCGCGCGAACTCGGCGTGGAAGTGTGGGACGAAGCGCGGCTCGATCAGGAGCTCGCGGAGTAGGTCGTCGCGTCCGTCCGCATGGTGTGCGGCGCGAACAGTCGGGCTCAGCATTACTCACAGACCAGACGCTGAAGTCGGTGCCGCGGGCGGCACACCCGCCGGGAGGCCCTGCGGGAGTTCCGCAGCAGGTTGGTTCACTCCATCGGCGCCGCGCAGCACCATGCGTGCCTCTTGCTCGCTCGCTGCCGCGCGCGCGCTGACCGTGCCGTCGTTGGTCATCGAACCGATCCACCAACCGCTTGTGCCATCCCGCTCGGCGTGCGCGGCGATCAACATGCCGCCCGCGTGCACCACCGGTCCGTGCACCTCACGCCAGATGCCTTCGATGCCGAGCGTCTGCTCCACGACATCACCACGCGCATCGACGCGCAGGAGCCGCCAACGCACGGGCGCCGCACGATTGCCGTTGCCTGTGACCTGCAGATTCCACGCCTGCTGTCGCCACTGAAAACTCGGGAGGTTCACGACTTGAGAGCCAGGGAAGATTGACCCCCCGATCATCCACGCGAAAACGCCCGCGAGCACGACAAAGATCACGACGCGGATCGCGAGGCTGCGAAGACCGAGAAGAAGTTGAAGAAAGGCTGCCACAGGTTTGGGAATACTACGCAGTTCCGACGAACGGCTTGTGCGAGACCTCACTCGCCAAGGCGCATCATCTTGGAATCCACCCTTGCAGCAGCGCCATGCCGACCAGAGCGGCAAGCGCGATCCGCCACCAGCCAAACAACGCGAACCCACCGCGCCCGAGGAAGCCCACGAGCCAGCGAATGCTCAGGGTGGCACTGATGAATGCGGCGACAAGCCCAACCCCGATCGGCATCCAACCACCGAGCATTTCCACCGATCCGCCTGCACTCAGCATCTTCGAACCCTTGTACACGCATGCACCGCCGAGCGTCGGCAGTGCCAGCAGGAACGAATACCGCGCTGCCTCCCGCGGATGCATGCCGCAGGCGAGCGCCGCAACGATGGTGACCATCGACCGCGAGGTGCCCGGCACCATGGCGACGCACTGCACGAAGCCGATTGCCACCGCCGCGAGCGCTGAGATGGAGGCGCCTGTCGGCCGGGTATCTGCATTGGCCGCTGACTCCGTAGCGCGTCGGCGCACCACGGGCGCGATGAGCAGCATCGCCACGCCGCCCACTGCAAGCGCATACATCACCGGCACACTTCCAAAGAGCAGCTGTTCGATTCGCTCATCGAAGAGCGTGCCGATCACTGCCGCCGGGAGGAACGAGAGCAGCAGATTGCGGGCGAGGCGACGGTCCGCCTCCATCGACACAAGGGGCAGCCGATCGACGCCACCGATCCTGCCGAGAGTGGCTCGAAGCATTCGCAGCACATCATTTCTGTAGAGACCCAGTACCGCGAGCACCGCTGCGCCCTGCACCACGATGTTGAATTGATCGATGGCGCTGCGGCTCGCTTCCGTTTCGGCCAATCCGAGCGCGCGCGAAAGCAGAATGAGATGCCCTGTGGAACTGACGGGCAGATACTCGGTGATGCCTTCCACGATGCCGAGCAGAATGGCTTGCAGCAGTGTCAGTGTGAACTCCCCTGTGGCGTGCGCAGCCACGGCAGCAGCGCGCGCACCTCGCGCCCTGCGGACTCGATGCCACTCGCGTGCAGCTCGCGGCGCACTTCGGAAGTCTTTGGCCAGCCCGAAGCCGTCTCAGAAGCGAGTCGCTTTGCGAACGATCCATCTTGCACCGATCCAAGCATCGCCTTCAGCCGTTCACGAAGCGCGTCATCCACGATGCGCGGCGCTGCGTCCACTGCGCCGAAGCGCGCGGTGGGCGAGATTGCGCCAAGCATGCCATCGATTCCTCGGTCACACACGAGATCCGCGATCTGCTTCACCTCGTGCGCGCACTCCATGTACGCGACAAGCGGGGGATAGCCAGCCTCCACGAGCGTCTCGTATGCGGCACGAATCAGTCCCATCAGACCGCCGCAGAGCACCGATTGCTCGCCGAAGAGATCGGTCTCGGCCTCGGCTGCGAAGGTCGTTCGCACGACTCCGGCTCGCGTGCACCCGATGGCGTCAGCCCAACCGAGTCCGAGGAGTTCGGCAGCGGCTGCGTTCGTGGAATCTGTCGTGGCGAGCAGGGCTGGAATCCCCATCCCATCGAGGTAGCGCTGACGAAGCGCCGTGCCAGGACCCTTGGGCGCGAGCAGCACAGCACCGCGTGATTTGGGCAGCGTCACCAACTGAAAACGCACCGAAAACCCGTGGAGGAACCCGATGACCGCGCTGGGAGGCATCGACTCGAGGAGGGGGGGGACCAGCCTTGCGTGCAGGGTGTCGGGGAGTGCCGTGACCACCAGGTCCGCCGCGGCGACCGCGTTTGCAGCATTCCTGGGGGAAAAGCCGTCCTCCTCGGCGCGGGCGAAGCCGCGAGACTCGGCAGTGGCGCCAACGCACACAGAAACCCCAGAATCCCGCAGATTTAGCGCATGGGCGCGTCCTTGGTTGCCATAACCAATGACCGCAACCGTCCTTCCAGCAAAGGCTTGTCTTGCGGCGCTCACCTCGCCTTCGCTCACAAGATCGGAATTCTTCACTCGATCAGGCTAACAAAAGAACACTCTGACTTGCATCTTCGTAAATGAAATGCAGATTGTGATGTGGCGTTCTCTAGAGCCACATTTGTTCAGGCTTTGTCCCCAATTGGACGATAACCATGGTCATGATCCCCCAAAGTGCAGTCGATCGACGAGTCGCCGATCGTTTCTCGCCGCAGGTGGGCTACAGCCGCGTTGTTGTTTCCGTGGACAAGCCCGATCGGCCGCAGAGTGCGTTCGAAGGGCACGCCTACGACGTGTCGGTGAATGGCTTGCGCTTCGAGCTGGATGAGCCGCTCGAAGAAGGCACCCCCATCGAAGTGGAACTCCACCTGCCAGGCATGCTGCAGTCGATCCGATCGACGGGTCGTGTGGTTCGTGTGCTGGATGACCATGAAGATGCCGGTCCGCAACGCATGGCGTTGACGTTCCGTTCGTTCTCTTCGCCGCTCGATGCGTCGCGTCTCACGAAGCATCTTGCGAGCGGATACTTCGGCCCGGAACGGTGACGCGCGGGGCGGTCGTTCGGCTGCGCGGAGAGCCTGATGCCGATCGGTCCGGAAGTCCAGTCGCACATTGAGAGGATTCTGGGGCATCGTTTCTCTGATCCCGGGCTGATCGCCTGTGCGTTGACGCATGCGTCGACCGCTTCGGTGCGTACCGAAAGCAATGAACGCCTCGAGATGTTCGGCGACAGCATTCTCGCCTTCGTCGTCTGTGAACATCTCTTCACTCGGTATCCCGATGCGGATGAGGGGACACTCACGAAGATCAAGTCGTATCTCGTGAGCAGGGGAAAGTGCGCGGAGTACTCCGCACACCTCGGGCTGTCGCCGCTCATCATCGTTGGGAAGGGATTTGCCGAAGGCGCACTTCCCGCCTCGATCGCCGGCAGCTGCTTCGAGGCGCTCATCGCCGCGCTCTATCTCGATGCGGGGATTGATGCGGCGCGAGCGTTTGTCTTGCGCACCGTGGAACCGCATGTCGAGGCTGCATACCAAACGGGCCATCAGATGAACTTCAAGAGTGTCCTGCAGCAGGTCGCGCAAGCGATGAATGCGAGCGTTCCTGTGTATTGCGTGGTCGATCAGCAGGGACCTGATCACTCCAAAAACTTCGCGGTTCGCGCGGAGATTGGCGGGCGCGCGTTCGAGCCGCAGTGGGGGCTGACCAAGAAGGCTGCGGAACAGGCGGCGGCACTCGCGGCGCTGCGGGCACTGGGGCTCGCCGAGGGCGAGGAACTTGAAGTGCGGATCTTTCTGGAACGTCTCGCGTCGGATGCTCAGGACAAGGCCGATGCAAGTGCAGCGGATACTTGAGCGGGCGGTCCATCTCCATCCACAGTCAGGTCGGCGAGCGACTCGTAACTGCTGCGGCGCGCCGCATCGAGCATCGCGAGTTCCTGCTCGAGTGGCGCGGAACTGAGCCGAGGTCGATCACCGTCCTGCGCGGAAAGGCGTTCCACCAGTCTCGGCAGAGAAGTCCGCAGCCACACGATCCGCCAACCGACCGAACGCGCCTGCTGCAGTGCCGCGCTGCTGCGAGGATCGCTCGGCGCACCACCGCCGACTGCCACCACCGAGCCCGCAGCGCCGCGTGCCGTGATCCCTGCAAGGAGATCGCGGATCGCCTCCGACTCAAGCGTGCGCCAGGCAGACTCACCGCGCTGTGCGAAGACTTCGCCAACAGACTTCAGTCCTGATCGCCGCAGCGCATGGTCATCGAGATCATCAAATGTCCACCCCAACTCTCCCGCGAGCAGCGCACCGACGGTCGTCTTGCCCGCCCCCCGCATGCCGATGAGAACAATCCCCCGAAGCGGAGGTGCCATCGTTCAGCGCGGATTGATGCGACGGCCGACGCGGCGCTTGCGGTTCACGATCTTGCGACCTGCGCGGGTCTTCATGCGGGCACGGAAGCCCACGGAGCGGACCTTCTTTCGGCGGCTGGTCTTGTGTG
>VGXN01000013.1 GCA_016873335.1 Phycisphaerae bacterium | reverse complement strand
GCAAGTGAATTATTGCGCGAGACGATCGGATGCGGAAGGTCGGTCTGGAAAAAATATTGAGATTCCTGTCAATGAAATCGCCGTTTGACACTATCTCCTTTGTCAGAGGATCGGGTCTTGCTTGATCCCATTTCTCGGGGGCATTTTCCGTGGGCATTTTCCGTGGGTTGGCCGTCTGTTTCCGTGGGTTGGCTTTCTGGGGCTGCCGGGGGCGCGATCAGGCGCCTTTCCGGGGGCGTCAGTTCAGTGAGAGCAGTTCAGTGAGAGCAGTTCGGTAAGCGCAGTAAATCTTGGTGTCGGTGTGATTCGGTCGCATGCTCCTCCTTGAGTTGGCAGAGGTTGCGTTTTGGAGGCGCATGCGACCGAATGCCGTTTTTGGGCGGATTTCTCAGCACCGCATTAGACTCGCCGCTCAGGCAGGGCTGCTCCTGTCCACCTCCCATGCTCGAACTCATCGCTGAAACAGAGTTGCAGGCACTCGCGGCACTGCAAGGCGCGACGAACGCTGATGACCTCGAGCGTTGGCGCACCGCATGGCTGGGCATGAACGGACGCCTCAAGGACCTGATGCAGCAGTTGAAGGGCGTTCCAAAGGATGTGAAGCCCGAGGTGGGCAAGCGCCTAAACGCGCTGAAGTCGACCCTTGAGTCCGCCTGGGAAACCCGCAAGCAGGCGGTGCCCGCCGAGGAGGTGACGGGAATCGATCTCACCGAACCAGGGCTGCCGATGGGGGAAGGCCGTCGGCACATTCTCTCGCGCACGATCGACGAAATCCTTGACGTGTTCGGACAGATGGGATTCGCCGTCGCGGACGGTCCGGAGATCGAGGACGAGTGGCACAACTTCACCGCGCTGAACATTCCAGAAGGTCACCCCGCTCGAGATGCGACTGACAACTTCTATATGGGCGATCAGGGCGGCGTGAAGCGGCTCCTTCGCACACAAACTTCGACGGTGCAGATCCGCGCAATGGAATCCACTCCCCCGCCGCTCAAGGTGGTCGCCGTGGGTCGTGTCTATCGACCTGACACGCACGATGCCACGCACTTCTCAATGTTCCATCAGGTCGAGGGGCTCTGCGTCGATCGTGATCTCTCGATGCGCGATCTCAAGGCCGCAGTGCTGCACTTCGCGCATGCCTACTTCGGCGAAGACGCCGAAGTGCGCATGCGACCAAGCTTCTTCCCCTTCACTGAACCCTCCGCTGAAGTGGACATGAAGATGCGCATTCGAGAGCAGTGGCAGTGGGTGGAGATCGGCGGCTGCGGCATGGTCGATCCGAACGTCCTTTCCGCTGTCGACATCGACCCCACGCAGTGGCGCGGATTCGCGTTCGGGCTCGGCGTCGAGCGGATCGCCATGCGCCGCTACGGCATCAGCGATATCCGCTGGCTCTTCGAAAACGACGCGCGTTTCCTGCGCCAATTCTGAATTGAGCGGTGCCATCGCCGCGCCGACTCGCACACCGACAGCTGCGTCCATTGTCGAATCAGCTCGGTGACTCGCTCGGCGGATCTGCGGGCTTCTCAGTCTTCTCAGACTTGTCAGCCTTGCCCGCCGCCTCCTTGCGGAGCTTCGCGGCGTAAGCAGTCCGACGATCCGCCGCTGCTCGGCGACCCGACGAACCACCCGAGACCTGCGAGCCGCCCTCGCGGCCCACGAGCTGCAGCACCACCAGATCGGTCGCGTCACCGAGTCGACGACGATCCGTCTTGATGATGCGCGTGTAGCCGCCTGCACGGTCCGCAAAGAGCGGAGCGACGCGCGTCATCAAGTGATGCACGAGCCGCGGCGCCTTGCGAAGTTCACCATAGCGGTTGAACTCGATCTCGCTCGCCGCAGGCAACGTCCAGAACTCGCTGGTCTTGCGGCTCTCGGGCATCTTCTCGTCGGCGATCCACGCCATCACATTGCGGTCCGTCAACTTGCGCTGCAAGAGCCGCCGCGACGCGAGCGAGCGCTTGCGTGCGATGGTGATCAGGCGTTCCACATAGGGCTGCACCGCCTTGGCCTTGGCCGTGGTGGTGGTGATCTGCCCATGCTCAAACAGCCCTGCCGCCAAGTTCCGCAGCATGGCCTTGCGATGGTCGCTCTGCAAACAGAGCTGTCGTCCTGCTACACGATGTCTCATGGTTCAAACTCCTTGCGTCGGATGAAGTCCGTGGGGTCCTTCGATGGTCTTTGTCAGATCGACTGCGCCGGCATGCCGAGGGAAAGCCCGATGTCGCGCAACCGCGACTCGATCTCGCTCAGCGACGTTCTGCCGAACGACCGCAGTTCCATCAGTTCGCTTTCCGTCTTGAGGATCAACTGTCCAACCGTGGTGACGCCCGCGGTATGCAGGCAGTTGGTCGCGCGGACGCCGAGTCCAAGGTCCTCAAGGGTCATCAGCAACTTGCGCGCATGATCTTCCTCAACCGCCACTTCGGCGCCGATGCCCTCCTCCACCGTGTCCTGCCCAGCCGCATCGAATTGCACGAAGGGATTGACATGCTTGCGGAGGATCTTGCCGGCTTCCACGAGCGCCATCTCCGGCGACACCGTTCCATTGGTCCAGATGTCCAGCACCAGACGCTCGTAGTTGATGCGCTGTCCGACGCGCGTGTCCTCGACGCGGTATCGCACACGCTGCACTGGCGTGAAGATCGCATCGACAGGGATATCGCCGATGACCTGCTCCTCGTTGTTGCCAAGTTGCTCGCTGGCAGGCATGTATCCACGCCCACGCGCGACGGTCAGGGTCGCCTCAAAGCGCACCTTGTCGGTGACTTCACAGATCACATGATCCCGATTCAGGATGCGCACCGAGGCGTCGGACTCGATCGACGCGCCCGTCACCTCGCCGGGTCCGGTGACGTTGATGCGAACGGTCTTCGGCTCATCGCCGTCCATCTCCACGACAAGACCCTTGATGTTCAGGAGGATGTCTGTGACATCCTGCTTCACCCCGGGGATCGATGTGAACTCGTGCGTCACGCCGCTGATCTGCAGTCTGGTCACGGCAGCACCCTCCACGCTCGAAAGCAGGATGCGGCGCAGGCTGTTGCCGATGGTTGTGCCGTAGCCGCGCTCGAACGGTTCCGCCGAGAAGCGACCAAAGGTCGGCGTCAGGCTGGCCTTGTCCACGAGAACGCGACCGGGAATCTCAAGTCCTCTCCAACGAATGTGCATGTTCAGGTCTCCTTGCGTCGGCAGTGTTCCAAACAGGTGGGAAGCCTTGCCCTGATCGGATCCGCGGTGCCCTGCCGAATCGGCACCGTGGCCCTGCTGTGGGCGAGGCAGAAATGCGAATGTTAGACGCGGCGCTTCTTCGGTGAACGGCAACCATTGAAGGGCAGCGGTGTCTGATCCTCGATGCTGAGCACCTTCAGGCCATTCGCCTGCAGTGCCGTGACGGCTGATTCGCGCCCAGGACCAGCTCCGCGAACGCGGACCTCGACCTCGCGCATGCCCACGCGGCGCGCCTTGCCAGCTGCGCGCTCGCTGGCGCGGCTGGCGGCGAACGGCGTGCTCTTGCGGGCGCCCTTGAACCCGACGCTTCCCGCCGAGTCCCAACAAATGGTCTCGCCGTTCGTGTCGGTGATGGTGACAATCGTGTTGTTGAACGTCGCGTTGACGTGCACGATGCCCTTGATGATGTTCTTTCGGATCTTTGGCTTCTTCGACATGGTGTTGTGCCTGTTGGGTGACTGGGGGGTGCCCGCCCCGCTTTCGGGGCGCTTGGGATCAGCCGTTCACGCCCTTCTTGCCTGCAACGGTCTTCTTCTTGCCCTTGCGCGTGCGGGCATTGGTTCGAGTGCGCTGACCGCGCGCGGGCAGCGAGCGGCGATGGCGTTCACCGCGGTACGCATGAATGTCCTTCAGTCGCTGGATGTCCTGCGACACTTGACGGCGAAGCGCGCCCTCCACGACGTAGTGCTCGTCGATCACCTTCGAGATCGCCGCGAGTTCCTGATCGCCAAGCGTGTTCGTGCGACGGTCGGGGTCGATGCCGGACTTCGTGAGAATGGCGGCAGCGATCTTGGGTCCGACTCCGTGGATGTACTGCAGTGAGAAGAGGATCTTCTTCTTCTCGGGGATGTCGATTCCGGCGATACGTGGCATAGTTTGTGTGCTCCGTCGAGGCGTCTACTTGAGTTCAGTGCCGATTGCTTGTTGGTTGGTGCGTGGTGTTGGAGGTCTGTTCGAGAGGGATGAGCGGGGAATCATCAACCCTGCCGCTGCTTCAGTCTCGGGTTCTTCTTGTTGATGACGAAACGCTTGCCCTTGCGGACAACGATTTGGCAGTCGAGTGTCTTTCGTTTGATGCTGCTCCTGACTTTCATGGCATGCTCCAGTGTCTGTGGTTTCTTTCGGTCGCTTTGGTCGTTTCGTGGGTGTGTCGGACTGTGCTGGCTTGCGTCACGCGCGGTAGGTGATGCGTCCCTTCGTCATGTCGTACGGGCTCATCTCGATCTTCACGCGGTCGCCGGGGAGGATCTTGATGAAGAACTTCCGCATCTTGCCGCTCACGTAGGCGATGATTTCCTGGCCATTCTGAAGTCGCACGCGAAACATCGCATCGGGGAGCGCCTCGGTGACCTCGGCTTCCAACTCGATCTTGTCTTCCTTTGCCATCGTGGGACCTCAGTTCGAAACTGCGGGGACGGCACCGCGCCGCCCAAGAACCGCCGCCGACACGACGGTCGGCTCTTCATCGAGCACTTCGCATCCGCTGCGGGTCACAAGCACCGTGCGCTCCACCGAGCAGCCGGGCTGGCCCGAGCGAGTGCACATCGTCCAACCATCCGCATCGGCGATCAGTTCGCAGCCGAGCGCAAAGCCACGCCCATCGACTGTCTGGAGACCATCGGGCCGAGCGACCACGGTGGGCTCGATCGAGAGCACCATGTCTGGCAGCAGCGTGAAGTCACCGCGCTCAAGGAACGCCTCATCGAGTCCGCACGGCGCAACGGGTGCCTCGTGCAGCGATCGACCGACTCCGTGACCCGCATACTTCGTCACGATCCCAAGGCTGCGCACCTGTGCGATCGCCTGCATGGCAGAGGCCACACGCGACCAACGGACGCCAGGCGCAATCATGGAAACGGCAACTTCCATCATCTCGCGGCACCCCTGCACCATGGACACGGAACGAGCTTCGCCGCGACCGACCACAACGCAGTCCGCCACATCCGCGCACCAACCGCCAAGCCGCACCGCCGCATCGACCGTCACCACATCGCCGTCCTGAAGCGGACGATCCGTCGGCACCGCGTGAATCAGTCGCTCATTCACTGCCACGCAGCATGCTGCGGGGAAGGGACGATCGCCACCGTCGACCGCATCAAACGGAAGCACCTGCAACGCGCTCTCGGCGCGCGCGGCGGCAACCACACCTGCCACGATCGCCGCGAGCGTTTCGGGCTGGGCTCCGATGACCGCACTTCGCAGCGCCGCATCGATGGCGCCGCGCGCCACCAATGCCGCCGCGCGGATCGCCTCGATTTCATCGGATGTTCGGAGTTCCACCTGTCGGCCGCCGCCAACGGTGGGACGCCGACCCGCAGACGCGCCACCCGTCTTGCCACCGAGTGATGACAGCGACACCGAACGCACCGTCCCCGATTGGGAGCGCGCCTCGGCAAGCAGTTCGTCGGCGGTTGTGCGGATGGTGACCATGGTCGCTTTCAATCAGTGCTTCGTATCAGCCTCGTGCGGAACGGATGCGAGGACCCGTCTCCGATGCGCCGCTCGAGAGGAACCCCGAGTAGTTGCGCATCATCAAGCTCGCTTCCAGTCGCTGCGCGATGTCCAACGCGACGCTGACGACGATGAGCAGTCCAGTCCCACCAAGGAACTGCGCCACGAAGAAGGGAATGCCAAGTTGCTGCGTCACGATCGTTGGGATGATCGCGATCACGGCGAGTGCACCTGCACCCACGTACGTGATGCGCGAAATGACCGTTTCGAGATACTCCGCCGTGCGCGGACCCGGGCGAAGTCCAGGAATGAACGACCCGTGCTCACGCAGCTGCTTCGACATGTCGGTCGGCGACAGCTGCACGGTCGTCCAGAAGTACGAGAAGAAGTAGATCATCAGAATCTCGATGATCACGTACGGGTACGAACCGATCTGCAGGTTCTGTGCGACAAAACTGGTGATCGATGACCAGGTCGAGGTCGCGTCGGTCGCCGCCGCACGCGCCGCCAGCCACGCGCATGCGGACGACGGGAACATCATCAGTGTGCTCGCAAAGATGATCGGCATGACACCCGCATGGTTGATTCGAAGGGGCAGATAGTGGCGCTGTCCGCCGTAGACCTTCCGCCCACGGGTGTGCTTTGCCTGCTGGATCGGAATGCGTCGCTGAGCAACCGTGATGACGATCGCTCCACCGATGACGAAGAGGAACCCTGCAATCAGCACGAGAAGTCCGGCCACACCCAGGGTGCCATCGCCGCCCTGAAGGCTTGGATTGAAACTCTTGACGACCCATTGAATCGCGCTTGGCACACGCGAGAGGATGCCGGCAGTCAGGATGATCGACACGCCATTGCCGATGCCGTACTTGTCCACCTGCTCGCCGAGCCACATGAGGAAGAGGCTTCCTGCGGTCAGCCCTGTGATGCCGGAGATGTAGAACATCCACATCGCGCCGCCCGTTTGGAATTCGGGCTGCACAAGATTCTGTGTGCGGAGATACCCGAGCCACATGGCCCCCTGCAGAACGCACAGCCCCACCGCGGCGAGGCGCGTCCATTCCATCAGCTTCTGTTGCCCGGACATCCCCTCCTTCTTCAGGTCTTGCAGCGCTGGAACGATGGTCTGCAGAATCTGGAAGATGATGCTCGCCGTGATGTACGGCATGATGCCCAGACCGAAGATCGTGCTCTGCTGCAGCGATCCGCCAGAGAAGATCGACGCATACTCAAGCAGGCGCCCAAATCCACTCTGGTCGGCAGCGGCGCGTTCCGCGGCGCGGGCAAGTTCGGACTGATCAACGCCAACAAGCGGAATCCAGAACCCGATGCGGTAGACCACCAGAACGCCGAAGGTGAAAAACACCTTGTTGCGGAGTTCCTTGATCCTGAAGATGTTGGCGAATGCCTGCAGCATCAGTGGTGGTTCATCCGGCGATCAGCCCTGCGCGTCGCCCTCTTTGGGTGCGGTCTTCGCGGCCTTGTCCTTTGCCTTCAACTGCGCGACCTTCTCGGTCTGCGCCTTCTTTGCGGCATCGGCTTCAGCCGCAGCCTGCTCCGCCTGCGCGGCAGCAGCAGCCTTCGGGGTCAGCGTTGCAGAGCCACCCGCCGCCTCAATCTTGGTGCGCGCCTGCGCCGAGAAGCGATCCGCCGTGACATTCAGCTTGAGCGTCACATCACCCGTGCCGAGCACCTTCAGCGGCATGTCCGCATCGCGCACGAGCCCAACCTTCACGAGGGCCGCGATGTCCACCGCCGAACCAGCTGTGAAGTGCTTCGCAAGGTCGCACACATTGACGACGTGGTAGTCCACGCGGAACGGCGCGTTCTTGAAACCCCGCTTGGGGAAGCGGCGAAGCAGCGGAGTCGAACCACCCTGGTAGCCAGGACGGCTTGTCCAACCGGCGCGGCTCTTTGCACCCTTGTGACCGCGGCCGCTTGTGCCGCCCTTGCCACTGCCCTCACCGCGCCCAACGCGCATGCGAAGCTTGTGCTTGCCAACCTTCCTTGTGATGTCATGAATCATCATGGTCGTTCGTCTCCTGTCTCGGTCAATCTGACTCTGTGTGGTTCAGCGTGCTTTCGTTTGATTCAGTGTCTTGCCTTCGTCGTTCGCCCTGTGGTCAGGCACTCGGTGGAGTGGACGCATCGGCCGCAGGGGCTGCGACCGCTGCTGCTGCAGGTGCCGCACCTGAAGCTCCGCCCGCCGCATCACCACGTCCGCCACGACCGCCGCCGAATCGTCCACCGCGACCGCCGCCGCCTCGGCGACGCTCGTCACCGACGGTGTTCACGGGTGCTGCGGCGCGTTCACCAGACTTCTTGCTTGGCATGGCAGCCATTCCACGCGCGATGGCATCTTCCACGCTGGTCGTACCGAGCCCGACACCGCGCAGTTGTTCCACCCTTTCGCGTGTGCGCAGCGTGTCGAGCGCAGCGAAAGTCGCCTTCACCAGGTTCTTCGCGTTCGTCGATCCATACGCCTTGGTCAGGCAATCCTGCACACCGAGCATGTCAAGCACCGCACGCACCGATGCGCCTGCGATGACGCCCGTGCCGGGGCTTGCGGGCACAAGACGAACAGAGGATGCACCAAAACGACCCTCGACAGAATGCGGGATCGTGCGACCCTGCAGCGGATACTGCCGAAGCTTTCGGCGACCCTCGCGGGTTGCCTTCTCCACGCTCGTGGGCACCTGATTGCTCTTGGCATAGCCAACGGCGACCTTGCCGTGCCGATCGCCGACCACGACCAACGCACCGAAGCTGAAGCGGCGGCCGCCAGCCACGGTGGATGAAGTGCGGAAGACCTTTACGGTCGTCGCGTCAATACCACTGTCGTCAAAGGATTCGCTCATGGTGTTTCCTGGATTCGTCTGCTCAGAACTTCAGTCCGCCTTCGCGGGCGCCATCGGCGAGCGCCTTCACGCGACCGTGATAGATGTAGCCACCGCGGTCGAACACGACTTGATTCACGCCCGCCTTGCGCGCGCGCTCCGCGACCGCGCGACCCACGGCCGTGGCGGCAGCCACATTGCCACCGCTCGCGGTCTTGAGTTCGCTGTCGGTTGATGATGCGGCTGCGAGGGTGCGACCTGCAAGATCGTCGATGACCTGCACGTAAATGTGACGCGGGGATCGGAAGACAGCCAAACGCGGACGATCGGGCGTCCCGCGCAGTGTCTTGCGCATGCCCTTTCGTCGCCGATCGCGGCGCTGCCATTTCTGAACGCTGGTGTTCATGTCGGTTCTCCTTCTGCGCCCGATCAGGCGCCGAATGCCTTGCCCTTCTTGCGGGCGATGACTTCGTCGATGTACTTGATGCCCTTGCCGTTGTAGGGCTCGGGCTTGCGCTGGCTTCGGATCAGCGACGCGAACGCGCCAACCTTCTGCGCGTCGCAGCCTGCGACGGTGATGAGCGTGTTGTTTTCGATGGTGACGGCAACGCCCTCGGGAATGGCCAACTCGATCGGGTTGCAAAAGCCAATGGTCAGCACGAGCTTCTTGCCTTGCGCGCGCGCGTTCCAACCCACACCGATCACTTCGAGTTTGCGCGAATAGCCCTCCGCGGATCCTCGGACCATCTTGTTCAGCACCGCACGGGTGGCACCCCAGCACGCGCGACGATTGCCTTCCTCGATGCGGGCAGGGTCATCGAGTGTGCAGGAGATCGTGCGGCTCTTGTCGTCATAGGAGACCACGACTTCGGGTCGGTGGGTGAACGAGTTCTTGCCCTTTGGACCCTGAATGTCCACGGTCCGGCTGCTCGCGTTCACGGCGACCTTGACGGCGGATGGGACTGAGATGCTCTGCTTTCCAACTCGGCTCATGGTGTTCCTCGATTCTGCGCGGTGTCTCTCAATCGTGCGTGTCCTGAATCTGTTCGTGCATCCTGTCGTGTGCTTGCGATCAGGAGACCGCGCAAACGACCTCGCCGCCGACCTTCATTTCGCGTGCCTTGCGGTCACTCATGACTCCTCGACTTGTCGACACCACCGTGATGCCGAGACCTTCAAGCTGCCGTGGCATCGAGCGCGAGCGCACATAGACGCGGCATCCGGTATGCGAGACGCGATCAATCCGATTGATCAGCGACTCGCCACGCGGTCCATACTTCAGTTGAACGCGCAGCAGTCCTTGGCGACCATCCTCCACCAGTTCGAAACCGGTGATGTAGCCCTCGTCGCGCAGCACATCGAGCACGCCGCGATTGAGGCGGTTGTTGAGACAGGTGACGCTCTTGCGGCGGATCGCAACGGCGTTGCGGATCCGTGTGAGCATGTCGGCGGTCAGATCTTGCAGTGACATGGTCGTTTCTCGTGTGTTCCTGGGTTGCGCTTGTGGAAAAGTGCGTGATGACGGTGGAGATGAATCGGATTACCAAGACGCCTTGCGCATGCCGGGGATCATTCCCTGCAGCGCCAACTCACGGAGCATGTGGCGGCTGATGCGGAACTTGCGGAAATACCCGCGCGAACGACCGGTGAGTTCACACCGATTGCGCTTGCGGCAGGAGAACTTTGGGGTGCTGCCCATCTTGGCGAAGACTCGCTTGCTGGCCATGGTTGTTCTTTCTTGGATCCTTGGAGATGGTGTGTGAAGTGCAGTGGTGAATGGTCAGGGTGGCGCGATCAGTTGCCGGCTGGCTTGACAGACGCCGCTTTCGTGTTCACTTCCGGGCGCACGAACGGCATCCCGAGTTCAGCCAGCACCATGCGGCTCATCTTCGGATCGCTGTTCGTGAAAACGATGTTGATGTTCATGCCGTGCGAGTGGTTGACCGCAGCCATGTTGATCTCAGGCCACACCGCCTGCTCGGTGAGGCCTGTCGCGAAGTTCCCCTGACGATCGAAGGTCTTGTCCGACACGCCGCGGAAGTCCTTGATACGGGGCATCGCGAGGTTGATCAGACGGTCGAGGAAGTTCCACATGCGCTCGCGGCGCAGCGTGACCATGAACGCGCTCGGCGCGCCTTCACGAACCTTGAAGTTCGACACGGCCTTCTTTGCGGCAATCATGATCGGCCTTTGCCCAGTGATCGTCGTCAGGGTGCCGATGACCGCGTCGCGGTACTCGGGCTTCAGCTTCTGGTTCTCCAGATGGCGTCCGACACCGACATTCACCACGATCTTCTCGATGCGCGGAAGCTGATGGGCATTCTTCAACTCGAACGCCTGCAGAACGCGCGGCCCGACCTGGTCGCGGTAGAAGCGCCGGAGGCGCGGCTCTGGCATGGAGGCTTTGTGGGTCTTGGTGCTCATGAATGCTCCTGATTGATCTGGTGTGGGTGAGCGTGGTGTCTGATCATTCAGCGCTTGGCCGCGCTCTTTCCGCCTGAACTCTTGCGAAGCATGTGCAGTTCGCTTCCGTCACGCGCAGCGACGCGGACCTTCGAGCCATCGGCACGGGTCACGAAGCGCACGCGCGTTGCCTTGCCGCCAACCACCGGGCTGACGTTGGAGATATGGATCGAGAGTTCCTTCTCGATGATCGAACCCTTCGGCTGCGCCTGGGTCGGACGGACACGGCGCTTGCGCACGTTCACGCCCTTCACGATCACGCGGTTCGACTTCAGATCCACTTCGAGGATCTCGCCAGTCGATCCGCGGTGATTGCCCGCGGTCACCAGAACGACATCACCCTTCTTGACATGCTGCGGCATAGGTCAGACCACCTCCGGCGCCAACGACACGATCTTCATGTAGTTCTTCTCTCGGAGCTCGCGCGCCACGGCGCCGAAAATGCGCGTGCCCTTGGGATTGCCGTCGTCATCGATGAGAACGCAGGCATTGGAGTCGAACCGGACATACGAACCATCAGCCCGACGGACTGGGTACTTCACTCGAACAATGACGGCGAGAGCCTTGTCGCCCGACTTGACATCGCCGTTGGGCATGGCGTCCTTGATCGCCACGCGAACGCGGTCGCCCACCGACATCGAGAGGCGCGTGAAACGCCCACGTGCGGTGCTTGAGCCGAGCACGCCGATGACCATTGCCTCGCGCGCGCCGCTGTTGTCCGCGACTTCAAGTCTGGATTCCTTCTGAATCATCTCTGATATCTCCTCGGACGGCTTGAGGCCGTCAGTTGCTGCTGCCCTCGGCGCGGGACTTGCTTCCCGCGGTCTTGGACTCGCCTTTCCGATCTGCCTTGCCACCCGACTTGCCGTCAGCGCTTCGATCTGGAACGGCCTCGCCGTACACGATGTCCGCCTTCACAGGTGCCTTTTCCACGATGCGCACAAGCGCCCACCGCTTCATGCGCGACACCGGGCGGCACTCGGCGATCTCCACACGGTCGCCCATGTGGCTCTCATTGGTCTCGTCATGCACGTGGAGCACGGTGCGCTTGCGGATGTACTTGCCGTAGCGCGGATGACGTGCGGAATACGAGATGACCACACGGCGTGTGCGGTCCTGTCCATCGCGGTCCACCACGCCAACAAGGCGCGGACTTCGCTCTGGAATGACGACGGGTGACTTTCGACTCACGACTTCACCTTCCTCCGGCTCCCGCCGGCCTTGGGGGTTCCCGCTGCAGTCCGCGTTGCACGGCGTCTGGCGGACGCTTCGGTCAGAACGCGGGCGAGATCGCCGCGCATCTTTCGGAACTGCGAGGTGTCCTTCACCTTCTCGGTCACAACCTGCGCACGGAGGTTGAACAGCGCGCGGCGCAGACGCGCCGTCTCCTCGCCGATTTCCTCGTCCTTCAGCTTCTTGATCTCTTTCGTGTCCATGTGTGTTCCTGCGTGTTCCTCGTGATTCCGTGTCTTCCGTTGATTCTTCCTTGTCCTTACACCGCGAGACGACGCCCAACCATGCGGCAGCGGATCGGCATCTTGTGCGCCACGCGCGCGAGCGCCTGCTTTGCCAGGTCTTCGCTCACGCCTTCCACTTCGAAGAGGATCGTGCCGGGCTTGACGCGCGCCGCCCAGTAATCCACATCGGCCTTTCCAGTACCCATTCGCGTTTCGAGAGGCTTCTTCGAGATTGGCTTCTCGGGGAAGACTCGGATGTACAGCTTGCCTTGACGGCGGAGAAAGTGCTGCGCTGCGATACGACCTGCATCGATCTGTCGACCGCTGAGCCACACCGTCTCGAGCGACTGAAGACCGAACTCGCCGAACGCGACATAGTTGCCGCGGGTCGCGTTGCCCTTCATCTTGCCGCGCTGTTGCTTGCGGAACTTGACTCGTGATGGGAGAAGTTTCATTGCATTCCTTCAGTCAGTAGTTCAGTGTTTCCGTGGTTCAGTGCTTGACTCAGCGGCGTCCTCGGGCACGCGCGCGTCCGCCAGCCGCAGTCGACTGGTATTCAGCCTGTTGATCCTGTGCGCTGAACATGCCGCGGTACACCCACACCTTGACGCCGAGTGCGCCGTAGGTGGTGAACGAATGCGCGAGCGCGTAGTCCACCTGCGCTTGCAGCGTCGAACGCGGGATCGACCCAAGACGCATGTCGAGCGTGCGGCTCATTTCGGCGCCACCAAGGCGACCGGCCAACAGAATGCGAATGCCCTTGGCACCGTTCTGCATCGCGCTCTCGCAGCGCTGCTTGATGAGACGACGGAAGTTCGCGCGCTTCTTCAGTTGCTCGGCCATCGTCTCCGCGATCAGTCGCGCATCGATCTCGGGATTTCGCACTTCCACGACATTCAGCGCGACCTTGCGTCCCGTCAGCGCCTGCAGCTCGTTGATGAGCTGATCCTTGCCGGAACCCTTGAGCCCAAGCACCTGCCCAGGGCGCGCCGTCTTGATGACGACCGTGAGTTCCTCTCGCGTGCGCTCAATCAGGATGTCACTGACGGCCGCGAACGGTGGCGTGCGGTTCAGCCGCTTGTCGAGGAACTTGCGGATCTTGAAATCCTCGACGAGCAACTCGCCGAAGAGCGCCTTGGGGGCGAACCAGCGGCTCTTGTGCGCCTCGGTGATGCCGACTCGGAAACCAAATGGATGTGTCTTCTGTCCCATGGTGTGCTCCTCAGGCCTTGCGCTCCGCGACCGTCACGGCGATGTGGCAGGTGCGCTTCATGATCGGATGTGAACGCCCGCGATCCTTCGGTTGAAACCGCTTGATCGTCGGACCTTCGTCCACCTTGGTCTCCTGGACGAAGAGGGTGGCAATGTCCGCCTCGCGTTCTTCGGCGTTGGCGATGGCGCTCTTGAGCACCACCTTGACGAAGGCAGCGCCACGGCGCGGGCTGAAGTCGAGGCGCGTCATCGCGCTCGCGACATCAAGTCCACGGATCATGTCCACAACCAAGCGCGCCTTGCGTGGCGCGATGCGGCAGTAACGGTGTGATGCGGTGAATGCCATAGGTGCTCCTCAGGACGCGCGCGGTCAGACTTCGACCTTCTCGCCGCCGGCGATGCCTTCCTTCTTGTTCGTATGCCCCTTGAACACGCGCGTGGGCGAGAATTCGCCAAGCTTGTGGCCGACCATGTCTTCGGTCACGAAGACATCCACGAATGAACGACCATTGTGGACTTGGAAGGTCAGTCCGACGAACTCGGGCACGATGGTGCAAGCGCGGCGCCACGTCTTGAGTGGCGAGCGACGCTGCGATGCTTGGGCAGCCTCGGCGCGGCGGAACAACTTCTCGTCGACCGAGGGACCTTTCTTGGATGAGCGGGACATGTCTTGCGTTCTCCTGTGCTGTGTTCGTGGATCAGATCTTCAGTTGGCCGTAGCGGCGGCTGAATCGGCGGCGCAGAATGCGCTCGTCGCTCGCCTTGCCGCGCACGCGTGTGCGCCCGCCCTTGGCTGGAGTGTTGCTTGCGTTCGACGGAATCTGTCCGCCCTTGGAACGACCTTCACCACCACCGTGCGGGTGCTGGTGATGGCTCATCGCCATGCCGCGCGTGCGCGGCCGACGTCCCATCCAACGAGCGCGTCCTGCCTTGCCGAGTTTCACGAGCGCGTGGTCCGGGTTGCCGACCGAGCCGATCGTCGCGCGGCAATCGAGTGACACCTGACGAATTTCGCCCGATGGCATGACGAGCGTGGCGAAGCGTCCTTCCTTGTTGGTCAGACGCGCCGCAATGCCGGCGGAGCGCACGAGCTTCGCACCGCCACCCGGAACCATCTCGACCGCGTGCACTTCAAGTCCCGTGGGAATGAAGCGCAGCGGCATGCAGTTGCCCACGTTCGGATCGATCTGCGAATTGGAGTTCACCACGGTCTGCCCTGCGGTCAATCCGCGCGGCGCGATCACGTAGCGGAGTTCGCCATCGGGATAGCGCAGCAGCGCGATGTGGCAGGTGCGGTTGGGGTCGTACTCGATGCCAACCACTTGCGCGGGCTGGTCGTCCTTCTGTCGGCGCCAGTCGATCAGTCGGTAGCGGCGCTTGTGACCGCCTCCCTGCTGGATCACCGTCAACTTGCCCTGCGAGTTGCGACCGCCGCTGCGCTGCAGCGGACGGAGCAAGCTCTTTTCAGGGCTCTTCTTCGTCACTTCGGCATGCAGGTTCACCGACGCATTGCGCCGAGCGTTCGTGATGGGCTTGTAGACGCGGATGGGCATGGTTCGTTCCTTTGCGCGGTCGCGATCAGAAGAGCTCGATCTTGTCGTCGGGGTGCACGCGCACCACGGCACGGCGTGTGGTCTTGGCCGGGATCAGCCCGAACTTGTTGCGGCGATCCTCACCCCTGCGGTTCACGACGCTGACATCGAGCACGCGGACCTTGTAGAGCGCGATGACGGCGTCCTTGACATCCGTCTTCGAGGCACGCGCATCGATCTCGAAGGTGTAGCGATTCTGATCGCTCGCGGCGGCGTTCGCCTTTTCGGTGATGATCGGTCGGCGGATGACTTCCGTTGCAATCATGGGTGGACCTCCGTCGCGAAGCAGCTGCCGTCGAGGAACGACCGCAGCGTCGCGCGGTCGATCACGAGGAAGCGGTGATTCAGCAGTTCGAACGCATTCAACTGGTCCACGCGGATCGTTGACGCCGAGGTGAGGTTGCTCGCACTGCGGCGAGCGTTCTCATTCGCTGGGTCGAGCGCCACGAGGCAGGTGCGATCGATCCCGACGCCCTTGAGCATGCGGGCAAAATCCGCCGTGCGCGGCTTCGGGAAGTCGAGTTTGTCGAAGCACTTCACCTCGCCATCGACGAGCTTTGCGAGCAGCGCGTTGCGGTTGGCGAGCACACGCATCTGCCGCGGCAGCGCCGAGCGCAGATCGTCGCGGGTGCGCGTCTTGGAGAACGCCACGCCACCGCCCTTGCGGTTGGGCACGCGCGAAGCACCCACGCGGGCGTTTCCCGTTCCCTTTTGCTTGTAGAGCTTTCGCGTCGAACCTTCCACGCTGCCGCGGCTGCGCGTGCGCGCAGAGCCTTGGCGCTGGTTGAGGTGAACCGCGACGTATGCCTGCTTCAGCAGCGCAAAGCGCACTTCTCCGCCGAGTGTGGCGGGGTCGATCTGCAGGGAGTCGACCTTCTTTCCGTCGTTCGAGTAGATGGGCAAGTCAATCATGTCTCGTGTTCCTTCGGCGCGTTGCGCCGTCTTTCGCCTTCGCTTCCTGATCGCCAATCACAACAGGCTTCAGGCAAGCACCGACTTGGATGCTGTTGGGTTGTCCCTGTCGCGTGGTTCCCGGCGGCGGCTGCCGCCAAGGCCTTCACGACGAGGCACGGCGCACTCGTGCGCCTATGCCTTCTTGGCTTGGATTCTCGCCTTTGGCTTGTAGAGCCGCGTCGCGGCCCGAACGGTGAGGATTCCTGTATTCGCGCCGGGGACCGCCCCCTTCACGATGAGCAGGTTCTTGCCTGCATCAATGCTGATGACATCGAGGCTGCGCACGGTGACGCGCTCGTCGCCGAGACGAGTTGGCATGCGCTTGCCCTTCTTGATCTTTGCTCCGTGACCACGGTCCGTGCCGTGGCTGCCGATCGAGCCAGGCGAACGGTGCTTGCGCTCGGTGCCGTGCGATGCGCACATGCCCTTGAAGTTGTACGCCTTCATCACGCCCGCGAAGCCCTTGCCCTTCGATGTGCCGATCACATCGACGAACTTTGCACCCTCGAGCGCGGACGCATCGATCACCTGACCGAGCGTGAACTGCTCCGCATCCTTGTCGCTTGCGAGCCGCACTTCGCGGTGGATGCGCTTGGGCGAAACTCCCGCCTTCGCATCATGTCCCATCTCGGCCATCGTCGAGCGACGCGGCTTGATGTCCTCGAAAGCCAGCTGAATCGCGCTGTAGCCGTCCTTTTCCGCCGTCTTGACCTGCGTGACTTGGCACGGACCAGCTGCGATCACGGTCACGGGGATATTGCGGCCGTCCTCGAGGAACCAGCGCGTCATGCCCACCTTGCGTCCGATGATTGCCGTTGTCATGTGAAGCTCGCTTGGGGTCTCTTCGGATTGGGGTTGGCGTCAAGCCTTGATCTTCACGAACACGCCCGCAGGGACGACGAGTCGGTTGAGCGCATCAACCGTCTTCGCGTTTGGATCGGTGATGTCGATAATGCGCTTGTGCGTGCGGATCTCGAACTGCTCGCGGCTCTTTTTGTCGATGAACGGCGAGCGATTCACGGTGTAGATCTCGCGGCGCGTCGGCAGAGGCACCGGACCTGCAACGCGTGCGCCGCTGATCTTGGTCTGCTCAACGATCTCCTTGGCGCTCGCATCGAGCACCTGGTGGTCGTACGCTTCAAGTCGGATGCGAATGGTTCCGTTCATGGTCGTTTGCCTCGCTTGGAGGCGAATCGCCGATGGTACTCTCCACGCCGACTCTGTCAACGCCATGCGGCACCTGCCTGTGAACACGCAACTTCCTCTGCAGCAGTGCGCTGATTCTCGGACGATGCGCCCCCTCGTGGCAGTATGCGGCGCCCTCGCGATTGCGCTGTCCACCGCCGCATCTGAGTTGCCCTTGCAAGCGGGTGATTCCGCTTCCAAGAGCGCCCAACAGTCGCCGCCACCGACGCCTCCGCAGCGTCCGATACCTCGGCGGGATATAGGACCTTCCAAGAATGGCTCGAAGGCAACGGGGCAACCCGCCGGCCCCGCTCTCCCCCTTCCTACTGCCGAAACAAAGCCTCGCACCCCACCGCAAGCACCGCTGCCGAGTGCGCCGACTCCCACGGTCTCGAAGCCTGCGACACAGAGTCCCCCCGCACCCGCGCGCACGGCGGGCTCGAGCGACCTGGACGTTGAGTACCTCGATCTTGCGTCCTTTGGCATCCGCCTGCGCGCCCCCAAGGGAGCGCAACTGTCGAAGCCCATCGTTGGAGACATGCCCATTTACTCCATTGACGATGGTGCATCGCCGCCGCGCTTTCGGATGCAGGTGCAGGCATTGGTTTCGTCGCTCGCGACGCCGACGCCGGCAGCACAAGTTGACGAATACCTGCGGGGCATGAAGGATCGCGGGCAAGCGTTCACGATCCTTGCGAACGAGCCGTGGACAAGCGCGCGCGTGCCCGCGCACTATCTGCTGACGAGTACCGATCTCGGCGACGGATTGATCGCCGTGCAAGGCTGGCTCATTCTGCAAACGGGCGAGTTCGACTTCGTCGTCTTCACGCTGCTTTCATCGGGGATCGACTTTGATGGCGTGCGCCCACTTCTTGAGGCAAGCTTTCGAACGATCGAGCTCGCGGACATGGAACGCCTTGCGGGCGAGCGTCGTGCACGGCTGGTCGCTGGAAGTGAGCTGCTGACGGCGCTCACCCCAGAACGCCTGCGAGCGCTCTGCGGCACACCGCCTCGCCTCTACCGCGTCTGGCGCAAGGGACAGAACGGCAGCGAAGAGGAACTTGGTTACTACACAATCACTGTGCTGCCCGGCGTCATGAACGACGCATCCTGTGACCGCCCACCAAGCATGCCGAAGGATCCCACGGGCATTCTGGTGGTCCTGCAGGGACGCACATTGGTGGATGCTGGCACGCAGCGAGTGAGCGATCTGGAAGCGCGCTTCTGGTCGGCATGGGATCACGGCAGTGAGGCGTGGACGAGCCGAGTGACAGAGCGTGGCGGCCAGTTGCCGGATCGCTCGCTCGCGCAGACTGGCATCCGCGGCGAACGGAACGAAGGCAATCCGGTGCAGCTGCTGACGGTCGTTCTTGGCAACAAGGAGTCGCGCATGCGTGACGAACAGCAGTGGACGATTCCGATTGGCGTGTACATGCCGCAGGCGGTCAGTCTCGTGCTCGGTGAACTTCTGCCGCGCGCCGATGATGCGGTGCCGCTCGAATTCTCGACCTACTGCTTCGATCCGGCGCTCCTGTCGATGCCACAGCGCACCGATTCCTTCACGCGCATGCAGGACGGTCGCTGGATGCTGGTGACGCAGCCTGGTCTTGATGAACCCACCACCATCACGTGGTTTGATGCGGCTGGAAAGCGCGTGAAGCGGACCGAGCCGGGCGACATCACCACCGAATTGTGCCTGCCCCGCCAACTTCAGGAGATTTGGCTGCAGAAGGGTCTGCCGCAACAGTGATGCGAGCGATCACTCGTTCCTTGGCGCGGGGGTGTGGTGGTGCGCTTCTGCTCTGCCACCTCGCGTGCATTTCGTGCAGCTCGGCACCGCAGGCATCAGCGCATGCGGTCCCCATTGTGGAGATCCTTGCTCCCGTGCAGCCCACCGCGATTTCGGCCGAAGACCTCGCGCCCCGGTTGATCGGCTCCACGCGCTGGCAGCATGTGGACGCACAGTGGCGCCCAACCGGAGGGACACCGACGATTCTTGCCGCCACTGCGGCAGAGGGCGGCGGGAGAGAGTTGTGCGCCGATGGCATCGACGGCACTATCGACTCTCTTTCGTTCCGTTCCGACGGTTCCCTGCAACTTCTGCGAACGGACTCGGTTCGTGATGATGCGCGAACGACATTCGATCCCCCACTGCTTCTCGCTCCGCCTGTGCTGCGCGGCGAGAGCGAGTTCATCTCGGACGCGTCGATGCAAGTGGATGCCATGTCCTCCGGGCGCGAGCGGGACAAGGGGAGCGCACGCCGCACGCTGCGGGTCGTTCGAGGTGAGCGCATCCGCACACCCATCGGCGAATGGGATGCCACCGTTGTGGAGAGCGTATTCACGGCAACACTCGGCATGGCAGTCGCAACGCATCGAACCACTCTCTGGATCGTGCCAGACGTTGGTCCGGTGATCGAGCGCTGGGAGGCATCGGTCAAGGTGCTCGGCGTTCCAGTCCCCAGAGACCGCGGTACGGCAGTTCGTATCGACCCCCTGCCCGATCAACTCCAAGCGCCACAACCGCATGCACCGCGCTGAAGCGTGACCGCACAATCGAGCACGCCGGATCGGCGGCTCGCGCCTACCCTCTCCAGTGTGATGCCTCCCCGCGTTCTCATCGCAGTACCCGCGTTCAACGAAGAACGCACGGTGGACCGAGTCCTTGAGCGGATCTCGGCATTCGGATTGCCGACGCTGGTGATCGACGACGGATCGAGCGACAGCACGGCGGCCAAGGTTGCGGCGCATCCGGTCGAACTGGTGCGGCATGCGCGCAACGAGGGCTATGGCGTCGTGATGCGTGCGATTTTCGCGTGGGCAGCGCACCGCGACTTCGACTGGGTGATCACGATGGACTGCGATGACCAGCACGAGCCGGGGTTCATCCCGGATTTCCTTCGGGAGATCGCGCTCGGCGATGTCGATGTGGTCTCTGGCAGTCGATATCTGACTTCGCTGCCGGGCGATGTTGCCGCGCCCGCCGATCGTTCGACAATCAACCGCACCATCACCGCGGAGATCAATGAAGTGCTGTGCGGCGCATTCGAGCGTCCACTCACGGATTCATTCTGTGGATTCAAGGCATACCGCGTCCACGCGTGCCACGCGCTGCGACTGACTGCGACGGGCTACGACTTCCCCATGCAGTTCTGGGTGCAGGCTGCAGCCAATCGCCTTCGCGTTCGCGAGATTCCCGTCGTGCGCATCTACTTGGATGTGAAGCGGTCGTTCGGCAGCGAACTCGACGATCCGACGCGGCGCCTCGCCGTCTATCGATCGACGCTCGCCACGGAAGTTGAGCGCTGTGCCGCCCGCCTTCGGCACCTGCAGCCGAAGACATGTGCCGTGCGCTGCGCGTAGAACCGAACCGCGTCATGGTTGAAGCTGATGCGATCGACTTCCGCATCGACGTCCCGCAGGCGCCTGCGCCCCTGAAAGGATTTGCCGCAGAAATCCGCGCGCACGTGCGGAGGGAACTTGGACTCTCGCCGGGAGTGGTCATGGGTGCCGGACATCAGCCCGTGGTGTGGCACGCAGGACTGTTGGCAAAGTTCATTGCCGCATCGGCTGATGCGGCGGCGCTTGCTCCCGCCGAGAAGAAGGGCGTTTGGCTGCACTTCGTCAGCGATCAGGATCTCGTCGAACCATCGCGGATCGAACTTCCCGTACGCGAGGTGGGCGGAGCGGTTCGCCGATCGTCGCTGCAGTACAGCACGGCGTGGGCGCGCAGCAATGACCGCTGCACATCCGCGTGGTATCCGCCGTTCGCGCCAAGTGCGCCGTCGGCTGTCTGTGCAAGCGAGATGGCGACCGCTGCGCGGGATGCGTTCATGTGCCAACTCGGGGCGAATCAGCGTGAATCATCTGCGGCGTTGCAGTTCGCAAAGGCAGTCGGCTCGTGTGCGCACGCATGGACGGGCCAGCCCGCACTGGTGATCGGCAGCGCAGCGCTCCTGCGCGCCGCAGCGCCGCTGGTCGACCAGATCCTGCGCGAACCAGAACGGTCTGCAGTGGCATTCAACGAAGCGCTTCGCGAGGATCCGCACGCTGCACGGCCCCTGCGCGTGGCGGGCGACCGATCCGAGGTGCCGCTCTGGCGCGTGGCGAGCAGCGGTTTGCGTGAACGCGTCCGCGCAGAAGAGGCGCGCAGCGCGATCCGCGCTGGCGAACTGCTGCTCCCGCGCGCGTTCCTTGCATCGGGGCTGCTTCGAATCTGCTGCGACTGCTTCTATCACGGCACCGGCGGCGCCCGGTACGAGCGCGTGAGCGAACACTGGTGGCGCCGATTCTTCGGCATCGATCTCCCGCCGTTTGGCGTGGCAACCGCAACGCTGCTGCCGACGCCATCCGCGCTTGGTCTCCAAGCCGCGCCTGCCCGTCCGCGCATCTCCCATCGACGGCTCTGGTGGAACCCACACCTTCTGTCGAGTGACCGCTCGCAGCATGACGCACGCGCAGCTCTCGTGGAACGCATCGCGCAGGCACCACGCCGTTCCGCGGAGCGTGCGGCGCGGTACGCGGCTCTGCACGAGTGCATCGCGCGAGATCGAAGCGTCGCGGCAGCCGAACTCGATCAGATCCTTCGCGAGGAAGGCATGAACCGCTCCCGGCACGCGCAGGCTTCCCTCGCGCACGACCGCACCTGGCCGTTCCTGCTGCTCGAGCGCGCGTCGGTCGATGCGCTTGCCGCCGCGATCACGCGTGCGGTGCGTCGTGCCCGGCGTGACCCGCAGATTCCCCGTGATGAGCGGCGTGTTTGAGCGGATCTGGTCGGTAGAGACGCGTATCGAGGCTCCATACACGTTCGGTGAAGTCTGCGTTGCCGGCGCGGAGTCGTTCACGCGCGACGGCGACGATCGACAGTGTCGTCTTCGCTTCAAGGTTGTCGAGTGCCGCAACGAAGATCGCTTCTGGCGTCGATGGCAACTTCGCCGCGCCATGCTCAAGCTGTCCATGGTGCGAAACGATGATGTGCTGCAAGGCAATCAGGGCATCGGGCGGCAGTTTCGATCCGCTGCGAGCCGCGACCATCGACTTCACCTGCAGCCACACCGCGCCACGAACGAGGTGCCCGACGAGATTGCCATCCGTGGTGTAGTTGAAGCCACGCTCCCACTCGAGTTCAGCCGTCTTGCCGAGATCGTGCAGGAAAAGCCCCATGAGGACGAGGTCGCGGTTCAGTCCTGGGTAGAGCGGCAGCATGCGCTCTGCGAGTTGCATCAACTGATGCGTGTGTTCAAGCAGTCCGCCGATCCACGCGTGATGGACATTGGTCGCCGCAGGAGCCTGCCGAAACGCCGCCATCATGGTCTCGTCGCCGAGATACGCCTCCGCGAGAGCCCGCATCGACGAATCCTCCATCGAACGAAGCAGCGCGGCAACCTCCCCGAACATTTTCGGAATGTCCTTGGTGGTTGCAGGCAGCAGCGCGATCAGCTCCTCGCGCGAAATCTGCACCGCCTCGATCTGATCAATCACCACCTGCAATTGCCCCGAATAAAGTTCCACACGCCCTAGCACGCGCGCGTAGCCGGTCGCTGACACTTCACCGAGCATCGATTCCTCAAAGGTCCACTTGCGGGCGGCCGTCTCGCCCGTCGCATCACGAAGCAGCACCTTGAAATAGCACTTGCCGTTTCGAGTGACACCTGTCTGTGGATTGACCAGGCTGTACACGCTGTCAATCAGCGAACCAGACTTCAGATCACGGATATGCATGTGCGGTCGGGTCATGTCGCGTGGAGCCTATCGGTTGAACCCGTCACTGTCAGGCAGCGCGCAAGTCGCCGAGCACATCTGGAATGAGGTCGCAGAGTTCCGTGGTGAGCATTCCCGCGGATCCATGACGCGCCGACCAAAGCCGCGCAGCAAGCCCATGCGCAGCAACGCCCCACCGCGCGCAGTCGAAGAGCGATGCGCGGTGTGGCGACCGCATGAACTGCGCAGCGAAGGATGCGATGACCCCAGAAAGCGCATCCCCACTCCCGCCCGTGGCAAGTGCGGCGGTGCCCGCGCGACAGGACCAGTACCGAATGCCATCACTGACGAAGGTGCGAGCCCCTTTCAGCACAACCACGCAGCCGCAGCGCTGCGCAAGCGCAGCCGCAGCAGCACCAGCGCCCTCGCCGATT
This sequence comes from Phycisphaerae bacterium, assembly GCA_016873335.1. Classification (GTDB taxonomy): domain Bacteria; phylum Planctomycetota; class Phycisphaerae; order Phycisphaerales; family SM1A02; genus F1-60-MAGs104. Next base: position 14,045 of record VGXN01000013.1, on the reverse strand, counting down.
GGATCGCCATCGATGTTGAGCGCCTTCGCGAGCCGCAGGAACTCGCCAGGATGCGGCGTCATCACGATGGGGCCGCCGCGCATGTCGCGAGTGAAGTCGACCAGCCGCGCCAGAGCGTTCAGCGCATCCGCATCCACAACCAACGGAACCTCCGCATGCGCAACCAAACGAATCACCAACTGCTCCGCCGCGAATCCCTCGCCGAGGGCAGGACCGACAACCGCCGCATCCGAGCGCGCAAGCACAGGATCGATCACCTCCGCACACGCGGACGGGAGCAGATTCCCCTCCGCATCGACGGGCAGAGCGTGACCCGTCGCACTCTCAAGGCTCGCAAGCGCTGCCGCCGCGAGCGGTTCGGGAACAGCCAACTCCGCGAGTCCGCACCCTGCGCGGATCGCGGCTCGTGCCGAGAGAACTGGACCACCGAGCATCATGCGCGGCAGCCGTGCACAGCCACCCAGCACAAGGACGCGACCGAATGTTCCCTTGTGACCCGCACTGTCGCGCGGCGGAAGCGGCGGACAGGGGCTGACGCCTTCACCGCAGATGCCCTCGACGAGCGCATCAATCGACACGCAGCACCTCGATCTTCACATTGCCCATGACGGCAACGATTGCGCTGAAATCCGCATCCAACTGCGCATCATCCTGAACGCTGGTGGCGAGCAGCAGATGTCCGGGATGAAATGCACGCGAATCGAGTGTCGCGTCAAGGTCATGCCAACGACCTCCCAGCATCGCCTGCGTCCACATGTGCCAGACAAAGACGTGATCGCCGCCCGCAAAGTGATCGGCATACACCATCCCGCTCGCCACGCGTGCGCGGATGCCTTGTGCGCGAAGCAGTGCCGCGAGGAGCACGGCATGCTCGGAGCAGTCTCCCGACTTTGTGCGGACCACTTCGCTCGCGCCAGCAAACGCGGTCGCCATCGACTTGTTCGTGATGAATCGGAAGACTCCTGCGCGGAGCGCCTCTGCCCGCGCCGCTTCCGCAGACTCCGCCGACAGCCCCGCAGCGCGCAGGATGCTTGAAGCAAGTTCACGCACCACAGGCTCGTCGCAGTCGATCAGGACCGATGCGCGGAGCAGCCCCATGTCCTTCCGCTCAGCCGCTGTTGCCTCGCTCGAGCGCGACGCATCCACGGATACCTCGACAGCCCCGTCCTCGACCGCGCTCACCACTTGCGCACCGGAACTCTCGAGCGTTGGCGGCGCGCCTTGCACACTGCGCACCTTCATCACCGCGCGCGAAGCACGCGGGAGGCGTTCCCCCGCCGCACCGACCTCCACCACGCTGCGCCCAATGAGATCGAGTTGCGCGCCGCCCTTCGCTGCGGCGCGTGCTGCGCGTTCCGTGGAACGCCGCGCGACCATCTCCCCCACGGGCAGCGGCGTCACCGACCGCACCACACGCCCCGACCCATCGAGTTCCTCGCGCGACGGGATCGGCAGCGCACTGTTGGTGGTCTTCCAGACGCTTGAACCGTCTGCTGCAACCGACTCCCGCGTCGATGTCATGTCCACGATGCGCAAACCCGCGGCTGGGTCGATCGTGCGATACGCCAGTTGGCCTGCGCTGCCACTGCGTGCACGCTGCGTCTCACGTTCCACTTCGGCTGGTGTCAGCCACGGGCGCGGCGGCAGCGGCATGCTGCGGCGAACGTCACGCCCGCCCGCCTGTTCCTCGATCTCCACCTGATCCGCGCCGAAGCGGTAGCGCACGCTCGACCTCGCATCACCTGAACGCTGACGCACCGAACAGACGCGCGGCGTTCCCGCAGGCGACTCCTCGAAGTCCCAGCCCACCTCCATCACCGCCGATGCGCCGGCGCGCCCGAGCGTGAACTGCATGTGCGACAGCGTGACGACTCGCTCGCCTTCCACGCGCACCTGCTCGTGCAGCCAACCGCAGTCGCTCCCCGCGATCGACACGATGAACCACTCATCGCGCGGCTCGACCGCATCGCCCGCTCGCGCCATCGACGCGAGCAGCGCGATGATCGCCGCGCACCACGCGCGCCACTCAGGACGCCGCATCCGTGTGCCCCTCGGGGCGCATCAGTGGGAAGAGAATGACATCGCGGATCGTCGGGCTGCCGGTCAGCAGCATGACCAGCCGATCGATGCCGAGCCCGAGACCACCCGCAGGCGGCATGCCAGTCCGCAGCGCATCAATGAACGCCTGATCGAGCGTGCGGAAGACCGCATCTTCCTCGCCGACCCCTGCGAGTTGCTCGGTGAACTTCGCAAGCTGGATGTCAGGATCGTTCAACTCCGTGTACGCAGGACCGATCTCCATGCCGCCGATGAAGAGATCCCACCGCTCCGCCAGTTCAGGACGCGCACGGCTTGGTCGTGTGAGCGGGCTGACCGCAGCCGGATAGTCGAGCACGAATGTCGGTCGGCATGGATCGATCAACTTCTCCGCGTCACGCTCGAACAGTTCATTCACAAGCAGCCAGTGATCCTTGCGCGGCGCATCGGCGAGATGCTTCGCCACCGCCGCCGCACGCACGCGCGCCACATCCTCCATGGGAAATCCGAGCGCGCGCTCGAAGAGTTCGCCGAAGCGAACCTGAACGAACGGCGTGCGGTAGTCGATGCGCATGCCGTTCCACGGAAGGATCGGGCCTTGCTCCGCCGCCGCATGCCAGCGCTGCTCGACCGCGAGGCACGCGCAGTGATGCACGAGCGACTCGGTGAGTTCGAGCATGGTTCGGTAGTCGCCGAACGCCTGATACGCCTCGAGCGCCGTGAACTCGGGATTGTGGCTGCGATCGATGCCTTCATTGCGGAAGTTGCGGTTGATCTCGAACACCTTGGGCAGTCCACCCACGAGCAGCCGCTTGAGGTACAGCTCGGGCGCGATGCGCATGTACAGCGGCATCCCGAGCGCCAAATGCGTCGTGACGAACGGCCGCGCTGCGGCACCCCCCACGATCGGCTGCATCATCGGCGTCTCGACTTCGAGAAACCCGCGCGTCTCCATGAAGCGTCGCACGGCGCTCACGATGCGTGAACGCGCCTCGAAGACTCGCAGCACATCAGGGTTGGCGAACATGTCGACATGCCGCTGCCGATAGCGGAGTTCCGCATCCTCCAACCCGTGCCATTTCGAGGGCGGCGGCTCGAGGCTCTTCGAGTGCATCGACACTTCACTCGCCCACACGCACACTTCACCCTTCTTCGTGCGCCCCACCCGTCCGCGCACGCTGACGATGTCGCCGTAGTCGAGCAGTTTCGCCAGTTCAAAGCCCTTCTCGCCCAGCAGGGCCAGCGAGAAGGTGGCTTGCAGATCGCCCGTCGAATCGCGCAGCGATGCAAAGGCGATCTTGCCCATATCGCGATGCTGCACGACACGACCTGCCACGATCACTTCCGGTCGCCGATCATCGACAGGCGCACCCGGAGCGTCCTTGGCTGCGGCGCTTGCAGACTCGAATGCGTCATGGGCCTCGGCGCTGTACTGCGCACGGGCATCGGCGAGCGGGGTGAGACCGTCCATGCGCATGCCATAGGGCTCGATGCCGAGCCCCTCACGGAGCACCGCAAGCTTCGCGCGCCGCGCGGCACGCAGGTCGGTGGGTGACGGCTCTGCCTGCTGCATCGCCCGAATATACGCCTGACGCATCGCTGCGCGCGCGAGTAGATTCCACACATGCACTTCGAGAGCCATCAGCCCGTCATCAACGATCTTTCGGCGCGGATCATCGCCATCCGCGACTCTCTTTAACTGGCCTGACAAGATTTCGCACAAGGATCGGCTTGAGGCGCGCATGGGCGAGACGGGATTCTGGGATGACCAGAGGGAGGCGCAGAAGTCCATCGCAGAACTGAAGACGCTTCGCGCCACCATCGATCCCGTCCTCGAGATTGAGAAGGGCTTGCAGGATGCGCAAGTTGGACTCGATCTTGCCCGCGAGTCAAACGATGCTGATCTTCTGAAGGAGACGGATGAGTCGCTTCACTCGCTCGTGCAACAGATGGAGCGCTGCGAGCGGCAATCGTTGCTCTCCGACAAGCATGACCACCGCCACTGCTTCTTCGCGATTCAGGCGGGCGTCGGCGGTACGGAGGCAAACGACTGGGCGGAGATGCTGGAGCGCATGTACCTCTACTGGTGGAACACCATGGGGTTCAAGGTGGAAGAACTCAGTCGAACCTATGGCACAGAGACGGGGATCGCGGAAGCGACGTATGCCGTGCGCGGCCCCTTCGCCTACGGCTACAACTCCTGCGAAGCGGGATCACACCGACTTGCGCGAGTCTCTCCATTCAACGCGGAAGGCAAGCGCCAGACATCCTTCGCCACGGTCGATGTCACGCCCGAGTTCGAGGAGACAGATCTGCAGATCCCCGAGCGCGACATGGAAGTGACCGCGTTCGTTCGTGCGAGCGGACCGGGCGGGCAGAACGTCAACAAGGTCGCGTCGGCGATCCGTGTCGTGCACATCCCCACGGGGATTCAGGTTGTCGCGAGCACCTACCGCGATCAGTTGCAGAATCGAAAGCAGGCGTTGACCGTGCTCATGTCCAAACTGGAACAGCTTGAGCAGGAGAAGCGTGAAGCGGAGATTCAGGCTGCGAAGGGCGGCAAGGTGGAGCGCGGCTGGGGAACGCAGATCCGTTCCTATGTGTTCTACGACAACCGCGTGAAGGACCACCGCACAAACTACGAGGAGCCCAACCCGCAGCGTGTGCTCGATGGGCATCTCGAGGCGTTCATCGATGCGGAACTCAAGCGTCGGCGGCGGGAACGAGACGGCATCGCCATCACGGGCTGATTCACCATGCGACATGACAACCATCACCTCCGCGTCGTTGACTTTGGTCGCGGCGTTTGCAACAGTGATCAGGCACTGCGGCAGGAGTGGCTTGTCACGAATGGGCTCGGCAGCTACGCGTGCGGCACCATCGCTGGGGCACGCAACCGTCGGTACCACGGTGATTTCATCGTGGCGACGCAGGCGCCAGCGGTCCGCACCATGCTGCTTGGCGCTGCGGTGCCGACGGCGCACTACCGCAACGGCACGTACCAACTCTCCACCGCGCGCTGGACAGATGGCACGGTCAATCCGCGTGGACACCTTTGGCTCCAGCGCTTTCTCCTCGACGGATCAGTCCCCACATGGCGCTGGTCGCTGCGTGATGCGCTCCTCGAGCGCCGCATCGTGATGGTGCATGGCGAAGACACGCTTTGCCAGATCTGGAGCGTCGTGCAGTCCTCGAGTCCCGTGCAACTCTCCTTCGACATGCTCGTTGATTGCCGCAATCATCACGCGCTTGGGCGGGTGGGCGCACCAACTCCCACGATCGAGAGGATCGAGCGCGGCGTGCGCCTCCGCTGGCCGCTGGGCGTCGGCAGCGGACCGCTGGACCTCTTCCTTCAGTGCGACCGTTCCGTGCCGACACCTGTCGGGACCTGGTGGACCCGCATGCTGCTGACCGAGGAGCAGTCGCGCGGCTACGACTTTGAAGATCAACTCTGGAACGCGGTCCGATTCGATGTCGTCCTCAATCCGGGCACCTCGGTGGTGCTGACCGCATCGACGGCACTGCAGGAGTCGCGTTCGGGCAGCATGGTCTTGGAAGCCGAACGCGCGCGCATCGATGCGCTGCTTCTGCAGGCGAAGTGCCCAGAGAGAGCCCCCGCGCTCGAACAGCTTGTGTGCGCCGCGGATCAGTTCATCGTCCGCCGCAAACGCCGCGACGGCACACGCATGGGCTGCTCGATCATTGCGGGATATCCCTGGTTCGCCGATTGGAGCCGCGACGCGCTGCTGTCCGTCCACGGATTGCTGCTCGCCACGAGTCGCCACGCCGAAGCGAAGGATGTCCTGTCCACGCTTGCCGACTGGGTCGAGGGAGGCTTGCTGCCCAACCGCTTTCCCGATCGTGTCGATGAACAGGTGGAACGCAACAGCATTGATGCGCCGCTGTTGCTTGTGGTGATGGCCCGCCGCGTCTTCGAGCGCACGAAGGATGAGGCGTGGCTGCGATCGCTCTGGCCCGCCCTTGTCGCGGTGATCGAGGGCTACCGAAGCGGCACGCTGCACGGGATCGGCGTCGATCCTGCGGATGGACTTGTGCGCGGTGGCGATGCGACAACACAGCTGACCTGGATGGATGCGCGCGTCGGCACGCGACCGATCACGCCACGCGACGGCAAGGCGGTCGAGGTGAACGCGCTCTGGTGCGGCGCACTCGCGGCAATGTCCGACCTCGCTCCTCATGCGAACGCACCAGACGGCAAGTGGAGTGCCGACCTCGAGCGCGCCCGAAAGTCGTTCACAAAGTTCTGGAACGAAGACACCTCCTGCTGTTTCGACACGCTGGATGGCACCACAGGACGCGATGCTTCCGTCCGACCGAACCAGTTGCTCGCGATCTGCGTGCTGGATGAGCTTCTGCCGCGCGGTCAGGTGAGCACGATGGTGGAGACCTGCATGTCGCGCCTGTGGACACCCGTGGGACTTCGCACGCTGGTCCCGCGCGATCCCCGCTACTGTGGACATTACGGAGGCGATGTCGCCACGCGCGACGGCGCGTACCACCAAGGCACCGTGTGGCCTTGGCTGTTCGTGCTCGCCGTCCGCGCACACGTGCAGGTCGGCGGCAATCGCGAATCCATCATCGATTTCATCTATCCGTTCTTGAACCACCTGCGCGAAAGTGGACTTGGATCCGTCAGCGAAGTCTTCAGCGGCGATCCGCCCCACGAACCGGGAGGTTGTCCTTGGCAAGCATGGAGCGTCGCATCGCTGCTCGAGATTGTCGACTTCGTCGGCAGCGGGTTCGCAGCGGGAGGAAGGGCAGGAGCACAGGCATGAGCGATGCCAAACGTGATGCAAAGCGAGTCGTGAACACGGCAGCGACACGCACCACCGCGGAGCATGCGCGACTCGCCGACGCGGATGCGGGGCGCGCTGCATGGCGCCGTTTCGGAACATTTCTCGCCGACCGCCAATGGGGCACCGTGCGCGAGGACTATTCGGCCGAAGGTGCCGCATGGGACTCCTTCCCGCATGACCACGCGCGAAGTCGGGCGTACCGCTGGGGCGAAGACGGACTGGCAGGCTTCTGCGACCGTGAACAGTTGCTCTGCCTCTCGGTCGCGCTCTGGAATGGTCGCGATCCGATCCTGAAGGAACGGCTCTTCGGACTCACCAACAGCCAAGGCAATCACGGGGAGGACGTGAAGGAGCTCTACTGGTTCCTGGATGCGCTGCCGAGCGGAGCACTCGCGCGCATGCTCTACAAGTACCCGCAGCGGCGTTTCCCCTACGACGAACTCGTGCGCGTGAACGCCTCGCGCAGCAAACTGGAGCGTGAATTCGAACTGCTCGACACGGGCGTGCTCGATGACGACTACTACTTCGATGTCGAGGTGGAGTACGCGAAGGCTGCGCCCGACGACATCCTGATGACGGTGACGATCACCAACCGCGCGCCGGAGCGCGCAAGCATCCATGTGCTGCCGACGATCGTCTGGCGAAACACATGGACCTGGACCGGCTCGACCGAGCGTCCTGTGCTCCGCGCCGATGGCAAGGATGTGCTGGTGCAGCGAAGCGGCTGGGCACCGATGCGCGCGCGCTTCGATGGCTCGCCCGAACTGCTGTTCTGCGAGAACGACACCAACATCGAGCGTCTGTTCGGCAAGCCGCGCGATGGAAGGACATTCAAGGACGGGATCGGGGACTTTGTCATCTCGGGCTCACAGCAGTGCGTGGCGTCCTCCAGAAGTGGCACCAAGATGTCTGCGCACCATGTGTTCGACATTCCTGCGGGCAAGTCCGTCACCGTGCGCATGCGGCTGCATCCGGATGGGTCGGCGGATGCGTTCAAGGACTTTGATGGAGTACGGGCTGCGCGCGCGAAGGATGCGGACGACTATTACGGCGCCGTCCAGCACGGCATCGATGACGCGGAACTGCGCCTGATCCAGCGGCAGGCGTGGGCGGGACTTCTCTGGTCGCAGCAGGCGTACCACTTCGATGTCGCGCGCTGGCTCGATGGCGATCCGGGGCTCCCGCCACCACCCGATGTCCGCCGCAAGGGTCGCAACGCGGAGTGGCGACACCTGGAGAACGATGGCGTGTACCTCATGCCCGACTCCTGGGAGTACCCCTGGTACGCGGCATGGGATCTTGCATTCCACTGTGCGGCGCTCGCACCCATCGATCCGGTCGAGAGCAAACGACAACTGCTGCAACTGCTCGGTGAAGGCTCGATGCACTCGAGCGGACAGATCCCCGCCTACGAGTGGGCGTTGAGCGATGTGAACCCGCCCGTGCACGCCTGGGCCGTACTGCGCATACTGGAGTGTGATCGTGCGGCGGGGCGCGCCGACGATCTCGACTTCCTGCGAAGCGCGTTCCACCGCCTGCTGCTGAACTTCACTTGGTGGGTGAATCGCAAGGACATGGATGGCCGAAACCTGTTCGCGGGCGGCTTCCTTGGGCTCGACAATGTCGGCGTCTTTGATCGCAGCGCGGATCTGCCCGCAGGCGCCACCTTGCAGCAGGCCGATGGCACTGGATGGATGGGCATGTTCGCGCTGAACATGATGCGACTGTCTGTCGAACTGTCGCTGCATGAGCCTGCGTATCAGGACATGGCGATCAAGTTCTTCGATCACTTCCTCGAGATCGCTGGTGCCATGGCCGACTTCGCGGGCACTGGCACAGGGCTGTGGGACGAGACGGACAGGTTCTATTACGACCGACTTCGATTCGAGGATGGTTCAGTCCTTGTCATGAGACTTCAGTCGGTGGTTGGGCTTCTGCCCATGACGGCCGTATCGGTGATGGATCCGCGGCGCATCGCACTGGCCCCCGTGTTCGCCGCGCATATCGAACGCGTCTTCGCAACGCATCCGGACTTGGCGAAGCTTGTCTCGCACTGGAATGTCGGCGGCAGCGGCGACCTCAGGCTGTTCTCGCTGCTGCGTGGACACCGCATGAAGTGCCTGCTGAGCCGCATGCTCGATGAGAAGCAGTTCCTTTCGCCGTTTGGCGTGCGTTCGATGTCGCGCACACTCGAGGACAACCCTTTCGTTTTCTGGCATGAAGGCAAGACGATGGATGTGCGCTATTCCCCAAGTGAGAGCATCACGACGACATTCGGCGGCAACAGCAACTGGCGTGGACCGATCTGGATGCCCGTCAACTTCCTGTTCATCGAGAGTCTGCAGCAATTCCACAGTTACTACGGCGATGAGTTCAAGATCGAGTGCCCTGTCGGCTCGGGGCGCATGGTGACGCTCGCCGACGCAGGGCGCGAGGTGGCGAATCGGCTGCTCCAACTCTTCCGAAAGGATGCTGCCGGCAAGCGGCCCTGTCTTGGAGAGCACTCCAAACTGCAGAACGATCCGCACTTCAACGACAAACTGCTCTTTCACGAGTACTTCGACGGCAACACGGGGCGTGGGTGCGGCGCATCGCACCAGACCGGATGGACAGCCATGGTCGTGTGGCTGATCGGGCAACTCGGTCGGCGTGGAGCCGCGTCATGAACCGCTTTGCGCTCTTCACCGGGCGCTGTGCTGCGGGTGCCGCGCTGATCGGCGGCGTGTCCTTCCTCCTCACGGTGCGGTACACCCACAGTGTCGCCGGCATCGATGCGCGATCCGGTCGTCTGCTCCTCGGTCTCGTTCTTCTGCTTTCGTGTGCACTCGTTGCGCTCCCCCGCTGGCGCGCGTGGCTCGCGCTGCGTCCATGGCTCGCCGCATTCCTGACGGCGGCGACCATCGGCTGGATCGCGGCAGGTCAAGCGGCAGGAGCGCTGGCGCTGCTGCTGGGGCTCCTGAGCGGCACCTGCATGCTCGCCGCATTGGACGCGGCGCGCGGACGTTGGATCACCGCAGCGCTCGCAAGTGGCGTGATTGCGGTCGGAACCCTCTCGCTGCTTGCGCCGACGCCATCTCCATTGGCAGTCACGCCCATCGACCACCTCGGCGAGATGCATGGCGCGATCGCGCTCTCAGGGCTTGCTGCAGGTCTCGCACTGCTTCTGGGCAGTTGGGCGAGCGCGCCTGAGCGCAGCCTCGGACTTCCACGGTGGGCAGGACTCAGCCTCGTGATCCTGCTTGCCGCGCTGTCGACGTCAGCATGGCATCGCCTGCGGACTGAATCGCTCAACTCGATCCGCCGCGAGACGACGGCGAATCAGCGTGCGCTCGCGGCGTTCGTGCGCGAAAACTTCGCGCGGCTCGCCAGTTCGATGCTGCAGTTCAGCAAGACGCTCGATGCGCCCGTCCCGAGTGAAGAGGGCGATCTGGAACAGCAGTCCACTCTGCTGCGCGGTGCGCATCCCTCGCTCGTGATGCTCCAGTGGGTTGAAAACAACGGCAAGATCACCTGGGCAAACGAGGCTGCCTCGGACACCCGCACCAGCGTTCCCAGCGCCTCAGCCGATGAAGCGATCGCGCGTGCGCACTCTTCACGAGAGGTCGCGTTCGTCGGCCCCATCAGCACAGGCGGCGACGACTCCGCGCTCGTGGCTGCAACGCCCGCAGGATCGCGCGGCAGTCTCGTGGCGCTCCTCAGCATGCGCCGCGGCATGGGTCCCTGGTCCACATCGTTCAACGAGCCCTACGAAACCGAGGTGTTCTTTGAGGGCAGGATGGTTTGGGAACGCGGCGGCAAAGACGGTCCTTCCATCGTGACGCCCGGACAGGACATCACCGTCGGCGGCAACACGCTGCAGGCGCGCGTCGCACCCGCGGAGACCCTCATTGCAGGCGAAGCATCGACGCTCCCGAACTTGTTGTTCGCAGCGATGCTCGCGACATCCGCATTGCTTGGATCGACCACCTACTTCGCGCAGGTCTCCTCGCAGAAGGCGCGCGGAAGCGCGCGCGCACGAAGCCAACTCGAACAGCTCATTGCGGGCGGTGGACAGGTCGCCATCATCGCCACCGACACGGACGGTCGCATCACCATCTTCAATCGCGGCGCGGAACGGCTGACGGGTCGCACCGCACCCGAGGTGATCCGTCGCATGCACGCGGCTGACCTCTTCGATGCGGCGGAACTGCGAAAGGCATTGGAGCCGCACGGCAGCGCATCGGCGCAGGAGGCGCTCGCCGCACTTGCGCAAGATGTGCGCGGCTTCTCGGCTGACTGGACATGGCAACGCCCATCCGGCGGTTCGCGCCGAGTCAATGTGGCGGCGAGCCCATGGCGCGATGTACGCGGCGAACTGCTCGGCTATCTGCTCGTGGCGGTCGATGTCACCGAGCGCGAGGCGGCCATGCGCGCACTCGACCGCGCGCGCATCGACTTGGAACGAACCAACACGCTCAAGACCTCGTTCCTGTCGAATGTCAGCCACGAAATCCGGACGCCCATGACGAGCATCCTCGGCTGCGCAGATCTTCTGCTCGAAGAGGGCGCGCCAGAAGTGGAACGCGCGGAGTTCGCGCGCACGATCCGCCGAAATGGCGAACACCTGCTCGAGGTGCTCAACGACATTCTGGATATCACGCGCATCGAGGCAGGTCGCCTTCGCATCGAACGCATCGAGGTGAAACTGGGCGAAGTGCTCGATGAGGTGAGCACGCTCATGGCAGCGCGCGCGAAGGCGCGCGGGCTGGCATTCACAATCCGCCGCGAGACGGAGGACGATCCTGCGGTGCTGACGGATCCGCTGCGCATCCGACAGGTGCTCGTGAACCTCATCGGCAACGCGATCAAGTTCACCGAGCGAGGATCCGTGACCGTGGACCTTCGCACGCGAATCGAGGGCGACACCCTCTGCGCCGACTTCATCGTTCGCGACACGGGGATCGGCATTTCCCCCGAGCAAGCGGCATCTCTGTTCGTCGACTTTGCACAGGCAACTCCATCGACGGCGCGGCGCCACGGCGGCACGGGACTCGGCCTTGCCATTTCGCAGCGTTTGGCGCATCTGCTCGACGGCAGCATCGCGCTGCACTCGGAACTCGGCAGCGGCAGCGCGTTCACCTTCTCCATGCGCGCGCCGCTGGCCACTTCGGCAATCGCGGTCGCCACCGAGGACGTGGATCAGCCCATCCGCCTCGACGGACGCGATGTGCTCCTCGTGGGTCTGCAGGAGCACGCGGCGGAAATCGCAGCGGTGCTGAGGCAGGCGGGTGCATCCGTACTTTCGGTGAGCACGCCGTCCGAGGCATTCGCTGCCGCGGACCTCACGAGCCACCATGAGCGCTTCAACGCGATTCTCGTCGACATGCGATTGCCAGACCTCGCCGGCTATGACACGGCACGCGAACTTCGTGCAAGCGGGTTCCGCGGCAGGCTGATTGCCCTCACCGAGGACGGGGCGGTCGATGACCGCGACCGCTGCACCGCGGCAGGCTTCGACGATCAGGGCATCCTGCCCGTGCCGCGCGCGCGGCTTCTTCGCTTGTGCGCTCCGAACGCCGCAGCGCACGATTGCTAGACTTCGGTCTTCCCCTCGGTGGGGTGGCAGAGCGGTTGAACGCGCCTGACTTGAAATCCGGTATGCCCGAAAGGGCATCGTGGGTTCGAATCCCACCCCCACCGCTTTCGCCTCGCCGAGCAACCGAGTGCGCCTCGTACTCGATCACACCACCATCTTCATTCCTCACATGATCCACACACACGCCACTCTTGTCGCCGCATGCGCTCTGCTTCAGTCGCCTGATCCAACCGCGGCACCGCCCGCAGCCGCCATGCTGCGCTACCCCGACATCAGTGGCGATCGAATCGTCTTCGCGTACGCCAATGGCCTATGGACGGTCGATCGAAATGGCGGCACCGCGCAGCCTGTCGCGGATCCACCAGGCACCGAGGCGTTCCCACGATTCTCGCCCGATGGAAAGTCGATCGCGTTCCTCGGCAACTACGAAGGCAACCGCGACATTTATGTGACGCCGATCACGGGCGGCATTCCCGTGCGCGTGACCTATCACCCAACCACCGAACTGCCCACCGATTGGATGGCAGATGGTCGCATTCTTTTCAGTGCAAGCGGCATGGGCACCTATCCCCGCGCACCGCAGATCTTCGCGGTGAACGCCGCCGGCGGACTGCCCGATGAGTTTCCTGTTCCTTACGGTGCAAATCCCACGGTCAGCGCCGATGGGCGGTATCTCGCCTACACGCCGCATTCCACGGATACGCGCACATGGAAGCGGTACCGCGGCGGCATGGCGACGGACATCTGGGTGTACGACCTGAAGGAAAACACGGCACAGCGCGTCACGCAGTGGGAGGGCACGGACACCATCCCAATGTGGCATGGGTCAACGCTCTACTACCTGAGCGATGCGGGTCCCGAGCATCGCTTGAACATTTGGAGCTGTGATGCGCGCGGCGGCAACCGCAAGCAAATCACCAACTTCAGCGACTTCGATGTGAAGTGGCCATCGGTCGGTCCGGACGACGGCAGCGGTGGCGAGATCGTCTTCCAGCAGGGATCCGATCTGAAGGTGCTCGACCTCGCCAACCGGAAGGTGCGCGTGGTGCCCGTGCAGGTGCCGGGGGCGCGCGCGCGACTGCGACCGCAAGTCGTTGAAGCGGGCAACTTCATCGATGCGTGGGACATCTCCCCTTCGGGCAAACGCGCTGTCGTCAGTGCGCGCGGCGACATCTGGACGCTGCCGGCCGAGAACGGCATTCCCAGAAATCTCACCGGCACGAACGGCGTGTTCGAACGCGAGCCGACCTGGAGCCCCGATAGCAAGTGGATCGCGTACTGCGGCGACAATGCGGAAGGTGGCTACGACCTCTTTGCGCTGGCAACCGATGGATCGGGCGAGCGCAAGCAGTTGACAAAGGAAGGAACGTTCAAGAGCGACATCAATTGGAGTCCTGACTCGAAGTGGATCGCCTACGCAGGAAGCAACAACTCTCTCTATCTCGTGGACGTTGCATCGGGCGAGAGCAAGCTGGTCATCCGTGAGGCGTGGAACGACAACCCACCGAATCCGCGGTGGAGCCATGACTCGAGTTGGATCGCCTTCGCGAACAGCGATCCCACCGGCCGGTCGAACCAGATTTCACTCTTCGACGTGGAGAGCGGGGAAACGCGCA
>VGXN01000012.1 GCA_016873335.1 Phycisphaerae bacterium | reverse complement strand
AATGCACCGGACACCGTGGAAGTGATCGAAGCATCGGTCGAGAAGGTCCAACCCGTCAGTTGCACACGCCAGAACTCATCCCACGAGATCGCCAACTCGCCATTGAACGCCGCTTCGTAGCCGTTCAACCCGAGGTCACCATCGACGCTGAACGTCGGTCCACCGAGCGCGCTGTCTGCCCGAACACGCGCCGCCCATACGGCCGGGGCAAAATCAATGTGCAGCGCGGAATCTTCCTTCGGTCCGAGCAGCGGCACGCTGTTCATCGTGGTCACATCGCTCTTGAACGCGGCATCGGATGGCGCCTGCGCCCCGTGCGGAGCCTGCGTCTCTTGCTGCGCATGTGCCAGCGGGACCGCGAAACCGCCGCACACCAGTGCAGGCGCGACCGCATGTGCGCGGGCACGAAGAGCCGACAGCACCGACGATTTGCTGCTCCAATGCACATCGTGAGCCTACCGCCAGCCGATCGACCACCGAACGCCATCGCGCTCGGTCCACGCGCGTGGGTTCGCCCGCACGATCTCCGATTCACCTTCTCACGATCGGGCGGCCCAGGCGGACAGAATGTGAACAAGATCGAGTCGCGCGCGCAGTTGCGCGTGGCACTTGCCGACATTGCGGGAATCGACGATGCGGCACGCGCACGGATCGCTCGTCTCGCAGCTTCGCATCTCGTTGGTGCGGATGCGCCGCCCGATGGTTCGCCCGCACCCGCTGGTGCAGAACTCCTCTTCGCCTGTGACGAGCACCGCTCACAGCGCGCGAACCATGACCTGTGCATCGACCGCCTACGCCTACTCGTGCTGCAGGGCGCCATCCCGCCGAAACGCCGACGAAAGACGAAACCAACACGGGCATCACGCGAGCGCAGACTCGAGACCAAGCGCATCCAGTCGCAGCGCAAGCGAATGCGCGGTGGCGATGCGGGCTGACGAGCGCGACAGGGAGAGTGCAGAGTGCACGACGCGAATCAGCCGATCCGCGCCTCGCCCTTCCCCTTCACGACTTCGCCGATCACCCACGCCTTCTCCTCGAGTCGGTTCAGCCTCTTCAGAACGCGCCGCGCCGCATCCGCGCGGCAAATGATCGTGTAGCCGATGCCCATGTTGAACACGCGGAACATCTCTTCGGTGTCGACCTGTCCATGCCACTGCAGGAACGGGAAGATCGTGGGCGGCTCCCACGACTTCGGATCGATCACCACATCCATGTGTGATGGCAACGCTCGACACACATTGCCGGGAAGCCCACCCCCTGTGATGTGCGCCATCCCCGTGATCGCCTTGCGAAGGCGTGAATCGTCAAGCAAATCGAGCACCGTGCGCGCATAAATGCGCGTCGGCTCGAGCAGCACATCCGCGAGCGTGGTGGCGCCTTCGCGTCCCTCTTTGGCTGCGAGTTCCGGGTAGGAAGCGCCGAGGTCAAGCCCCGCATCTCGCACGATGCGGCGCACAAGCGTGTAGCCGTTCGAGTGAACGCCCGAACTGGCGAGCCCGATCACCACATCGCCGCGCTTCACGCGGTCGGGGTCGATGATCCTGTCCGCTTCGAGCACGCCGACGCAGAAGCCAGCAATGTCGAAGTCGCCGGGCTTGTAGATGTCGGGCATCTCCGCACACTCACCGCCAAGCAGCGCACATCCGGCGATCTCACAGCCACGCGCCACGCTCTCGATCAGTTGCGCCGTCTCATCAGGTTGCAGCCGCGACAGCCCGAGATAATCGAGGAAGAACAGCGGCTCCGCACCTTGCACGATGAGATCGTTCACATTCATCGCCACGCAGTCGATGCCGATGCCTGCGAACGATCGTCGCTCGACCGCCAGCAGCACTTTCGTGCCGACACCATCCGTGCAACCGACCAGGACGGGCTTGCGCCAGCGACGCGAACCCTTGCCGCTCCCCTTGCGGCGCACCAAGCGGAACATCCCTGCGAATCCACCATGCCGACCGAGCACGCGCGCATCCTGCGTGCGCTTCAGCACAGGTCCGATCCGCTCGACCACCTCATCACCCGCATCAATGTTCACACCCGCATCGCGGTAGGTCAGGCCCTTGCGGGCTGGGATCGCCGTCATGACCGCATTACACACGATGCAGGGCGGATCGGTCTACGGGCGCGGCAGCCGTTATCCTCTTCCGTCCCATGTCCATATTGATTGATGGCAATACTCGCGTGATTTGCCAGGGCATCACGGGCGCAGCGGGCGCGTTTCATACCAAGGGCTGCCTCGACTACGGAACACAGATGGTCGGCGGCACCACGCCCGGCAAGGGAGGGCAGCGCGACCCGAACGGACTGCCGATCTTCGACACGGTGCACGACGCGGTGAAGGCGATCGACGCGAACGCGACCATGATCTTCGTGCCGCCGCCACTCGCGGGCGATGCGATCTTGGAGGCGGCCGACGCGGGCATTTCGCTCATCTGCGCGATCACCGAAGGCATCCCGGTGCAGGACATGATCCGCGTGCGCTCGATGCTCCAACACTATCCGGGTGTCACGCTTGTGGGACCGAATTGCCCCGGCGTGATCACCCCCGGTCGCAAAACCACCGATGGGCGCTTCGCGGGCGGCTGCAAGATCGGCATCATGCCCGGCTACATCCACACGCACCGCGACGATGCGCCGAGCGGCAAGTCCGTTGGCATCGTCAGCCGATCGGGCACGCTGACCTACGAAGCGGTCTGGCAGTGCTCGGCGCGTGGCATCGGACAGAGCACTTGTGTCGGCATCGGCGGTGACCCTGTGAAGGGACTCGACTTCCTCGATGTGCTCGAACTGTTTGCAGCCGATCCGCAGACCGATGCGATCGTGATGATCGGTGAGATCGGCGGCAACGCCGAAGTCATCGGCGGCCGCTGGATCCGCGCTCATTCGCGCAAGCCCGTCATCGCCTTCATCGCAGGTCGCACCGCACCGCCCGGCAGACGCATGGGACACGCCGGCGCGATCATCGGTGGTGCCGAAGACACAGCGCAGGCGAAGATCGAAGCACTGCGCGCATGCGGCGCGATTGTGGCGGAGAGCCCCGCGGACATCGGGCGCCTCACCGCAGAGGCACTGCAGAGGAACGCACCCGCGCTCACATGACACGGCACACCTTGAATGCCGCTCCACGCACGCCTTGGCGCGCTGCCGCGCTGTCTGCTCTCGCCTTTGCTGCGACCATCGCCGTCGCGCTTCCTGCGCAGACGCCGCGCACCGATCCCCCCGCGAGCGCGCCTGCGGCGGAGAAGCGCGACCTCTACGAGCGCATCGTCGTGATCGGCGCAAGCGCGTCCGATGGCTTTGGCGTTTTCATCCGCCCCACCGAGTCGCCAGCGGAAACAGATCCGAAGGCGCAGCCCGAGAACGCGGACACCGCGAAGCCACGGCGCGCGCCACCCGTGAGCGTTTCGCTCGCGGCAATCCTCCGGCAAGCCGGCACACGTTCCACTCCCGCTGCGCCAGATGCATCCACACCAACCGCTGCGAGTGCCCTTCCGACCATACGCCACTTCACCAGCGGGTTCTTCTTCGCCAACCCAGGTCCCGTCGCCCGAAGCGAAGTCGACCGCGCGATCGATGCGCAGCCGACACTGGTTCTCGCACTCGACTACCTCTTCTGGTTCGCCTATGGCACCGTGAACGCCGAAGGTGAACCGATGCGCGACGGTGCGCAGCGACTTGAGAATCTCGAACGCGGTCTGCAGCAGTTGCAGCGGATCATCGATGCGGGGGCGCCGATCGTGCTCGGCGACATCCCAGACATGCGAGAGTCGATCGGGCGCATGCTCTCGAAGGCGCAAGTGCCCGACGTCGAGACGATCGCCAAGGCGAATGAACGCATCCGAACGTGGGTCCGCGAGCGTCCGTCCACGCGACTGCTTCCACTCTCGGAATTGCAGGTCGGACTCCGCGAGCGAAGACCCGTGCAACTCGGCGGACGCGAGTGGACTCCCACCCATGACGTTCCCCTGCTGCAGAACGATCAGCTGCATCCGACCTTCGTCGGCACGGTCGCGATCGCGTCCGCGCTCATCGACATCGCGCGCGCGTTCGACTCGGATGCCCCCGCGCCGTTCCGTTTCGACCCAGACGAGATCCGCCGCAAGATCCTCGAGGCGAAGGCGGCGAAACCGCCGCGCCAGCCCGTCAAGGAATCTTCGCCATCAGTTCCTTGAGGCGCGTTCGATTCGACTCGGACTGCTCCTTCAGCAGCCAGGCGCCCACCGCTTCGAGCGCCGCATTGGATCCACTCACCCGCTTGATTTCGGGGGCAAGTCGACCAAGATCCACGAAGGGTCGCACAGGTCGCACCTCTTTCGCGAACCACGCAAGCGTCTGTGCATCCTTGATCGATCCGAGCTGCTGCGTCCACAGTTGCCACAGCATGTCCTGCTCCACGGGCGATGGCGATGCGAGTGCCTTGTAGGCGCTGAGAAACGCATCCGACTCCCGCGCACGGAAGAGCGGACCGAGCGCCGATGAAGCGCACGCCGCGCGAACGTCATCCCCCTGGCTCGAGACCAGTGCCCACAATTGAACCGCCAGCGCATCGTCGCCACCGCGCACGACATCGGACATCGCCGCGGCATAGTCCGCCGCAGCGCCTGATCCCTTCGCCGCAACCAGAGAAGCACGCGCCGCAGCGCGAAGATCCTTCTCTCCCTTCGCCGCATCCAGTTCAGGCGGCGGCACACGCGGTAGTCGCGGCTGCGAAGGCGGTGGCAGCACCATCAGCGGATCACCGAAGAGCGTCACGCGCCATGTCGCATCGATCGGCCCCTCCAACCAGCGGCTCGCCACAAGGAACGGCGTCAGATCCGCTGCGCGCGCAGCGACGACTTCAGGCGGCACGAACGCGACGAGATAGGGCTCGTACACGCTCCCTGCATACGCGTAGGTACCGCTCTCCAACCATCGCCCGCCGACCGTCTCGCGCGCCTGCGCACTGGTCATGCTCCACGAGTGGATGAGGTGCAGCGCAAGTGGATGGTGCAGCACGGGAACATCCTCCGGCCAACACTCGACTTCCTGCCACATCTTGAAGAAGTCCATGTTCCCCATCGAGTTCATGAAGAGCACTTCCGCCTTGCACCCGCTCATGAGCATGTTCAGCCAACCGACCACCGACGCCTTCGCGCCCGACAGTTCAAACACATCGAACTGCGCCGTGCGAAGCAGCGATGCAGCGTTCGTCAGTCCGTACTTCGCCCAGTCGCCATCCGACGCGTATGTGTTGACAAGCCAGGCGGAACGCGGCGCGAGAAACAGGCTGCTCATCGCCACATACGCGCTGCGCACTTCGTCGCCAAAGATGTTCGAGGCGACAGCCCAGCGGCTGCCATCCTCGTTTCGGCACAGTCCATCGACCGTCGCGACGGGTTCACCAGGCTTCGATGGAAGTCCCTGCGGTACCGCCTGCGCACGGCTCCCGCGCGGAGGATCCGCCTTGAGCGGCATCGACAGGCAGATCGTCACCGCATCAATCGCATCGCCGAGTTGCATCGAGGGAAGTCCAGTGGAACGCACCGCATCCTCCACCTGCTGCGCGAGGGTGCGATACTGTTCCGAACCGAGCGTGTCGCTCGGCTGGCCGAGCGATCCGCTGACCCAGAATGGTGCCTGCCCGCGTCCTGCGGTCAGCGCGACGGCGGCGGTCCATGCGGGATCGTCCATGCTCGCGAACACGGCACCAAATGGCTGGAATCCAACGGCTGCATACGCCTCGGCGGGCGTCTTCGGCGCCATGTCCTTGCCGGGCACCGTCCACGCGTGCATGATCGCCTGCTGAGCCAACGCCTCGCGTTCGGCGCGACCTGCGGGCAGACTCCCAACCGATGCACGGCGTACGACGCGCGCTGGCTTGAACGCCCGAACGAACATGGGCGCATACTTCGCGTCCTCGATCAGCACAGGCCAACGACCACGGAGATCCCACCGACCGATCTCATCGAGGTAGGTCGCCGCATCAGGCACGAGGACCACGTGATCCACCACAGGCAATCGCATCGACACCTGAAAGGACTGCAGCCCGATCTTCATTGGCCATGGCATCGGAATCTGCTGACCTTGCACCTGCGTCGCCTGCGCAGGTCCTGCGCTTGCAGCCCCCGCACCCGATGCGCCATCCTGCGAAGGCAACGCCCCCTGCCCTTGCACACGCACCGTAGCGATGACCGCCACAGCACAGACCAGCAACACACTTCGCCACAACGGACGCTTCTTGTTCACCACCATGCGGCGAAGATACTGAAGGCGTTCAGCCGCTGAGTATGTAGCCATCGGCAAGCGACTCGAACGACGCACGCTCACGGTCCACCCACGCCGAATCACACCCGAGTTCCTGCGCCATCACGCGCGCCACCGCCCCAGCGCAGGAACGCGCCGCGCGCGCATCGAGCAGCAGGCAGCGCGTCCGACGCGCGAGCACATCATCCACCGTCCGCGCCATCTCATGCCGCACCGCATACGCGGCGATTCCAAGAGGAATCGGCAGGCTCGCATGCAGCGGCGCCTTCCACTCGGCTCGCTCCGCGCAGACGGCACGCACCTGCGCCGCATCCGCGCCGAAGACGCGCAACCAATCCTCGGAAGGAAGCGCCGGATCGGTGCGCGACATCCAACCATGAATGCGCAGCGACTCGGTGGCGCACGGACGCCGATCAAGCATCCCGACATCGATCGCGCGGTCGAGCGTGTCTTCCGCCATCTTGCGATACGTGGTCCACTTTCCGCCAAGGATCGACACCAGCCCGCTCGGATCGACGAGCACCTTGTGTGTCCGCGAGATGGACTTGGTCGCGCCACCGCGCCCGCCCTCGTGGACGAGCGGACGCATCCCCGCGAACACCGCACGCACATCACTGCGCTGCGGCTGCCGCTCGAGGTAGCGGCCTGCATTGCGAAGGATGAAGTCGATCTCTTCTGGCAGCGCACGCGGCTCGATGAGCGCGTTCTCCATCGGCGTGTCCGTCGTGCCCATCACGATCCGACCATGCCACGGAATCACGAACAGCACGCGCCCATCATCGGTATGCGGAACCATGATCGCGCGGTCACTCGGCTGGAACGAGCGGTCGAGCACCAGATGAACGCCCTGCGCAGGTTCGACCATCGGTCGAGCGCCCGCGTCCGCCATCGCTCGCACCGAATCCGCAAAGATGCCGCAGGCGTTCACGATCACCTTCGCACGGAGATCAAACGCGCGCCCCGACTCCGTATCGGTTGCGCGAGCACCACGCACAGCCCCATCCGCGCCCTGGACGAGTGCGGTCACACGACAGTGATTGACCAGCACAGCACCCAGCGACGCGGCAGTGCGCGCCAGCGAGATCGCCATGCGCGCATCATCGAACTGCCCATCGTGGTACTCGATGCCGCCGAGCAGACCCTCCATCGAGGCGTTCGGGATCGCCGCGAGCGTGTCTTCGCGGGACAAGATGCGGCTCGGAGCCAGATTGCGCCTCCCAGCGAGCAGGTCGTACAACTTCAGCCCAATCCCATAGAACGGCGCCTCCCACCAGCTGTAGCGAGGAACGATGAACGCAAGATCGTGCACGAGGTGCGGCGCGTTCTCGTGCATCAGCCCACGCTCTCGAAGCGCCTCGATGACGAGCGCGATGTCCATCTGTTCGAGGTAGCGAACGCCGCCGTGCACCAACTTGGTGCTGCGGCTCGATGTGCCCTTGGCGAAGTCCTCCGCTTCGAGCAGGCACGTGCTGTAGCCGCGCTGCGCCGCATCGACCGCGACACCAAGACCCGACGCACCACCACCAATCACCAGCACGTCAAAGGACGCGCCATCACATCGCGCGAGCATCGCGCCACGAGAAAACGCCTGCGTGTCCGTCATGTCTGCCAACCCTTCGCGCACTCGACTGCTCGTCGCCACTGTCGGCGCATGGTGGCACGGATCGTCGGATCAAGCAATGGCGTGAATGTCCGGTCCACGGACCGAATCGCCGCAACATCCGCCACACGCTTCCACAGACCAACGCCAAGACCGGCAAGAAACGCCGCGCCCATCACGGTGGTCTCCAGTTGCCGAGGGCGTTCCACGGCGGCATCCAGAACGTCCGACTGCAGTTGCATCAGCAGATCACTCGCACACGCGCCGCCATCGACGCGCAGCATGCGAAGGCGCGACCCGAGATCCGCCTCCATCGCCTCCACCACATCGCACACCTGCAGCGCGATGCCCTCGAGCGTCGCGCGCGCCAGATGCGCCGCAGTCGTGCCGCGCGTCATTCCCAGCACGCACGCGCGCGCCGTCGGATCCCAGTGGGGCGCACCAAGCCCCGTGAACGCCGGCACCATCATCACGCCGCCACAGTCGGTCACCTTGGCTGCGAGGTCGTTCACCTCGGGTGCCGTGCGAATGATCCCGAGCCCATCACGCAGCCACTGCACCGCCGCGCCACCCATGAAGACGCTGCCCTCGAGCGCAAATGCGGCGGACTGTCCCTGAAGCCGCCACGCGACCGTCGTCAGCAATCTGCTGCGGCTCATCACGACTTCCGATCCCGTGCCGACCAGAAGAAAGCACCCAGTCCCAAAGGTGATCTTGGCTTGTCCCCGCTCCGTACAGCCCTGCCCGAAGAGCGCGCTCTGCTGATCGCCGCAGATGCCGGCGACAGGAACGGACGCGCCGAGCACCGATGCATCGGTCTCTGCACACACGCCACTCGAATCCACGATGCGCGGCAGCACCGCTCGCGGGACCCGCAGCAGATCAAGCAGCTCGTCATCCCAGTCAAGCGTGTGCAGATTCATCAACATCGTCCGAGAAGCATTCGACACATCCGTCGCATGCACACGCCCGCCGGTCAACTGCCACACGAGCCATGCATCGATGGTGCCCGCAGCCAACTCGCCGCGCTCGGCGCGCGCGCGCGCCTGCGGGACATGGTCCAGCACCCACGCCAGTTTCGATGCGCTGAAGTACGGATCCAGCACGAGTCCGCTGCGCTGCTGCACGAAATCACCCTTGCCCTCCGTTGCAAGACGCTCCATCGCATCCGCGGTACGGCGATCCTGCCACACCAAAGCCGGATGGATGGGAACGCCACTCCGCCGATCCCACACCACAACCGTCTCCCGCTGATTCGTGATGCCGATTGCGGCGACATGCTTTGCATCGGCTCCACACGACCGCAGCGCCGCTCGTGCCGTCGACAGTTGCCGCGACCAAATCTCCTGCGCGTCGTGCTCAACCCAGCCGGGCTTTGGGAACCGCGTCGCCAACTCCTCCTGCGCACGCGCTCGGATGACGCCCGCGGCATCGACGACCACGCTTCGGCAACTGCTGGTGCCCTGATCCATCGCGAGAATGAAGTGGCTCACGGCGTCGGATCACTCCTGCGGTCGCGCCGCACACTTCAGGTCGATCTGCCGCAATTGTTCCGCGTTCAATGCCTTGCACACGGCATCGATCGCTCGCATGCACGCCTGATCCCGCTTGACCGTGACCTGCTCGATCGCCAACACGCGTTCCTGAAGCGCAGCTGCAACCGATGCCGCATCCGTTCCAGTGCTCTTGCTCAAACTCTCCTCACTCACGAGCGTCAACAGCCGCGCGGTCAACACCGCTCGCTCCTCCTCGAAGGCATCGCGTGCCACCGCGAGCGCGACCCGTTGCCCCTCGGTCAAGCCCTCAATCTGCAGCGCCTTCCTGATCGCAACCGCCGCCGCTTCCGTCGTGGAGAACGCGCTCGGATAGGCGACCCTCAGGAATCTCGTCTCGACAACAGGACGCGTGGTCGCGGGGATCACCAACAGGACCGACTCCAGGGCGTGGCGCTGCGCCGCTGCCTTCGCCTTCGCCGCCGCCCTGCCCTCCGACATCAACTGCTCCTCGCGTGCGTTCAACTGCCGCTGCATCGCGCCCCAGCGACCAGGGTCCCTGAGTTGCGATCCCCGCTGCCACAAGATCGGTGCCTGCGTCTTCCAGATCCAGTATCGCTCCTGCATCGCACGAAACTTTGCAGCCGAAGTCTCCAGCGCGACTCGCTCCGACTCGATCACATGCGCCGCGCGGAGCAGCGCATCGTGGTCGAGCCCGACGGACAGCACGATCAGTGCAACGTTGCAGTTCTCTTCGCCACCCGATTGCCGATCGAACACGGTATCGATTCCCCACTGCGGTTCTCCGCAGACTCGCGCCACTCGCATGAGTTCCACGATCGGCTCGTCACCGCGCTTTGGCAGCGCCACGGATGCATCCGTGAGCAGCCCCTCGTCGAGCGCACGCTGCTCAAGCGCGAGCAGCCGCGCATCTTCCATGCGCTGCTCCACCTCCTCCTCCGATCGCATCGATTCGTCTCGTGTGGCGTCCTCGAGCGTCTTCACGCGCTCCTTCAGACGCTGCTCCCACTCCCCGATGTAGTCGCGGTGGAGCGCTTCGAGCACCTCGTGGGAAGCGGCATCCGCTTGCAGTGCCGCCGCGATGCACGAAACCCACTCGGAACCCATCGGACGCGTGATCGGGATTTGCGACACATCGCGACCTTCTGGTTCTGGCATGATCGGACGTGTGGGCACCTCGGGTACAGCCCCGGGAGCCTTGACCGCAGCCGCATCGAGTGAAACCACATCCGAAGAGACGAAATGCACATCCTGCTCAGGGGACAATGCGGCATCGAACGCTCCGCGCTCCGCAGCACTGAGCAGCCCCTGCATTTGGTCCATGACGACCTTCGCGGCAGTCGTGCGCCGATCCTCGAGTGCCTGCCACTGCGGATCCATTTCGGGCTGCAGCCGAGCGCCATCGGGAATGAGCACGTACCGCGCAGGCGTTTGGAGCGAAATGTCCAACTTGATGAGCGCATCCGTCAGGCGACGATCCTGCATCGACCAATCAAGAAGCAACTGGCGGATGGTTGCACGCGAGGAATCGGAGAGCGACTTTGCGCGGATCGCCCGCGCAGCGCAGGCCTGCACACCGAGGGACGTTGGCGTCCGTATCGAGGGATGCGCGACCTGCAGATAGCCATCTCGCACGCCACTCTGCAGCGAGATCGGCAGCGACTTGATGGCGACCTCCACCGCCGCGAGCAGCCTGCTGTTGTCTTGCAGGATGTTGGCTTCCTGTCGGCTGACTCCATCAAACGCTTCCTCGAACGCAGCACGACGACCGTTCATCCACTCGCGGACTCGTGCCTCGTCTTCCTTCGCGTCATCAGGCAGCGGCTTGTTCCTCGGATCACCCGCGTACTGAAGCACCCCCTCGCCAAGCGCCCTCGACCGCCCCTCAAACCACGCGAGGTTCCTTTCACTCTTTCGAATCTCCGCCGTACACGCCTGTCGTACAGCCGAGTCTTGTGCGTCCCAGTTCAGCGTCGGGAGCGTCCACAGAAGTTCATTGAAGTCCACCAGTCGCGTCAGTGTCGGCGGATCGACTTGCACATCTGCACGCAGCACAGCTCGACGCCGTGCAGCGCGCACAGCCTCGACAGCATTGCGCTCTGTCGCATCGGCAACACGCTGCACGGCGTCAAAGAGCGCCGACTCGATGCGGTCCCGGCTCGCACAGATCGCCTGCCACTGAGGCACAACCGAACGAAGCCGCTCCGCATCCACGCCGACCATGCTGCGGGGCACATCCGCACTTGACGACTCGAATCGGCCGACGATGCCGCTTCGCAGAGTCTTCCACGCCTGCTCATACTGCGCGTGTGCCGCATCGACAGCCGCGGCGCGCGCGACCTCGCCGGCTCCTGCGCGCTCCAGCAGCGTGATGAGGTCGCGCAGCGAGATCGGATCGAGGAACCACCGTTGCGGCGCAGACTGCCACCCGAGCGCGGCACTCAGGAACACACACCAAAGACCGAGGGACACGCGCGACCATGCGCGCCGCAAGCGACAACGCTCGGGCGCACGCACACTCACATCGCGGACCCGAGCCCCACAACGCGGCGCCATGCACTGACCTGCCCCAAGTGAACCATGTTGTGCGCAAGACACAGGAACGTGAGCAGCGCCCCCGTCGTCGGCAACCGCTGTGCGAGCGATGCAACGGGGTTCGGAGCGGCGAAGGTCGCATCGGGAACCGATGGCAGTGCTTCCGCCACTTCGCTCCAACCACGCATGAATTCCGTCATCAGCACGTCCTTTGCCGGATAGTGCCCCGCCTTGTCAACGCACGGCGCCCCATTCTTGAACAGGTCCATCCAGGCGCTCGGAGCGGGGGCGATCTTCACGCCCATCGCCTCACCCGCGCGCGACGCGTAAATCGCCAGATGCCCAATGCAGAACGCAGGGCTGTTCATGTCCGCACACGGCATGTGCGAAAAGCGATCTGCAGGGATGGTGCGAACGATCTCGTCGGCGTAACCAAGCGTCATCCGAAGCGAAGGGGCGATGGCGGGGCCGAGGTTCATGCCCAAAGGCTACATCGATGAGTGCATCGGCAGACCGAGTGATCACCACCGCGGCAGCCACACCTGCGAGGTGTGCAGCCGCGACTCGGACGGGCATCAATCGGACGTCACCAGGCGAAGTGCGCGAACGCCTTGTTGGCATCCGCCATGCGATGTGTGTTCTCGCGCGTGGTCACAGCCTTGCCTTCATTCTTCGCGGCATCAAAGAGTTCCTTCGCGAGGCGGACCGCCACAGGCTTCCCCTTCTCTTCACGGACAGCTTCGATGATCCATCGGAATGTCAGGCTCTG
The DNA here is from genome assembly GCA_016873335.1 of Phycisphaerae bacterium. Taxonomy (GTDB): domain Bacteria; phylum Planctomycetota; class Phycisphaerae; order Phycisphaerales; family SM1A02; genus F1-60-MAGs104. Next base: position 25,476 of record VGXN01000012.1, on the reverse strand, counting down.
CGCGCGACGGCGGTTCAACTGCATCGGAACCTGATAGTTGGCACCGCCCACTCGCTTGGAGCGAACTTCCACGCTTGGGCGCACATTCTCGATCGCCTTGTGGAACAACTCGATCGATGTCTTGGGCAGCGCATCGCTCTTCTCCTTGTCGAGGCGCACCTGCAACGCATCAAAGGCGTCGTACACCACGCGCTGCGCGGTCGCCTTCTTGCCGCCACGCATCATGCAATTGATGAACTTGGCGACCGTGAGATCCTGATAGCGCGGGTCGGGCTTGAGTTGCGATTCGCTGGCTGTGAACTGCTTTGGCATGAAACTCTCCTTCGGGGCTTGCGTGCGCAAAGGCACGCGGTGTTCACCGAGTCGCTGGAGGTTGGGCATCTCCGGAGCGAGGCGACCCGATTACTGCCTTGCAGGCGGACCGTCCGTCCCGCAGCCGAGGAAGGTGATCGGCGCACCTGATGCGGACTGCCGGCTGCCGTCAAGCGGCTGCGCGGCAGGACGCACTCATGACTTCTTCGCCGCAGCGGCAGCCTTGCGCTTGACGCCGTACAGCGAGCGGCCCTTCTTTCGGCCGTCCACACCGAGGCAATCGAGCGTGCCACGCACGACGTGGTACCGCACACCAGGAAGATCGCGCACACGACCTCCGCGCACAAGCACGATCGAGTGCTCCTGCAGGTTGTGCCCCTCACCACCGATGTACGCCGTCACTTCACGCCCATTGGAAAGGCGGACACGCGCCACCTTGCGGAGCGCGGAGTTCGGCTTCTTCGGGGTGACCGTCTTCACCTGCAGGCACACGCCGCGGCGCTGCGGGCACGCGGCGAGATCCGTAACCTTGCTCTTGGTGGCGGGGTCGCGGCGTGGCTTACGAACGAGCTGGTTGATGGTCGGCATGAGGACTTCCCAAATGGGGAGCCGCGCAAGGTACAGGAGTGCGCCCGCGGCGGCAACCCGCTGCCCTGCACAATCTTGACAGCATGGGGCGTTCCGATAGACTCTCCCCTCCCCCCTACAAAGGGGCCTCACGAGGCACACCCCCCATGAATCCCGTCTTTCGAACCAGCCCAGGACGAACCCGCCGACGCCGAAACCATCAGGCGCTTCGTGCGGCCCATGCGGTCACCTGCCCGAACTGCGGCGCAGCCAAGCGTCCCCATCACGCGTGCAACTCCTGCGGCTATGTCCGCCCCGGGCTGCAGCTGAAGGGCTTCCAGGCGAACGCCTGACGACCTCCTGATGCGCATCGGCATTGATGTGATGGGTGGCGACAACGCCCCCGATGAAATCCTCAAAGGCTGCTTCGCCGCCGTCCCGGCGTTGCCCCAGGGGGATCAGTTGGTGCTCATTGGCGACGGTCCAATGATCGAGGAGGCGATCAGCGAGCGCGGTGTCGACCGCGCCGTGATCGACATCGTTCCAACCACCGAAGTCATCGGGATGGACGAGCCGCCGGTCGATGCGGTTCGGGCGAAGAAGGACTCCTCCATCGTGGTGATGGGCCGCATGGCATCGCCGAAGCAGCCCAAACGCCTCGACGCGGTGATTTCTGCCGGGAACACCGGGGCATGTGTGGCTGCGGCGCAGTTGCACATGCGTCGCCTCGAGGGAGTGATCCGACCAGGCATCGCAGTGACCGTGCCGACCTTCGCCGGGCCGATCGTGCTCATCGATGTGGGCGCGAACATCGAACCGAAGGCGCAGCATCTCGCGCAGTACGGCGTGATGGGCGACATCTACGCGCGTCGGGTGCTGGGCATCGCCAACCCCCGCATCGCACTGATGAATGTGGGCGGTGAGGAGCAGAAGGGAACGCAGGAGATGCGCGACGCACGCGATCTGCTGCGCATGACGGACGGGCTTCAGTTCAGCGGCTTCGTCGAGGGTCGTGGCGTGTTCGACGGCGAGGCTGATGTGGTGATCACCGACGGCATCGTCGGCAACGTCATGCTGAAGATGGCGGAAGGGCTCTCGTCAGGCATCTTCAAGGCGCTCGCGAAGGAGGTCTTTGCGATTGATCCGACGCTCGCCTCGCGGCTCGAACCTGTGGTCAAGAGCCTCTATGCGAAGTACGACTATCACGAGCATGGCGGCGCCCCGCTGATGGGCGTCAACGGCGTGTGCCTGATCTCCCACGGCTCCAGCGTGGCACGCACCATCACGAGTGCCATCCGTCGCGCACGAAGTTTCGTCGACCTCGGCATCAACGACACAATCGTCCAGCGGCTCGCGGCCGCGCAGCACCTCATCGCATGAGCAGCGACCTGCCCGCGTGCGGAGTCCGCATCTGCGGGACCGGGTCGTATGTGCCCGAGCGTCGCATGACGAACGAGGACTTCGCGAAGATCCTTGACACCAGCGACGAGTGGATCACCCAGCGCACGGGCATCCGTGAACGGCGGATCTGCGATTCGGCGCGCGAGAGCACCTTCGACATGGCGCGAACCGCGCTCGAGCGTGCGCTTGAGTGCGCCAAGATGAAGGGCTCCGATCTCGATCTCATCATCGTTGGCACCGTCACGCCCGACATGACATGTCCTTCCGTGGCTGCGCGCATCGGTGCCGCTGTCGGTGCGGTGCCCGCCGCCGCGTTCGACGTCTCCGCCGCATGCTGCGGCTTCGTCTACGGAGTCAATCTTGCGCAAGGCTTGATCCGTGCAGGCATGTTCCGCACGATCGGCGTGATCGGCGCGGAACACATGAGCAGCATCGTGGATTACACGGACCGTTCCGTGTCGATCCTGTTTGGCGACGCGGCGGGCGCGGTGATCCTGCAGCGCGATCCCAACCCTCGCATCGGGTGCCTCTACCAGACCATGGGGGCGGACGGCACGGGATGGCATTCGCTCTACCTGCCTCGGCAGGAGCGGGACGTCCCCGCCTCGGATGCGGACAATCCCATCCGCCTCGGCAAAATCCGCATGAACGGCAGGGAAGTCTTCCGCTTCGCCGTCACCAAGTTCCGCGAGGTGCTCGAAGACGCGATGCGACACACCAACCTGACGCCCGATTCCGTCGGTCAGGTGATCTGCCATCAGTCGAACTTGCGGATCATCGAAGCCGCACGGGAGCGTCTCGGTTTGCCGCAGGAAAAGGTCCACATCAACATCGACAAGTATGGCAACACATCGGCAGCGAGCGTCGGACTGTCCCTCGATGAACTCTGGCGAGCCGGCAAGATCGAGCGCGAGCGACCATTCGTGATGGTTGCCTTTGGCGGCGGGCTCACATGGGCAAGTTCCGTGTGGCGAGTCTGAGCAGTCGTTCGAACGGCCCCCTGTGCGGTACAACGTGTGCAGAGACAACCGACTCCCCGTTCATCGCAGACCTTTGATCTCCATATGACACATCAGCAGATCATCCTGTGCCCAGGTCAAGGAGCGCAAACGCCCGGCATGGGTCGCGCATGGTTCGATTCCAGCACGGCGGCCGCAACGATCTTTCGGCGCGCGGACGCGATCGTGCGCATCGGGGGTGAACCGCTGTCGAAGGTCGCGTTCGAGGGAGCGCCCGAAACAGTGCACCGCACCGATGTCAGTCAGCCTGCGCTCTACACCTGCGCCATCGCATCGTTGCACGCACTTCAGGAGCGCGGCGTCTGCACGAACATCTGCAGTGCGGCGGGGCTTTCGCTCGGGGAGTACACCGCGCTGCACATTGCGGGAGCGTTCTCATTCGAGGATGGATTGCAACTCGTGGCCGAGCGTGGACGGCAGATGCAGGCCGCGGCACAGGCGAGCAAGGGCGGCATGGTCGCGCTGATTGGTGCGGACGAAGCGCAGGCGCAGGCGGTGTGCGATGCCGCCGCGCAGGGCGAAGTGCTCGTCTGCGCAAACTTCAATGCGCCAGGACAAATCGTGCTCTCAGGGCACGCCTCGGCATGCGATCGTGCGCTCGAGGCAGCCGCAACAGTCGGCTGCCGCGCAACGAAGTTGCAGGTCGCAGGTGCGTTCCACTCGCCGCTGATGGCGCCCGCCGCCGAGGCAATGGCTGCCGTGCTCGATCGCGTCCCGCTGCAACCGCTGAAAGTGCCCGTCTGGAGCAATGTCACTGCGCGGCCGCATGATCCCGCGAACGCCGCACTTCTTCGGACGCTGCTTGTGGACCAAATCGTCCGCCCTGTACAGTGGAGTCAGAGCATGGCTGCTCTCTCGGCGGGACTTCCTTCGGGTGAGACCCGACCGAGTTTGCACGAATTGGCTCCCGGCTCGGTGCTCAAGGGGCTGATGCGGCGTATCGACCGAACATGCGAGGTGACAACTCATGACAAGCCAGAGATTGCCGATGCGACGAAAGTCTGACCCAAGCCCGATGTTGCGCTCCGCGGTGTGGGGCGCGTGCGGCGCCGCGATCCTGTTGCTCGGCGCCTGCGGCGATGAAGAAGTACAGCAAGCCGCACCAGTCGTTCAGGCGCCGCCGCCGCCGCCGCCACCGCCACCTGAGCCAACGGTGGAAGACATTGCCTCACTGATGAAGTCGCTCTCGATCGATGAGCGCGTCAGCCTGCCCGAAGATCTCGCTCCAAAGACCACGGAAGAGCGCAAGGCTGTGCTGCTGTTCTGGAACGCATTTGCCAAGGGTGACGAGGCTGCAGCTGGCGGAATGATGTCGGAACGCGATGCCAAGGTGCTGAAGAAGTTGACCGAAGGTGGTGGATGGGCGAAGTCGACCGTGGGTATCAAGTCCATCGAGGTGCAGTGCAAGAATGACTCGAACGGCTTCGCGACCTTCGCGCTCATCACCAGCGAGTTGCCCGATCGCGCTCTGCTGTGGGACGCTTCCGAGGAAGACGGCAAGATCCTCTTCACATCGTTCCCCGGTCCTCCAGACATTCTCGATCACCTTTCAGGCACCGACTCGATCGCCGCGTGGAAGAAGTATGTGAACGACATGTTCGAGAAGTACGCCAACCTCCCCGATGAGGAAGTCGAGATTCCACAGTCGAAGACTGAGGAGAGCGAAGAGTCGAGTGACGGCGGCAGCGGTGGCGGCAACACCCCGACACCTCCAGGCGGTACAGGCGGCGGCGCACTCAAGAAGCAGAAGCGTCCGCCGATTCCTGACTGATTTTCAGCCCAATGCCTCTCGCCGAACCTCCGGGCGACCCACCGGTTGAGCGGTCACGGACTTTCGCTGCGTTGCCGATGGGCAGGAAGGCGCCGACTGCGCACTGACGCACTTCTCGTGCGCACCTCACATGGCGAGGCCACCGTCCACCGACAGGACATGCCCTGTCAGATAGCCGCCGCCATCTGATGCCACATAGGACACCGCTGCCGCGATGTCGTCGACTTGCCCAAAGCGCTTCAGGGGAATGTGCGGGAGCACTGCCTCCTTGACCGCCGCGCCGAGCGCTCCAGTCATGTCCGTATCGATGAACCCGGGCGCGATGACATTTGCGGTGATCCCCTTCCCGCCAAGTTCCTTTGCGATCGACTTGGTCATGCCGATCAACCCTGCTTTCGCGGCGGCGTAGTTCGCCTGCCCTGGGTTTCCCATGATGCCCGCGACCGAGCTCATATTGATGATGCGCCCGAAGCGCGCACGCATCATCGGTCGCGCCGCGGATCGGCACGCCACGAATGCGGAACGAAGGTTCACGCGGATCACATCATCGAAATCCTCGTCGCTCATGCGAAGCACCAGACCATCTTTGGTGATGCCCGCATTGTTCACCATGATGTCGAGTCGCCCGAGCCTTTCGGCAACGCCATCGATGAGCGCGGCAAGCGCAGCCCCATCACCCACATCGCACGCGGCCACCTCGCAACTCCCCCCCGCCGCGGCGATTTCACCCTGCAGTGCAGCCAAATGCTCGGCATTGCGCGCCACTCCCACCACATGCTTCCCATCTGCGGCAAGCCGCCGAGCGATGGCACGACCGATTCCGCGGCTGGCTCCAGTAACGATGGCGACACGCTTTTCGATGGTTGCCTCCTTGCAGCGCGCGGATCATAGCTATCCCGATGGACGAACAACCTTTGCCGCGTCCGCACAGAAGTCCGCTCAGCGGTTATACTCCTCGGCGGCACAAACTGCCGATGTTCTTGGTCGTTCGACGGATCAACAGCAACTTCCAACACCTCTAGAGGAGCCCTCCAGTGACTGAAAAAGAGATCGAAGAGAAGGTCATCGCCATCGTTGCAGAGCAGATGGGGGTGGACAAGGCTGAGATCAAGCGCGAAACCAGTTTCACCAACGACCTCAATGCCGACAGCCTCGATATCGTTGAATTGGTGATGGAGTTTGAGGACCAGTTCGGAACATCGATTCCCGACGATCAGGGCGACAAGATCCAGACCGTCGGTTCCGCGATTGACTACATCAAGACCAACTTTGGCAGTGGCAAGGGCGGCGCAGCGAAGACCGGCTGATCTGCGCCTTTGCAGCGCATTCCTGCTGTGAGGACCATCACACTCCGACGCGTGGTTGTGACCGGGCTCGGTGCCATTACGCCCGTTGGTCATAGTGCCGCGGAGACGTGGGACAGTTTCATCCACGGACGTTCGGGCATCGCAGGCATCACGCAGTTCGACGCGAACGAGGACTGGGGGGTCCGTTTCGCTGGCGAAGTGCGCAACTTCGATCCCTCGTCGTTCCTTGATGTCCGCGAGCAGCGCCGTATCGATCGTTTCGCGATCTTCGCTCTCGGCGCGGCGCACGAGGCTGTCCGCGACTGCGGCATCGACTTTCAGGCGGGCGATCCCTACCGCCACGGCGTCGCGATCGGATCAGGCATTGGCGGCATCGGAACGATCGAGACGGGCGTTCGTGGCATGGTCACATCGGGCAACCGAAAGATCAATCCGTTCACCGTTCCGCGCCTGATGGTCAACGCAGGTGCGGGACAGGTCTCCATCCGGTTCAACCTGCGCGGCAGCAACATCGCGACGGCGACCGCCTGCGCCACTGGGTCGCATGCAATCGGCGCGGCATTCCAGACCATTCAACGCGGTGACGCGGATGTGATGCTCGCAGGCGGCGCGGAAGCGGCGGTCACCCCGCTTTGTATCGGCGCATTCGCATCGATGAAGGCGCTCTCGACACGGAATGAGGCGCCCGCCTTGGCGAGCCGCCCCTTCGACAAGGATCGCGACGGGTTCGTGCTGAGCGAGGGGGCGGCGGTGATCGTGCTTGAGGAATTCGAACACGCCCGAAGGCGCGGCGCAAACATCTATGCGGAACTGCTTGGCTACGGCTGTTCGGGAGATGCGTTCCACATTGCCGCGCCCGAGGAACAGGGTGCCGGCGCGTTCCGTTCGATGCAGAACGCCCTTGCCGATGCCCAAGTGAACGCCACCGATGTCGGCTACATCAACGCGCACGGCACGAGCACGCCGCTTGGCGATGCGGCCGAAGTGAGCGCCGTGAAGCGCCTCTTCGGCAGTCACGCGCATGCGCTGGCGATGAGTTCCACAAAGTCGGTGATGGGGCATGCACTCGGCGCGGCGGGTGGAGTGGAGAGCATCGCCACCATCAAGGCATTGCAAACAGGCACCCTTCCGCCGACGATCAATCTCGACCAGCCCGATGACGGCTTCGATCTGAACTTTGTCGCCAACACCGCGCAGCAGCGTTCGGTTCGCATCGCCCTCAACAACTCCTTCGGGTTCGGCGGCCACAACACCACACTCGTCTTCGGAACGCCGCGGGGCTGATCCCTCATGCCGCGAAACATTCCAGTCGGCAACGGAGAGATGCTCGTTGCCTTCGACGACTTCTACCGCATCCGCGACCTCTATTGGCCGCGGGTCGGCATGCCCAACCACACCTGTGGGCACCTGCAGCGGTTTGGCGTCTGGGTCGATGGGCAGTTCGCGTGGGTCGACGCGCCTGGCTGGACACGAGAGTTGGAGTACACGCGCGATTCGCTCGTCACCGAAGTCCACCTGCGAAATGACCGACTGGGTGTGCGACTGCATTGCCGCGATGCCGTCGACTTCTGGAGTCCCGTCTACTTCCGCGAGGTTCGCGTCCACAACCTCCACGATCAAGCGCGCGATGTGCGTCTTTTCTTTCACCACGATCTCTCCATCGGCGAGAGCGCTGTCGGCGACACGGTGCACTATGACCCGCAGACGGGCGGCCTCGTGCACTTCAAGGACGACACCTACTTCCTCTTCAACGGCTTCGGCGCGCGAGCCACTGGCGTTGACACATGGTCGACAGGACAGAAACGCATCCGCGATGCGGAAGGCACATGGCGCGATGCCGAGGATGGCGTGCTCAGCCGCAACTCCATCGCGCAGGGCTCGGTCGACTCCACTGTGGGATTCACGCTGAGCGTCCCCTCGCGTGGCAGCGCGCTTGTGACCTATTGGATCTGCGCCGGGCGCGACTACGCGGAGGTCAAGGCCCTCGACGACAAGGTGCGCGCGAAGACCCCGCAGCGCATGATGCTGCGGACCGAGTCCTACTGGCGGCTCTGGGCCACCAAAGAGGGAATCGACTTCTCTCCCCTTCCCACAGCCGTCCGCGATCTCTTCATCCGAAGTGAACTCATCATCCGGACGCAGATCGACAAGGGTGGTGCGATCATCGCCGCCAACGACTACGACATCACGCGGTTCGCTGGCGACACCTATTCCTACCTCTGGCCGCGGGATGGCGCGCTCGTCTCGCACGCACTGGTGCTTGCAGGGCAAGGCGAACTCTCCCAGGCGTTCTTCCGCTTTGCTGCGAAGGTGATTGAGTCCGCGGGCTACTTCCTGCACAAGTACAACCCGACGGGCAGCGTGGCATCGAGCTGGCATCCGTGGATCCTCGATGGAAAACGCATCCTGCCGATTCAAGAGGATGAAACAGCGCTCGTGGTCTGGGCGTTGCGTCGCCACTTCGTCGCATTCCGCGATGTGGAGTTCGTGCGTGATCTCTACAACCCGCTCGTGATCGAACCTGCCGGCTGGATGCTGCGTTACCGCGACTCCAATGGCTTGCCGCAGCCCTCGTGGGACCTGTGGGAGGAGCGACGCGGAGTCCATCTGTTCACAGTCGCTTCCGTGATCGGCGCACTCAAGGCTGCCGCTGCATTCGCCATCGAGGTGGGCGCCGCAGACCGTGCCGCAGAATTCGATCAAGGTGCTGAACGCATGCGCGAGGCGATGATCCGCCATCTGTGGAGCGAAGAGCGTGGCTGCTTCGCACGCATGGCGACCCCCGATGGCGCCGGTGGCTATCACCTCGATTTCACACCCGATGCGAGCGCATGTGGGCTCTTCGCACTTGGAGCGCTCGAGGCGGATGACCCACGCGTCACTAGTCATATGCGCATGCTGCGCGAGAACCTCTGGGTGCACACGGACATTGGCGGCATGGCGCGGTACGCAGGCGATCATTACCACCAGATCGAACGGCATGATCTGCAGCGGGTTCCAGGCAATCCATGGATCATCACCACCTTGTGGTACGCGCAGTGGCTGATCGCGCGCGCACACAGTGAGGAGGAACTTGCGGAAGCCGTTCCACTGCTGGAGTGGGTCTGCAAGCGCGCCTCCGCCTCGGGCGTGCTCGCGGAACAGTTCGATCCCTATTCGGGCGCGCATCTTTCCGTGAGCCCGCTCACGTGGTCCCATGCGGCGTTCATCACGACTGCGCTGCGCTACCTGCAGCGGCACACGCAACTCACAGGCATCCAGCACGGGGTTCAGGCGCGCGCATGAGCACGCGCCCCGCGCCGCTGGAGCGTCCGTGGCGCCTCGCGACCCTCGTGCTCTGTTGGTTGATGATCGTGTGGTGCGTGCAGGAGTCGGCACCACCGCATCCACAGGATCCAACCGATCCCGCGCGTTTCTCTGCGCGCCGTGCTCATGAAGAGTTGGTGCGCTTCGTTGGCGATGGAACGCCGCGCTCGGTGGGAAGCGCGGGACATGGTGCCGCGAAGGAGCGCCTGCTCAGTCGCTTGCGCGAGATCGGCGCTGCGCCAACGACACACCGCTTCTTTGCACGGGGGTGGAACAGAAGCGCCGTCGAGATGCACAACATTCTTGTTGAAGTTCCGGGTCGTGAGGCCACTGAGGCACCACTCCCGGTGCTGTGGGCTCACTGGGACGGTGTGCCGAGCGGTCCTGCCGCTGGCGACAATGGCGTGGGCGTCGCATGCGCACTGGAATCGATCCGTGCGCTCGTGGCAAATCCGCCACCACGTGCCGTGCTCGTCGTCTTCACGGACGGCGAGGAGGTCGGGCTCTGGGGAGCGCGGAGGTTTGCGGAGGAACACCCATGGTGGATGCGCGCAGGCGCCATCGTCAATCTCGATGCACGTGGAAGCAGCGGTCCGGCGATCCTCTTCGAGACAGGCGCTGATGCGGCAGCGCACGCACGCCTGATTGCGGCGGTTGACGCGCCCGTGTGCTCCACCAGCCTTGCAGCAGAGGCGTATCGGCTGATGCCAAACAACACTGACTTCACCGTCGCCGTACGCACAGGTCGACCGGGGTTCAACATCGCCTTCATCGGATCGCCGCGGAACTATCACACTGCGAACGACCGCGTCGATCAAGTGGAAATCGCGACGATCGGACAGATGGGCTCGACCGCACTCGCACTGCTGCGGTCCCTTGCAGCGGGGTCACCGCCGATGCCGACATCCGGCGATCACGCAGCGTGGACACGCACGTCGGGTGTTCCCCTGCAGCGAGGCACGGTCTGGTTCAACGCGCTCGGCGGCCCGATCGTTCGCTGGGATGGGTGGATCTCCATCGCGCTTCTCGTGCTATCGGTTCTCGGCACGGTCGCTGCAGTGCGCCGCTGCAGCGATGTCCCGCTGTGTGCGATCCTGCGAGATGCGCTACTGCTCTTGGCAGGACTCGCGCTCGCCGCATCGATCGGCTGGACCTTCTCCATCGTGTCCCGGTGGATCGCCCCCGATTCCTTTCCTTGGCCAGCTGCAACAAGCGCATGGGTGCTGATGGCTGTTGCACTCGGCGCGGTCGCCACGTGGGCACCTCGACTGATCGCGTGGCGACTGAACCCGCGCAGCGGTGTCACTGCAACCGCAGGAAGTGTTCCAGCGGTTGTGGGGCTCTGGAGCACAATGATCGCAGCGAATGCGCTCTCCATTCTGCTTGCAGCAGTCGTGCTGATCATCGCGCCAGGCGCCGTGTATCCCCTGCTCCTCCCCGCTGTCGCGGGTTCCGCAGTGCTTCTGCTCATCGTTGGACGCGCGCGCCTCCCCGATGCGGCAGCCTGCGCTGCGGTCCTTTTGGCAATCGCCGCGTGGGCGCCGCTCGAGGGAATGTTTCACGATGCGTTCGGCACGGCGCTCGGCATCGTCAGTTGCCTGCGCGGCGCGCTCGTGGCGCTCCCCGCAACGGCGCTGATCATGTCGGTGTCGCCGCGCTGAGGCGACGAGCCACCAGACAATCGTTCCAACTTGGCGGATACTGCGCGTAGACCGACGGCAGGAAACTGCAGCGCCATCCGCGTGCCTCCAAGTCCGCCTCGATCGGTGACGCGTAGCAGTGGCGGCGCGGCGCTGTATTCAGTGCCAAGGTTGGATACAGGCGCATCTCCGCCGAGCACACTCGTGCGAGTTCACCGATCGCTTCATGGTGCCACGCGAGATCGAAACGATGCCCCTCGAGGAAGCCATCCTCGGCAAGCGGCGCGTAGAGGAAGAGCAGATGCCCCGAGAGAACCATATCAAACTGTCGGTCCGCAAACGGAAGTGTGGGCAGCGACGCAGCGCGGTAACGCTGAGGATTCGCTCGGAAGTCCTCGATGAAGCGCCCGAGCGCCTCACGTTTCGCAGCCGCATACGTCTCGAGGTCGCCCACAGGCGCAGACCAGGGCTTCGCACGCATCTGCGCGATGCACGCGTCAATGTCGGCACTCGCGCGCCGCTCCAAGTCATCGGTACTGGCTTCGTAGGCGGGATCCACCGCAGTCACTTCGCAACCGAACGCCGCGGCTTCCGCTGCGAACGACCCTGGTCCGCCAGGACAGTCGAGCACTCGAAGCCCACGAAGTTCCTTCGCATCAAGGCAGAAACACTGCAGATACTCGGCGAGCGTCCGTCCGAAAAAGGCGACCCTCGGCAGGCTGAACGGCGCCCGGCCGGACATCAGCTGCTGCCTTCACGCATGCGGTCAACGCCCGCAGGAAACGGATACCGCGCAAACACGCCTGTCCGCGCACAATCCCAGAGCGATACGGGCGGATAGCAGTCGCCGTGGAAGCCCGCATCGTGCATCGCCTTCAGTACAGCTTCCAGGCTTGGCTCGTCACCCGCATGGTCCAGCAAACGATTGCTCTTCGCGCCGAGAAATGAGATCGTGGCGACGGGTTGCCGATCCGAACGACCCTCAAGCATCCGTGCTGCAGTGCGGAATCCGCGATAGATGTCTTCGAGCGTGAAGTGATCACGCCCGTGGGGTCGGAGCAGCGCAAGGACCAACAAGCGATCGAGGTCGAACTTCAGGATGTATGGCTCGCGGTCCTCCTTCGCGTGGACTTGCACCGCACTGCGGAACATTTGCGCATAGCTCGTCGCGGAACTGAGCGTCCACTGGCTCGTCGGAATGAGCTTCAGGATCTCGCCCAGGATGCCGTGCGAGTTGTCCTGCTCATTCACGCCGCAGATCAGCGTGCGGTAGCGACCGTCCACCAGATCATCGAGAAGGTGCTGCCCCCACTGAACCCGAATCCGACGAGACGCATCCGCGGCGCGCGGATCGCCCGCAGGAAGCAGCGTCACCTTGGGACCAGCCGCGGGGATCTCGACCAGACGGTCGCCATCGCCCTCGTACACGCGAGCCCCGCCACTGGCGGGCGCAGCCTTCTTCACGCTGGGTGTTGTGGATCGTGCCATGCCACCATTATGGCACAGCGGGAGGTGTCGCGGGCAGTGGAGCATCCGCAGGCGCAACGACCCCGAACATCGGCTTCAGGTAATCGCTGCGCCACGAAGGCAGTTGGAAAACCCAACCGCTCCACTTCGGCGTCCCAGCATCAATCCGCGCGTCATGCTGCGCACCGCAGGCTCCCGGCGCCAACCGCACCCACACCCTGCCGTCCTGCATCCACATGCGAATGGCGACAGCGTTCGCCTCATCCACCCACGCTTGCGCCTCGATCGAATCTGGACGCGATGCATCTTCGGGAACCTCACGCCGCACATCGTCTGGCGCGAACCCCGTCAGCAGATACGGCAGCGTGCTCTTGATCGCGTCGAGCCGTGGCGTCGATGCTGCGGGTTGCCCATCAGGTCCTGTCATCTTCCACTCAGTCCCCGCACGAGTGAGCGTGACATCCGAGAGCGTGATCCGCTGCAACTGATCGGATGCAAAGTCCGCGACGGGCGTCGCCAACCAACCGGACACACCAGCGGGGACATTCAACACGCCCGCGCAGCGCCATACTTGCGGATCATCACCAACGCGCACATACACACCGGCAGGCGACGATGCAGCCCGCCCAATCACGAGATCGGCGAGCGGCTTCTCCTTGCCCGCCGCGAAGACCCGAACCCGCCGCGCCTTTCCGCTCGGATCAGGCCATCCAATGTCAAGATCGGCGTGCCGCTCTGGCTTCGCCGTCATGCGCTGTGACTTCCGAAGTCCGTCGAGTCCGCGCACCACTTCCTGCACCGACTCCGCCTTGGCGGGGAATCCATCGCGCGAAGCCAGAACCCACTGCCCATCCTTCCGCTGCACATCGATTCGGTCGCTGCCCTGCTCGATCTCGACGCGGTCGATCGCCGCCGCATCCGATGCGAACGATACGAGTGGTTGATCCACATCGGGCGTTCCGCCGCCCCGGCTCATCCGAATGAACGCCGCGACGAGGATCGCAGCGACCGCCACCACCACAAGCACACGCACCGCCTGACGATTCATGCTGCAGCCCTCGCAGACCTGCCCCGCCGACGAATGCCAAGGAAGACAGCCGCGACCGCCACGACCGCTGGCCATGCGAGCACGTTCAGCAGCATCAGACGATGACCGAGCGCCTCCACATCTTCGCGCAGGCTGAACTGCACCTGCCGAAGCTCCTTGCGCGCATCGATCACCTCCTGTTGCAAGCCTTCAAGCTGCGCCTGCTGCTCAGGCGTCAGCAGCAGCATCTGATCGGGCGTCTTCTGCTGCTGCATGCTGGTGATGCGCTGCTGCGTCTCCGTGATCCGTTTCTGCAGTTCGTCTTCACGCGATCGGAACCGCTGCTCCGCCTCGCGCTTCAGCGATCGGACCACATCAAAGGGTCGCTGGCTGCTGCCGCGCGCGCGCAGCCCAAGCAGTGCCTGATTCCCGCTGAGTTGCTCCACGGTGTTCAGCAGCAGCGAACCGTTGTCGGCAAACGAACGCCACCCCAGACTCAGGTTGCCAAGCCGCTCTTCCTGAATCCATGTCTCATCCCGCAGCATGTCCGCGTCGGCAACGACCACGATGCTCGCGGGTGCCGTCCCTTCCACAGGCGCGGGGGCGGCGGCACTTCCATCGGCAGCGGCTGCCGCCGCAGGCGGGAACGCACTCCGCACCACACCCGTGAAACGCGCGGCGATGACGCGCTGCGCACCATCCGCCTTGAAGTCACGAAGCAGCGCCGATGGATCGGCAAAGGGTCCGAGCTTCGACCCGTCGATCAGCATCGAGTCCGCCGAACTTCGCACGAGCGGCACCATCTCAAGTTTCGACCCCTCGGTGCGATCGAGCGAACCGGCAGACATCAGGATCAGCGTCTGCAACACGCCAAACGCCGGATCATCGCGGTTGATCGCCTCCTTGTTCAGGTTCAGCCACGCGACGAAGTCCACCGTGGCAAGCCCCGTGTCGCTGCGCGCACGCACGCGCTGCGCGTAGGTACGGTCCGCAACGACTTCGTTCGCCTTCCATGCGATCCCCCATGACGAGGGCAGCGTGCCGAAATCGCTTGGCGTTCCGCCCGAGCCGAATCCGCCGGGCCCCATCGGTGCGGAGTCGCTCTCGCAGAACGGATCAAGGAACACCAGCATTCGCCCGCCAGCAAGCGCGTACGCATCGATGGCGCGCAAGAGCGGTTCCGCAAGCCCCTTGGGATGTGCGACAACAAGTGCATCGAACTGATCCGGCAGTTTCTCGGCGCTCGGCGGGACGACCTCCACATCGAAGAGATTGCGCAGTTGCGCCATCACCTGCCACGGAGGCGTCATGCGCTGTGATCGCGGATCGAAACTGCTGTCCATCGGCAGCCCCGTCACGAGGGCAACCTTCGCACGCTGCGCCCGTGAGACGCTGATGATCGCACGGGACACGTCGTACTCAAGGAACGCCTCCTCCTGCGGGTTCAGGTAGGGCAGACACTCGCGTTGGTCCGTGGCACCAGACACCAACAGTCCGAGCATCAGCGTTCGGCCCGCGCCATCTGCCGTGATCGGGGCGATGCCCGCAGCCTTCGCGATGTCCTCCGCCTCGGAGAATGGCTGTGGATCGACGACCTTCAGATCCACCTTGCCATTCGATGATGCCACCAGGCTTTCAAGAAACTCCTGCACACGCAGCGCATGATTGCGAATCTGCGGCAGATCGCGGGAGCCCTCCGCAGTGAAGAACAACTCCAATCGCACGGGCTCGTCGAGCGAGGCCAGCATCGCGCGAACCCCAGGCGAGAGCGTGTACACCGAACCCTCGGTCAGGTCGATGCGAATGGGCAGCGGCACGATCGACAGGGATGCGCTCAGCGCAACCCACACGACGAGCAGCAGCGCGCTCGCCTTCAGTGCCAAGGATGACTTGCTCGATCGGGACATGTCAGGCACTCTTCTTCCAATCGATCAGGAACGCCGTCGCCATCACAAAGGTCGCAATGCCCACGATGAAGTAGGCGATGTCGCGAAGATCAAGGACCCCGCGCGTCAGACTCGTGAAGTGCGTCAGGATGCTGAGGCTGGCGACCGCATCGACCACGCCGGGCAGCGCCCAGCCGCGAAGAAAATCAAGCACGACGGGAAAGCCGCTGACCATCAGCAGGAAGCACGCCACCACCGTCACCACGAAGGCGATCACCTGATTCTTCGTCAGTGCGGAAACCACGCCGCCAAGCGCAAGGAACAGCCCGGCCATCAGCGCTGTCGCGACATAGCCTGCAACGATCATTCCCTGATCAGGATCACCCAGCCACGACACCGTCATCCAGAGCGGCACGGTCAGCACGATTCCCACCACGCTGAACGCCCACGCTGCGAGAAACTTCCCAAGCACCGCTTGCCAAAGCGGCAGCGGCAGCGTGGTCAGCACCTCGATGGTGCCGAGGCGACGCTCCTCCGCCCATAACCGCATCGAGATGGCAGGCGCAAGAAACAGCAGCAACCACGGGGCGAAATCAAAGAACGGGCGGAGATCTGCCTGACCGCGTTCATAGAGACCACCGAGGGAAAAGGTGAAGATCCCGGCGAGAAACAGGAACACAACAAGGAATACCGCGGCAAGCGGCGTGGCGAAGTAGGCGCGGAACTCGCGCCGGAAGATCGCCCGCCATGGCTGACCGCTCCCCGTCATGAGCGCACCTCTAGCCCGGTGGCAGTCATTTCACGGAAGACATGGTCCATGCGGTTCCGCTGCACCGAGGCCGGCGCGCGAGCCTCGAACTCCTCCGGTCGCCCGTCAAACACAATCCTGCCCGCTGCAATCAGGATCACCCGGGTGCAGACCGCCTCGACCTCTTCCAAGATGTGGGTCGACAGAACAATGGCCTTGGTTGAACCCATGCTGCGGATCAGTTGCCGCACCTCGTGCTTCTGGTTGGGATCGAGTCCATCGGTCGGCTCGTCCATGATCAGGATTGGCGGATCGTGCAGGATCGCCTGCGCAATCCCGACCCGTCGTTTGAACCCCTTCGACAGCGTCTCGATGGTCTGTTGCTGGACTCGCTCCAAATGCACCTGAGAAACCACCGCGGCAATCCGGTCATGGAGTGCCTGACCTGCGAATCCGCGCACCTGCCCAATGAACTGCAGGTACTCAAGCACGCTCATGTCTGGATAGGCGGGCGCACCTTCCGGCAGATAGCCAAAGCTGCGCCTAGCCTGAATCGGCGCCGCATCGAGAGAGAAGCCCTGCAGCGTCACCTGCCCTTGTGTTGGCTCAAGGAACCCAGTGATCATCCGCATGGTCGTGGTCTTGCCCGCGCCATTTGGACCGAGGAACCCAACGACTTCCCCGGCGGCAACCTCAAGCGTGACGCCGCGGACTGCCTCGATGTGCCCGAAGCGTTTCGTCAGGTTTTCAGCGCGAATGAGTGATGTCATGGACGCTCGGGACTCCGATGCGGGGAGGAAGAATATCAGCAGAGAACACGGCCCAATCGGTGCCATCCGCGATGGAAGACCGCAAGAATTTTGGATTCATCCTCAACACTCGAAAGGTGGATTTCTATCGATAAAATGACACTTTCGGGCTGTTCTGATCCTCCATAATGTATTATAGGACCTTCGTTCATAGCGATTTCCAAGCCGACCTCCGTCGGTTTGCCGATAAGTGTTCTGTTGGCAGTGGCATGGTGCGACTGCCTCGTTCAGGAATCCTCAGGAGCTTCAAGACATGCAGGCATTCACTTGGATCAAGGGTTGGGCTCGCGAACTTATGGACATCATGCTTCTGTTCATCGGGCTAGGCGTCCTAGTGCAGATCATCTTCGGTACCTCGAACACCACATTCTTCGGCGGCATTACCTCCAACTTGACGGGGTTCATCAGTCAACTTGGGAACGGCGGATTCGTCGGTCTGATCGCCCTGCTGGTGATCATTGCCGTGTTCACCAAGAAGCAGTCCACGACCTGATCCAGTCCATCAGGCTTCTCAGGATCACACGACTGGCTAGGGCAGGACGCCCTAGCCAGTTTTCTTTTTGAACAACGACTACAGCAACGATCTCCGATGGTTGAATGCCGCATGCAATGAGTGAGTCCGTTACACTCCGCCTCCCCGAAGGAGGTTTCGATGAGCGGTTTCTCCAGGCGCGAAGAAGGTTTCGAGTCCAAGTTCGCATTCGATGCGGAAAAGCGTTTCAAGGCGGAGGCGCGGCGCAACAAGCTGCTCGCGGAATGGTTCGGGAGCAAGACCAAACTGGACTCCGCCGGCATCGATGCGTATGCCAAGGAACTCATCGCCCACGATCTGAAGAAGGCGGGTGACGAGGACGTGGTGGGCAAACTCGCCGCAGACTTGAAGTCCAAGGGGGTCGCGGTGAGCGACAAGGACATCCGCGCCGAGATGGAGCGCTGCCTGCGGATCGCGTACGAAGCGGTCGCCAACGGCACCTGACAGACCCGTCAACCCCAGTTCGACAGAAGGATCGTCAGGTCGCTGCCGCCCACGATCCCATCGCCGTTCAGGTCGGCGCTGCCCGATGCCCCCCACGCCCCGAGCAGCACGGTCAGATCAACCCCGCTGACGACACCATCGCCGTTCAAGTCGCCTGGGCGCACCCCAATCGAGAAGCGCACGCGGTAGTTCAGCCCGAAGTACCCAGGAACGAACGGCGGATCATCGGGGTCCGTGAGATCGCAGGGGAACTCCCCCCGAATGACGCGGTCCCTGTTGCCGACACCAAGCACCAGCCATAGGTTGGGTTCCACGGACACATCTATTGCACCACTCCCACATGGCGGCACTTCGGTCAGTTGCCGCACCTGCAGCGGACCAGAGCACACCCCCTGCACCACCTGCACCATCAGCGGACACTCAGTGTTGAACTCGATGCGCACGGACGACTGTGGCAGCGCCGACAAGTTGAACCAGTCCGTATCCCGTGGCACATCGCTCGTCAGCGTCGACTCATAGACGGCCGGGCACATGGGATCGATCTCGCCGCCCGCAGGATTGCATCCATCATCCGACCGCGAAGAGCAGGGCTCGGGAAGTTGAATGGCGCCTGGCACCGTGCCAATGTCGCATGCCGCAGCGCCGCAGTACTCCACCGCCTCCCGCGCGCAGATCGCATCCCATATCGATGAACAGCAGAACGGATCGAAGTCGCACAGGAAGAGGCAGCACGCTTCGTCATCGCAGGCGAGCGTCGGATGAAACTCCGTGCAACTGCCCGCGCTCGGACAGTTGAAGTTGTCGCACAACTCCTCTTCTGCATCCACACATGGCTGGTCCCACGCCACTTCGCAGCAGAGTGGATTGAACCCACAGACCGCTTCACAGCACAGCGTGCGAACGCACCCAGGTGTCTCATGCACTTCCTCGCAGAGACCAGCACCCGTTCCGCATACGGCAGGTGGCTCGCCAGCCACGGATCCCTCTGAACTCTCCCACGCGGCAAGCCAACTCACCGCTGCTTGGGCGCTGCCGAATGACGGGGTCGCGGGCGAACCATCGTCGCCTCCATCGCCAGCCACACCACCCATCTGATTGCGATAGATCATCACGCTCGCAGCGGCGATATCGACCGCAACCACATCGAGATCTCCATCCTGATCGATATCCGCAACCGCCATGTCACGCAGAAATGTCCCGCCAGACTTGGTCGTCACGGCGACGTACGCGCCCCCTTGCTGCGCATCGACTTCGGCGATGGTCAACCGACCCGGCAATGCGGAACCCGCGAGCACGTCGGAATCACCATCACCGTCCAAGTCGCCGACCTGCACGGTCCATGCATACCCCTCCATGTTTGCGGGGCGCGTCTCGCGCGCCGCGAATCCACCGAGCCCATCGTTCTTCCAAAGGACAGTGACCGACGGGGACATCAGCAGCAGTCCATTCGCAAGAATGTCCAGATCACCGTCGGCATCGATGTCCGCGACCGCGAGGTTCGAGAGAGCGGGACGCTCCTTTCCCACGGGCGGAACATCCCATACCTCGCCAGCGCCAAAGTTGCCGTTGCCCTGATTTCGGTAGACCACCAGCCGCGTCGGGCCCGTCGCGCTGCACACAAGATCCACATCACCATCCCCATCGAAATCGCCGCTTGCGACGTGAAACGGATAGGGGATGCCGACGGCCCACGGCGTCACCAGATCACGCGCCCGCTCGATCAGCGCGCCCGTGCCTGTCCCGTGCCACCACTGCAGGCTGCCCGATGTGTAGTTCGCCATCGCAACATCGATCCGTCCATCACCGCTGAAATCCCGCGCAACCAAGCCGGCACCGCTCCGGCCTGCCGTTGTCGTGACGGGCGGCTCGAACGTCCCATCACCGCGCCCCTTCAGGAACGCGACTCGGCCCCACCCGCTGCGGACCGACGCATAGATGTCGAGGATCCCATCGCCATCGCCGTCAACCACATCGCACCAATCCGTCTGCATCTCGATCGGAAGAATCTCCACAGGACCGAAGACGCCCCCGCCGATCCCCCGCACAACACACATGCGTCCGTCCACATCTCGGCAGGTGATCACCAGGTCAACGACCCCGTTGCCATCGATGTCCTTCACCACCACATGCGTTGGATTGGTCAGTGGAGCGAGTGAGAAGGACACGGCGCTCGCGAGCGTGATGGCGGCACCCGAAGGGTGCACCACCGCAAGAGCGCCCGCGAGCGCGACGACACCAGGCGCTGTTTCTCGCATCGACCACACAGTTTGCAGCGTATCCTGCAATCATGTGGTTTCCACTTGCGCTGCGCGATTTGCGGAAATGTTGTGCGCCTGCACGACCGCTTCGGGCCATAGCGACCATGCTGCTGTGCGCGCCCCTGCTCGGCAGCGCACCCGACCGTGAACGACCGACGAGCGCATCGCCGCCCTCCAACGCCGCATTCGAGGCATGGCTGAAGACGCCAAGCGAAATGCCCTCCGT
Source organism: Phycisphaerae bacterium (assembly GCA_016873335.1). Lineage (GTDB taxonomy): Bacteria > Planctomycetota > Phycisphaerae > Phycisphaerales > SM1A02 > F1-60-MAGs104. The sequence continues at coordinate 4,756 of VGXN01000012.1, read as the reverse complement.
CTCGCCGCGCATGGTGCGGCACACCATCGCATGGGCGGACGTCACACCAGCCATCGTCTACGAGAATGGTCGCCGTATGCGCGATCCATCGATCGAGCCCTGGCGTTTCACGGTCACGCTCCGCATCGATGCCGCGCGCGCCGAAGCGGTGGAGCAGCACTTCGGTGTCCCCATGGAAGCGCTCCAGTTCTCCTACCGATCCGAAGCGGAACGCAGCAGACTCGAGAAGCTCGAGCACGACAAACTTGCGCGACACGGGCTCCGCGTCCTGCCCACAAGTGACGCACAGGTTGGCATGCTCGAGCCCGACTTTCAGTGGCTGATCGATGGCAGTCGCGCCGATATCAACCCCGTTGCGCAGGCCGTCCTGAAGGAAACGGATCGCGTCCTTCGTGAGCGCGGGGATGCCCGCCCTGTCACGGTGCGCGACCGCGTGGAGGCCGTCTTTCGATTCATTCAGGCGATCCCCTACGAAACGATCCCCGACTTGCCGGATGGCAAGGACCGTTGCGGTCTCCGCACACCGCTGCTGACGCTGCTTCGCGGCGGCGACTGCGATTCGAAATCCGTGCTGATGGCATCCCTGCTTCGCGCCGCATGCCTCGCCGAGTGCGCCATCGTCACACTTCAGATGAAGGACGGCACTGGACACGCGATCCTCGGCATTCGAGTCCCGACTCGGGAAGGCGACCGCACGATTGAGCATGAGGGGCGCACCTATGTGCTCGCCGAGGCCGCGAGCATCGATGCCACGAACGATGGCGACATTGCCCCGCTCGGCGTCATCGGAAAGGAATGGAGCGACTTCCTCAAGCGCCCCTACAAGGTCGTGCCTGTCCGCTGAAACGGAGTGCCTCAGAACATCAGGACCAGTTGCACACGGGCAACGAACTGCCCAGACGCGCCCGCCTGAGTATCCGCTCGGAAATCGCCGCTGTTCACTGACTGGTTGTAGATGCCATTGGAAAACATGATGCCTCCCACCGTCAACCCTGCATCCATGTTGATTTTCACCCACTCCCCGCCGACGTACCAATTCAACCCCGCCGTATAGATCGAGAAGTTCTGCGCGTTCGACGCCGACGGATTGCTGTAGGTCGTGTCCGTGCCACCGGACACATTCAAGTACTCCCAGCGCGCAGTCAGTTCGACATCCTTCGTCACGAAGTAACCGCCCTGTATGACCGTACCGAACGATTTGAGCGACGCCTCACCATCAGGACGGGCGTAAAAGTCGTTGCCATAGATCGCAGCGGTCGCACTGAAGCCATCGAACCGCAACTGCGTGTCCGCCGTCCATGAGAAGTTCATGCCGGGCGAGTTTCCTATGAAATCCCCATCGAAAGAGTTGTTTGGACCATCCTGTCCGCGCTGCCAATTGAACGCCGCACCCGCCATCACCCCAAGCGGCGTTCCGCGAGGCGCGTAGAAGCGGTGCAAGTCCTCCCATTCTCCGACGAACTTGTACTGTGCGCGACCTGCGACCGCCCACTCCGTGACTTGATTCACCCCGGCAATGCCCGTGTTTCTGTTTCCGCCACCGTCATTGTAATTCAGCCATGTACGCCAGAAGTTGTTGCTGTAATCCAGCTGAATGCCCTGAATGAACTTCGTCGTGAAGTACTGCGACACCATGGTTCGCTCCACGAACTGCTGGTGCCTCGATGAAAGCACCTCTTCGTAGTTGTACATCGAACGCCATTGTCCGACGGTGATGCCAAACCCGTCACCAAGGTCCTTGCGGATGAACGCATTGTCGAGAACCGCCCCATTCACAGTCTGCTGAATCTGGTTCGGCCCCTGATAGGTGGGGTTGTTCTGACTGAAGTTCATTTGGATGCGGTAGGTCCAGCTGGGATCGAGCGCATACCCGCGGAAGACGAGTTGCACACGGCGAAGACCGAATCCGTACAGGCTGAACTCACCAGGCTCGGATGGCGCCTGATTCTCAGGTCCCTGATAGTTGTACGCAAACCTCGCCTGAATCTGTCCGCCGATGTTGAGGAGGAACTTTCCATCCTCAGAGCGGAAAGCGAAGCTCCCATTCTCCAACTGCGCCCGAACATCGTTGCTCTGCAGTTGCCCGCGCGCGGACGCATCAGCCATGACTTCGCGCACGACCTCTCGGATTTCTGCCGCCCGCTCCTGCGAGAGCCAACGGTCACCCTGCGAGTTCCGAAGCGCGGTCAACTCCGCATCGTGTCGCCGTTCCATGGTCTGCATGTCCGCCTGATGTCGCGACTCCAATGCGTCCAGCCGCGACCGAAGTGCCTCGATCTCGCGGATGGCACGCTGCAACTCCGAGGAATCAGCAGGCGGCGACTGCGGCACAGCCACAGCGAGTCGGCTCACGCACAGCAGACCGACAGACGCAACGAGACCCGCCCACTGTCTTGAAGTGTGTCTCACTGCCATGTCGAAAACGGTATCGCAACACGGTTCAGATAGCGTTCAGGCGACCCCCGTACAACTCGCCCCGCACCACGGCAGACGAGACCGCTTGTTCCTTAGGGAGTACGCGCAACTCGGAATCCAAAGTCTGTCACGCGGGGATCACCCATGAAGTGGTTCAGGCGAAACGAAGCACGACACTTGTCGCCTGAGTGATCCCACGAGCCACCGCGCAAGAGACGAAATGGACCTGGCCCCGGACCCTTCGGATCCGTCGCGCCAAGTTCGCAGTTCCTGTAGTAGTCACTTCCGTACCAATCCGAACACCACTCCCACACATTGCCGATCATGTCGTAAAGACCGAATCCGTTTGGCAACTTCGCGCCGACTGGATGCGTGCGCCCCTCCGAATTCCCCGAATGCCATGCGATGACATCGAGATCGCCGTAGCGAGAAGTGATTGTCCCCGCGCGGCAGGCGAACTCCCACTCCGCTTCCGTCGGCAAACGAAGCGCCGCCTTGTTCAGGAACACTTCGATCGAGTCGGGCTCCACCGTTTCCACTGGCCATGTCGCCGTTTCCACCTTCTTCATCAGGACTGGACCGAGCTTCTCTTCCGCCTGCTGCCGCGTGTATCCCGCCTCGATCAACTCCACAACCCGTTGTTCGCGGTCCTCGGCGGGGATCGCCTCGAAGTTGAAGTCCTGGAAATAACTCTCATTCCAACCCATGATGCGGGTCCACTGCTCCTGCGTCACTTCTGTTCGCCCGAGATAGAAGGGCTTCGTCAGGATCACTTCATGTGATGGGCGCTCATCACTGCTCGCGCCGTCATCACCCACGCTCATGCCCATCACGAACTGCCCAGGCGGAATGAGCAGCATCTCGATGCCTGAAATCTTCTCTCGAATGCGCCACGGCAGGCCCGTGCCCTTGATGTCCGCACGCAGTTTTTCGTCGGTCACCACGCGCGCATCGCACTCCGCTTCGATGATGTCCGCCCACGCATTCACGGGAATGTTCTTGCCGCCCGCGACGGAGGCGATCAAGCCAGCCATGCGCGCCTGCTCCGCTTTCGCCGCGTCGAGCGCACCACTTTGCGTTTGCTGCACGGGAGTTGCGGGCACTGGAGATGAGGCACCGAGAGCCACCTCTGCAGCACCGGCTGCCTTCGATGGACTTGGTGCAGTCGTGGTATGCCCAGCAACCGCCCACATGACGGGAGCAAGAGCGAGCGGTGCGAGCAGGAACCAGCGCGACTTTCGATCAGGCGAGGTGTTCATTCTGAAATCCTCCAGATGCAAGTGCGGTTACAGATTCAAACGAAGAAACAGGCACGAAGCCGATCACGGATCACGTGCCAAACGGACGCCAAAATCCGTCACGCGCGGATCTGGCATGTAATGGTTCTGGCGGTAGGACGCACGGCAATTCTTCTCGACATGATCCCACGATCCGCCACGTGCCACGCGGAAGTACGCGGGCTTGCCTTCACCCGGACCCTGCGGATCGGTTGCGCCGTTCTCGCAGTCGCCGTAGTAGGTATCCGAGTACCAGTCCGAACACCACTCCCACACATTGCCGATCATGTCATAGAAGCCGAGCGCGTTCGCAGACTTCTGTCCGACTGGATACGTCCTGCCATTGGCATTGCCTGCGTACCACGCGATCGCATCGAGCTCGCCGTAGCGCGGCGTGCGCGTGCCCGCACGGCATGCGTACTCCCACTCCGCCTCGGTGGGCAGGCGAAGACCCGTCTTGAGCAGGTATGGGCGAAGTTCATCTGGGGTGATCGTCTCCAGCGGCCACTGCGATGCGCCCGTTGCCTCCAGGGTGCCCGCTCCCGCCTGCCGCTCCGCCTCCTCACGCGTCATCCCTCCGAGCATGAGCGTCGCAACGCGACGCGGCGCCTCTTGCTCGGAAATGATCCTGTAGTTCACATCCTGAAAGAAACTCTGGTTGTATCCCATGATCGACGACCACTGACCCTGTGTCAGTTCGGTGCGTCCAAGGTAAAAGGGCTTCGTGATTCGAACGACATGCGCGGGTCGTTCATCTTCCATCGCATCGGTATCGCCGGGGCTCATGCCCATCACGAACTCGCCGGGAGGAACCAGCAGCATCTCCACTCCGCTCACGCGGTCCCGAACGCGCCACGGCAGCCCCGTTGCACTGATGCGCTGACGCCACTCTGCGTCGGTGATGACGGTCGCATTCGGGGCGCGTTCCACCACCTCCGCCCAAGACATCGACGACGAGCGTGCCGATGATCCTGAAGTGCCGCTCCCACCACCCGTGGTTGCACAGGCAGTGAGGATCAGCGAGGCGAACAGACCAGCGGCCATTCGTTGCGTTGCGTTTGGTG
>VGXN01000011.1 GCA_016873335.1 Phycisphaerae bacterium | reverse complement strand
GTTGGAATCAGCGTCGGCTACGGGCGAAGCGGCCAGGGTGTCGGACTTGTCGCGTCCGATGCAGGATTCAATGCGAACCGAATTCGGACCGCCGGCGCTCCAGATTGGACAACAGCGACGGCGATCAATCCCACGGGTGCGACCTACAGCGTGGCGCACACGCAGGACCACGGCGCAGCGGATGCGATCAACACCGCCGTCCCGCTGCAAGGCATCCAAGAGCGACTGCCGACTCTGGTGCGTGAAGCGACACTCGATGAGTATCGCACCCATCCCGATTTCGCTCGTCACCGCACGCATGTCGCGTCGCGACTGTCGCTGTGGTCAGAGAACAACCTCGAGGGCGCACAGTTCCGCTGGGCGATGGCCGTCGACCTGGCGAAATGCACGGGTTGCAGCGCCTGCGTCACTGCGTGCCAAGCCGAGAACAACATCCCCGTCGTCGGCAAGGACATGGTCCTGCGAGGACGCGAAATGTTCTGGATCCGCATCGATCGCTACTTCAAGGGAACGAACGCAGCGAGCCCCGACGGTTTCGCACTGCAGCCCGTCGCATGCATGCACTGTGAGAACGCGCCATGCGAGCAGGTCTGCCCGGTGGCCGCCACGGTGCACGACGCGGACGGACTGAACTCGATGGTCTACAACCGCTGCATCGGCACGCGGTACTGCAGCAACAACTGCCCCTACAAGGTGCGCCGCTTCAACTTCTTCGACTACCACCGCCGCGAACTCAGCCGCGAGGAGGGCATCGCGAAAGTGAAGCCTGAGTACTACATCGAAGAAGGTCCCGATGTGTGGCTGCGAATGCAGTTCAACCCAGAAGTGACCGTTCGCATGCGCGGCGTCATGGAGAAGTGCGCCTTCTGCACGCAGCGCATTCAGGCGGCGCGCATCAAGGCGAAGAACGACTGGGCGCGTGCGGGCGGCACGGCGAGCGGTCAGAAGCAGTTCTCGATTCCCGATGGAACGATCCAGACCGCCTGCCAGCAGGCGTGCCCGACGGGTGCGATCACCTTCGGCGATCTGAACATGGCGGACAGTGCGGTGAGCAAGTTGCACCGCAGCAGTCGTTCCTATCAGATGCTCGAGGAACTCAACACCAAGACGCGTCTGCAGTACCTCGCGCGCGTGACGAACCCCGCGCTCCCGCGCGAGTCGACCGGTGGCTACGGCGGACACGGTGCAGGCCACGATTCGCACGGATCGGGCGGGCACGGCAGCGATCACAACAACGGAAACACCAAGGGCTGATCCATGGCGAGCCATTCATCCATGCCATCCATGCACCACTCCTCCGCCACCAAGGGGTTTGTCGAAACCGACAACACCGAGTTGCCGATCGGTGGTCGCGCGCCGCTCGTGCTGAACATGCACCGCTTCGGTGAGGTGACCCATCAGGTCTGCCGTGTCGCCGAGAGCAAGCCGCCGCTGGCGTGGTACGTGGCGTTTGTGATCTGTCTTGGCATGCTCGGATTCCTCGGCATCTGCGTGACCTATCTGTTTTTCACGGGTGTCGGCGTCTGGGGACTGAACAACCCGGTGATGTGGGCCTACGACATTACGAACTTCGTGTTCTGGGTCGGCATCGGTCACGCAGGCACGCTCATCTCCGCGATCCTCTTCCTCTTCCGCCAGAAGTGGCGCACGGGCATCAATCGATTTGCGGAGGCAATGACCATCTTCGCGGTCATCTGCGCAGGACTCTTCCCAGGCATCCACGTTGGTCGCGTGTGGCTGGCGTACTGGCTGTTCCCGCTGCCGAACTCGATGGACATGTGGCCGCAGTTCCGCAGCCCGCTGCTGTGGGACGTGTTTGCGGTGGGCACATACTTCACCGTGTCTCTGGTCTTCTGGTACATCGGCATGGTGCCGGATCTCGCCACGCTGCGCGACCGCGCGAAGGGCAAGTTCCAGCAGTTTGCGTACGGGCTCGCGGCGATCGGATGGCGCGGTTCGATGCGCCATTGGCACCGCTACGAAGTCGCGTATCTCCTGCTCGCCGCGCTCGCGACACCGCTCGTGCTCTCCGTGCACAGCGTGGTGTCCTTCGACTTTGCGGTCAGCCAGGTGCCCGGTTGGCACACCACCATCTTCCCGCCGTACTTCGTCGCGGGCGCGATCTTCTCGGGATTTGCGATGGTGGTCTCGCTCGCCGTTCCCGCGCGTGAACTGTTCGGGCTGAAGGACCTGATCACCCTTCGGCATCTCGACAACATGAACAAGATCATCCTGCTCACCGGCTGCATGGTGGGCTATGCGTACTCGATGGAGTTCTTCATCGCGTGGTACTCGGGCGCGATGTACGAGAAGTTCGCCTTTGTGAACCGTGCGTTCGGGCAGTACTGGTGGGCGTACTGGATCATGGTCAGTTGCAACGTCATCACGCCGCAGCTCTTCTGGTTCAAGAAGGTGCGGACCAGCGTTCCCCTGATGTTCATCCTGAGCATCTTCGTGAACGTCGGCATGTGGTTCGAGCGCTTCGTGATCATCGTCACAAGCCTCGCCAACGACTTCCTCCCCACGAGTTGGGATCAGTTCGTTCCAACATGGGTTGATATCGGCACGATGGTCGGTGCGTTCGGTCTCTTCGGCGCGCTGTTCCTTCTGTTCTGCCGCTATCTGCCAATGATCGCGATCGCTGAAGTGAAGGCGGTCATGCCAGAAGCGAATCCGCATGCGCACGCACACGGAGCCCACGCACACCACGGCGGTCCGCAGGAAGGGCACGGTGGGCATGGCGTGCCAAGCGGCGCGATGCCAGCTTTCCGTGACCCGCGATCGTCGGAGGGACAGCCATGAGCACTTTGACTGCACCGAATGTCGATGCCCCGTCCGCGACACCCTCGGGTGCGCCGTATGGATTGATGGCGGAGTTCCGCACGCCCGCAGAGATCATGGACGCCGCGAAGCGCGTGCATGCGGCTGGCTACCGCTACTGGGACTGCCATGTGCCGTTCCCCGTGCACGGACTCGACAAGGCGATGGGTGTGCAGCGCACCATCCTGCCCGTGCTGGTGTTCGGCGCGGGCGCCACGGGCGCACTCGTCGGGTTCTGCTTGCAGGCGTTCACGAACGCGGCGAGTTTCTCCATTTGGGCGCTTGTCTGGGTGACGGGCTATCCCTTCCTGATCTCGGGCAAGCCGCTGATGTCCGTGCCCGCGTGGATCCCCGTGATCTTCGAACTCACCGTTCTTGTGGCCGCGCTGGCAACCGCGGGCCTGATGCTCCTGATGAACGATTTGCCGCGCCTCTCGCACCCGCTGTTGGCGAACAATCGGTTCCGCCGCGCGAGTGACGACCGCTTCTTCGTGGTGATCGAGGCGCGTGATCCGAAGTTCCTCCGCTCGAAGACGGAGGCGTTCCTGAAGTCGCTTGGTCCCTCGCATGTCGAGGTGGTGGAGGACCGCTGATGCCGCGGATCATCGTCTACACGCTGCTGATTCTGGGACTGCTGCTGCTGTTGCCGCCGGTCATCGCCGCGAACGCTCGTTCGCGACCGAATCCCAACCGTCCCATCAACATCATTCAGGACATGGATCTGCAGGCGAAGTTCCTGCCGCAGACCAAGAACGATCTCTTCGCCGACAAGCGGTCGCAACGCCCGGCCGTGTCGGGGACCGTCGCGCGCGGCGAGGCGTATCTCGATGCGCATTTCAACGACGGTGTGGTCAATGGTCAATGGGCAACGACGCTGCCCTCACAGTTCACGCTCGATGCGAAGCTCCTGCTTCGCGGACAGGAACGGTTCAACATCTATTGCACGCCATGCCACGGGTACACGGGCGTTGGCAACGGAACCGTCAACCAGCGCGCGATGGAACTGGTGGCGAATGCCGAGGGTCCTGTGAATGGAACGGTGTGGGTCGCGGCGAAGAGCCTGCATGACCCGACCGTGACCGTTCAACCTGTCGGTCAGATCTTCAATTCGATCACACACGGTGTTCGCAACATGGCGGGTTACGGATCGCAGGTTCCGACCGAGGATCGTTGGGCGATCGTCGCCTATGTGCGTGCGCTGCAGATCAGCCAGAATGCATCGCTGAGTGATGTGCCGGCGGACAAGCGGGGAGGTCTCTGAACATGGCATCGACCTTTGCGCCCACGGCTGATCTCTCCGACCGCAGTCTGCTCGGCGATTCGCGGCTCGTGCGCGTCTCGCAGATCGCGCTTGTCGTGGCATTTGCCTGTGCATTGGGGGCTGGGATCTTTGCCGCTCGCAATGTGGACGCGCACACCATCGCGATGGTCTGGTTGCAGAACGGCATCTTCGTTCTCACGCTCTCGCTTGGCTCGCTCTTCTTCCTGCTCGTTCAGCACATCACGAGCGCAGGGTGGGGGATCGCGGTTCGTCGTGTCGCGGAGGCGCACGCGGCGAACCTCCGCTGGTTGTGGATCGTGCTGCTGCTTCCCATGCTGTGGCTGCACTTCTCACACCGCGAGTGGGCGGGCTACGGGCACGGGCTTGCGCTCATCTGGCCGTGGGCGGATCCCACGCATCTTGCAGCTGCGCACCCCGCAGAGGCATCCATCGTGGCCGCCAAGAGCGCCTACCTGAACACGCAGTTCTTCCTGATTCGTGCGGTCGTGTACTTCGCGCTGTGGGCAGGTATTGCGCACTGGTTCGTGTCGACTTCACGCGCCCAGGACGCGTCGGGCGATCCCGCGCTTTCGCGCAAGATGCGCACCTTCGCGGCACCTGCGCTCATTGTGTACGCGCTCACCACGACCTTCGCGGCGTTCGACTGGATCATGTCGCTCTCGCCAGCATGGTTCAGCACGATGTTTGGCGTGTACTTCTTCGCCGGCACATGTGCGGGCGGTTTCTCGATCGTTGCATTCACCTGTTTGCGCCTGCAGTCCCTCGGGTATCTGCGGGGAGTGATCACGGGCGAGCACTATCAGGATCTCGGCAAGATGATCTGGGCGTTCGGCATCGTGTTCTGGGCGTACATCGCGTTCAGCCAGTACATGCTGATCTGGTACGGCAACCTGCCTGAAGAGACCGTGTGGTTCCTCGCTCGTCAGATCGGCGACTGGTCATGGGTCAGCGTCGCCCTGCTGTTTGGGCACTTCATCATTCCGTTCGTCTTCTTCATCTCCCGTTGGACGAAGCGCTGGAAGGCGACGCTCGCATTCGGCTGCATCTGGATGCTCGCCTTCGCGTGGCTGGACATCTACTGGCTCGTGATGCCCGTGGTGCCTGCGGATGTTGCGACGTTCACCACCTACGACGCGCTCTCGGCGGCGTACGAAGGCACGAAGTCAGGGCTCTCAAATCCGCTCAACTTCCTCATGCTCGGTGCATTGCTCGGACTCAATGTCGGGCTGACCACGCGCCGGCTTTCGAAGGGCTCGCTCGTGTGTCGCCGCGACCCACGCTTTGACGAGAGCCTCCGTTTCGAGAACATCTGAATCACTTCACCTGCTCCCTCCCTCGACCTCTTCCGCTCACACAGCCTCCCACACGACCCGATTCCATGGCACAGACAGAACTCAATCATGCGCAACTGATGGATGATCCCGAGGCAGGACAGACATGGGTGGTGTCGCTCGCGGGCATCATCATTCTGTCGGTTCTGGTGATCGCCATTTGTGTCTTCTTCTTCCGCTTCGAGAACAAGGAAGTGGACGAGAAAGTCGTGCTGCCTGCGAACGCGTGGTCGCAGGGCATGCGTCTTGAGCAGCAGGGTGAACTGGCGAAGTACCAGAAGTACTCCGTGACCGCGCCCGATGGCTCGACGCAAGCGAGAATTCGCATCCCGATCTCGCGTGCGATGGAGATCGTGACCGAGCGAGGCGTTGCCGCACCCGCTCCCAACTGATGAGTGATCGCGCGTCCAACCTCTGCACCAGTCGAGCCCTGTGCCATGCACTTGGTGCGGCTGTGGTCGCGGTTGCGGCGTGGACCGCATGCGCTGCCGCTCAGCAGATGTCGATGCCCGCGCACGCGCCCGGTCAGGCGCCGATTGCGGCGGATGGCGTCGCCCCTGAACTCGAAGGCGTCACCATCGTGGAGCATCTCGGGGAACGCGTTCCACTGGATACCGCTTTGGTGCTCGATGACGGCACCACCACCACGCTCGGCGAACTGCTGAAGCCGGGCCGACCGCTCATGCTTCACATGGGCTACTTCAAGTGCCCGATGCTGTGCACGCTGGTGCTGAATGAGGCGATTCGGTCGCTGCAGAAGGTGGATCTTTCCATCGGCCGCGACTTTGACCTCGTCTCGATCTCCGTGAACCCGCAGGAGTCGTGGGAACTCGCGGGCGCGAAGAAGAAGGGCTACATCGCCGAGTACGAGCGCGCGGGCAGTGAACGCGGCGTTCACTTTCTCACCGCCGTGCAAGGCGAGCAGGGGGCTCTTGCTCCCGCGCAGGTCGCCGATGCCGTGGGATTCCAGTACCGACGGTTGCCTGATGGCGAGTACTCGCACCCCGCGATGCTCGCGATGATCGCGGCGGATGGGCGCATCGTGCGTTACCTCTACGGCGTCAAGTTTGAACCCGCCACCATGAAGATGGCGATCGTTGAAGCAGGGGAGGGACGCATCGGAACGCCGCTCGACCGATTCATCCTTTGGTGTCACCAGTACGACGTCTCGTCGCAGGGTTATGTGGTCTTCGCCTTCCGTCTGATGCAAATCGGTGGCGCCATCACCGTCGTTGTGATCGCCTCTGGGCTTCTATTCCTCTTCCTGCGTGGCTCGCGCGCTGCGGCACTGGCGCCGCATGGCGAGAGTGCGCTGCCAAAAAACTCCGTGCCTCGCCCCTCCTAGGATTTCTCATGCTGTCGATCGCCTCAATCCTGATTGCCCAAGCTGCCGCCCCTGCGGCAACTCCCGCAGATTTCTGGCTCCCATCGGGCGCGAGCAACCATGTTGCAGGCGTGGACACGATGTTCCACTGGATCAACTACATCTGCTACTTCTTCTTTGTCCTCGTGGTCGGCATGATGGTGGTCTTTGTCTGGAAGTACCGCGCCAAAGAAGGGTCGCGCATCCGCTTGGACGGACTGACGCACCACCAGGGATTGGAACTGTCGTGGACGATCATTCCGCTGCTCATCTGCATCGGCATCTTCTTCTTCGGCTTCCGCGGGTTCGTCGATCTCACGACGCCACCCAAGAATTCCTTTGATGTGAACGTCACCGCATATAAGTGGGGCTGGACGTTCAAGTACCCCAACGGCGCGCAGGCCGACACTCTCGTGGTGCCTGCGGGGCGACCTGTGCGTTTGGTGATGCGCTCCAATGACGTGCTGCATTCCTGCTTTATCCCCGCATTCCGTGTGAAGAAGGATCTCGTGCCAGGACGCTTCACCACGCTCTGGTTCCAGTGCGATGTGCCAACGGGGCTCGACGAGGCGAAGGGCTACCACCTCTTCTGCGCCGAGTACTGCGGGACCGGGCACAGCAACATGAATCGCAAGGTGCTCGTGCTTGAGCAACCTGAGTTTGATGGCTGGCTGACGAAGCAGGCTGCGTGGCTCGACGAGATTCCTGATGAGGAGCTTTACTTCAAGGCGGGACCGAAGCTCTACGCCCGCTGCCAGCAGTGCCACTCGCTCGATGGCACTGCGGGTCTCGGCCCTTCGTGGAAGGGCATTTGGGAGCGCGTGAGCAACCCGACAGGAAGTTCGGCCTTCACCGATGGCAAGTCCTATGCGGATCTGATTGGTCCAGGCAAGGAGTACGGGACGCCTGAGGACTACATCCGCGATTCCATCTACAACCCTGGCAAGCATCTGGTCGCCCCGTACGGCAATGTCATGCCGACGTTCAAGGGGCAATTGAACGACCGCGGCGTGGAGGCGGTCATCGGCATGATGAAGCATCTGGATGAGTTTGATGCCAAGGGCGCTTGGACCAAGTCCGTGCCCGTGGCAACGAAGTAGGAAGCAGTTCGACGTTTCGATTCACTATGCGAGGTTTTCAATGAGCACCGTTACAGCACCCAGACCGCACGCCGTCGACCATGTCGATGTGCCCGACAACTACCTGACCCACTCGCGCGGACTCCTTTCGTGGATGCTGACGCTCGATCACAAGCGCATCGGCGTCATGTACATGGGCGCCGTGCTCGCGTCGTTCCTCGTGGGCGGCGTCTTTGCCCTCCTGCTTCGGACTGAGCTGCTGACTCCAGGCCGCACCATCGTCAGTGCGGACACCTACAACCAGTTCTTCACGCTGCACGGTGCGATCATGGTGTTCCTTGTGATCATTCCGAGCATTCCCGCAGCACTTGGAAACTTCGTGCTGCCGATCATGCTTGGCGCGAAGGATGTGGCGTTCCCAAGGCTGAACCTCTTCTCGTTCTGGCTGTGGATCGCAGGCGCAGGATTCACGCTCTATTCACTTGCCGCCGGTGGTTTCGATACGGGCTGGACCTTCTACACGCCGTACTCGACCACCACCACGACCGGCGGCGTGATCCCCGTGCTGACGGGCGTGTTCATCCTCGGCTTCTCATCGATCTTCACGGGCCTGAACTTCATCGTCACCGTGCACAAGCTGCGGCCGCCCGGAATGACGTGGTTCCGAATGCCTCTCTTCCTGTGGGCGCTGTATTCGACGGCAATCATTCAGGTGCTCGCAACCCCTGTGCTCGCGATCACGCTCTGCCTTCTCATCGTGGAGCGACTGCTGAACATCGGCATCTTCAACCCATCGATGGGTGGCGATCCGGTTCTGTATCAGCACTTCTTCTGGTTCTACAGTCACCCCGCGGTGTACATCATGATCGTGCCCGCCATGGGCATCATCAGCGAACTGATCGCAGTGCATGCGCATCGGCAGATCTTCGGTTATCGCTTCATCGCGTTCTCGTCGGTGGCGATCGCGATGTTCTCCTTCATCGTGTGGGGGCATCACATGTTCACCTCAGGGCAGAGCGGCCTGATGAGCACGATCTTCTCGCTGATCTCCTTCAGCGTGGCGATCCCATCCGCGGTCAAGACCTTCAACTGGACGATGACGCTGTACAAGGGCACCATCTCGCTGACCGCGCCCATGCTGTACGGACTGTCGTTCCTCTTCCTGTTCACCATCGGTGGACTCACGGGAATCCACCTTGCCACGCTGAACACCGACGTTCACTTGCACGACACCTACTTCGTTGTGGCGCACTTCCACTATGTGATGATGGGTTCCGCGCTGATCGCGATGATCGGCGGGCTGCACCACTGGTGGCCGAAGATGACGGGCAAGATGTATGACGAGAGGTTGGCGATCGCCGGCTGCATCATCACCTTCGTCGGCTTCAATGTGACCTTCTTCACGCAGTTCATGCTTGGAAGCCAAGGGATGCCGCGCCGCTACTACGACTACCAGCCTGAGTTCCAGGTGTATCACGTGATCTCCACGATCGGGGCGTACATCCTCGGCGTTGGCTTCCTCACCACGGCGGTCTGCTTCGTGCAGAGCCTCCGAAGCGGAGCGCGGGCCCCCGCGAATCCATGGGGCGGACGAAGCCTCGAGTGGCAATGCGCATCGCCGCCGCCGCATGACAACTTCAAGACCGCGCCGCGCGTGGGCGACCCATACGACTTCTCGATGCTGCAGTGGAATCCTGCAGAGAAGGGCTATGACGTTGACCCAGTGCGCGAAGCTGCGGCGTTCGCAGCCGAGGCGCGGGGCGAACAGGCACGAGGACACGCATGACGCAGATCACGGCACAACCGCAAGCGAGCGGGCATGCCAGTGGGCATGGGCACGCGGACGATCACCACTCAGGCGAGCACGCGAAGTATGCATTTCTCGCGCATCACTTTGATACGCCCGCGCAGCAGTTCGACAGCGCCAAGCTCGGGATGTGGCTCTTCCTCGCAACCGAAGTGCTGTTCTTCGGCGCGTTGTTCGTGGCGTATGCGGTCCTGCGCAGCCGATTCCCCGAGGTCTTCTCGTATGCCAGCCACTACCTCGACACGGTGATGGGTGGCGTCAACACCTGCGTGCTGATCGTCTCGAGTCTCACGATGGCGCTCGCGGTGTACTTCGCACAGCGAGGCAAGAAGTTTGCGCTTGTTCTTTGCCTGTGGCTGACGATGGGCGGCGCGGTCGGCTTCCTCGTCATCAAGTACTTCGAGTACACGCACAAGATTCACGAGAATCTCGTCTGGGGCCCGTCGTTCTACGTGCCGCCGCACAATCACGAAGGCGAGCTCGAGGCATCCGTGCTGTCGAAGGCTCCCGCGCCAGCTGTCAATTCGGTTCCGGCGCCCACGGATCCGAGCGCCACGGGGCTTGTCTCGCTCGCGGCGCGCCCGCCAGCGGACGCTTCAGCGATCAAGCCCGCACAGTCCGGCCCGAAGGGGCTCGGCGTGTGGAGTGCTCCCACAGCCGCCGCGGCCGTCGCCATGGAACCGCAGGATCCGATCCCAGCAGAGGCTCCCTCGGATCACTTGGCGGATCCCAAGTTGCCGCCGAACACCCATCTGTTCTTTGCGATCTATTACGCGATGACTGGTCTGCACGGCATCCATGTCGTGGTCGGCATGATCGTGATCGGCATGCTGATCTTCCGCGCAACTCGCGGCGACTTCGGCCCCAACTACTACACGCCCGTCGATCTTGTCGGTCTGTACTGGCACATCGTTGACCTTGTGTGGATCTTCCTCTTCCCGCTCTTCTATCTGATCCACTGATCGATTCACCCGCTCGCAGCGACTTGGAGCAAACGAATGGCTCACTCACACACTTCAGCACATGGGAACGCACACGCGCACGCGGGCGATCACCCTCTTGTTGGTCATCTTGTTCCCGTCAGCACACTGGTATTCACGGCGTGCACGCTGCTGGTGCTGACGATCATCACTGTCGTGGTGCGCTACATCGATATCGGCGAGTTCAATGTCTGGGTCGCCATTGGCATCGCGGTGGTGAAGGCGGCGCTCGTGGCGACTTTCTTCATGCACCTTCGCTGGGACCGTCCGTTCAATGTCTTGCTGTTCGCTGGCTGCACGCTGTTTGTGATCCTCATGATGGCGTTCTGCGTGCTCGATACGGGGCAGTACCGCGCGACCCAGTACACGGGCAATCCGCCGGTGGCGCAGCAGACGCTTGATGCGAACGCGCCGGGCGCGCCGATCGCCCAGCGCAAGGAAGAGATCAATCCCTGACCGCGTTGCGGTCTGGGTTGATCGTTGTCCGTGGCTGCGCTCGAAGAACGCGATCCTTTCAACTCCGCGCTTTCGCGCGAACGCGCTGCCCGCATGGGCATGTGGCTGTTCGTCCTTGTCGTGGCGCTGCTGTTCGCTGCTGCGATTCTCGGCTATGCGGTCGTGCGTGTGAATCCTGCGGTTGGGCGCGAGTGGCGCCCCGAGGGAACGCCAGGACTGCCGTGGAGCCTGCTGGCAAGCACTGGCGCACTGCTCGCATCGAGCTTCGCGCTGCGCCGCTCGCTCGTCGCAGTACGGCAGGGTCGGCTCGCCGCTTGCACCCGCAGCGCGAGCGCCGCGTACTGGCTGGGCGTTTCCTTCGTGATCCTGCAAGGCCTCGCATGGTGGACGATGTGGCAGCAGGTGCGCATTCAGGACAATCTGTACGCGTGGACCTTCTATGTCCTCACCGCACTCCATATGTTTCATGTCTTGGGTGGGATCTATGCACTCGGCGTGGTCGCATCGCGCGCGCAGGCGGGTCACTACCGGCGCGACAGCCACAACGGGATCGTCCTGTGCAGCATTTACTGGCACTCGCTTGATGCGATCTGGCTTGTGCTGTACGCGACACTTTGGATCGGGTCGCGCTGAACGTCAGTTCATGGTGCGCTTGGCGCAAACGGGTGGAACGCCTGCCACGCGAACCAGCGGCAGGGGACCATCACAGGCAGATCGGGGTGCTGCTCCAATCCCGCGATAAGCGCGCCACGCTGCGGCACCACGCGCCAGTTCGCGCGCACGCCGAGCGCCGCCGAATCTGCCGTCATCAAGTTTGGATCAACGAGCTGCACCAGTTGCGCAATGGGCAACACACGCCACCCATCCGCGCGCTGCACGGCGATGACGAGTGCCATGTCGCCAAGACCCTGCGCCAGCAATGGCGCAACGGTCGGCGCGATCTCGACGAAGGGCACGCTGCGTTCACTGGGGCTCTGAAGCGGAATCGTGCCAACAGGGAATTGCGCCTTGCCCTCGATCCAGTACCGCTCATAGTCCGTGCTCTTCATGCGTCGTCGATCACCGTCCGCGGGGAGCGCGAGCGTCGTGTCGGGGTGGAGCAGCAGCCACGCCGCCCATGTGCAGACCTGTGTGCCTGCGACAACGGTGAGTTGCGCGTTCTCTGATGCTGCGGGACCCGCAATGGCGCGGAATGCAAGCTGCGACCAGAGGCTTGGCTGAAACGACTCGAGGCCAACGGAATCGGGTGATGCGTCGTACATCACCAAGTTGTTGTTCAGCAGAAGTCCGCTGATGCCGAAGCGCAGGGTTCGGCCAGCCACGCGCCGATCGAAAACGACCGCACTGTCGCAGAGCGGGCTGTAGGTGACAGCGATCGGAACGCCGCCGATCGTGTCATGCACCACTTCATGCACGTTGAGGAGTTGCAACGGATACGCGCGCTTTTCTCCGCCGATGATGACGCCCACAACGCGGTCTGTCGAAACGGCGTACTTCTGTCGCTCGGCCGCATTGCGCGGCGCAACTTCCGAGCCCTCCATCGTCTTCGGATCGTCCAGTGGCTTCAGGAAGTCGCGCGGCTGACCAGAACCAACGAGCAGCTCACGCGGGACATTCAGATTGGACAGATCAAATCCGTATGTCGCAGGATCACGCCCATCACCGATTGGTGCTTGCACGCCATGCAGCGGCCCCCACAGGGCGAAGAGCGCAACGCCGAGCGATACGGCGATGGAAAGCGCAATCACCCAACGAGCGGATGCGATGGATGGTCGCTGCCCGTCGTGCTGCGGATGGGGCGCTTCACTGCTCACGGGGATTGTGCCGAATCCGCCGCGGTCGTCGGCACGCGCGGTTCGGTCGGTGGACTCGGCGGCAGAACGCCACCGCCGCCGTCGATCACGCCGCGCAGTCGGACGCCCGCAGCAGGCGAAACAGGACCGCGGTCAAGCACCATGACAAGCAGCAGCAGGGGCAGATACACGATGCTCACCAAAAAGACGCGGCGCGCCATCGCATCGGATCGTTCGCGCAGGAACCGAAAGCTCTCCCACGAGAGCCATAGACCAAGCACCGTGGCACACAATGCAAAGACAAGGCCAGCCAGTCCATACAATGTCGCGAGCAGCGCCATCGGAACGAGCGTGAGCGAAGTGAGCAGCATCGTCTGGGCGGTCAGGCTGCCGCTCGGATCGCGTGCAGGCAGCATCACGAAGCCGCCGCGTCCGTAGTCCTCTCGGTACATCCACGCGAGCGCCATGAAGTGGGGCAACTGCCAGACAAACAGGATGCCAGCGACGACCCATGCGCCAGAATCCACCGAGCCTGTCACGGCGGTCCAGCCGACCATCGGCGGGACCGCACCGCACACTGCACCGACCAATGTGTTGAGCGATGTGAGCGGCTTCAGCGGCGTGTAGAGCAGCGCGTAGATGAGCACATTCCCTGTGGCGAGCGCGGCAGGGATCCATCCCGTCTTCCACAGCAGCACCGCCCAGCCCGCATAGGCGAGCGCGCACGCAAGCACAAAAACGGGCAGCGGGCCGATCTGCCGCTGAGGCAGTGGGCGCGATGCCGTGCGCCGCATCAACGCATCGCGGCGGCGTTCAAGCAATTGGTTGAACATGGACGCGCTCGCGGCGGACGCTGCCGTGCCAAGCAGCGTCCAACCAAGAAGCCCCCATGGAATCGCTGCGGGCGCCGCGACCACAGCGCCGACCGCTGTCGTCACCAGAACGAGCGCATTGAGGCGGATTTTCGCCAACGCACCCAGCGTGGGGAGGATCCCAGCAGGTTCGCATTTGGATTGAACCGTTTCGATGCAACTAGTATAGAAACGCCATGCAGCACGAAACGAAAGATCGCCGCGGACTTCACCTCGCCATCGGCTTCGCAGCAACGGTCGCGATGTGGGCGGTGGCCTACGTCGCCATGATGCGACCAGGTCAGCTCGCGGGCGAAGTGCTGTTCGCGTTCATGGGCATCATCCTCGTCCTTGCGGCACGCATCAGTGGAAAGCTTGTGGAAGTTCCGAGCGCTGCGGCGTGCATGCGAGCGGGAGCGAAGGTCGGTGCGTTCTCCGCGGTCGCCAACCTGCTGCTCATCGGCAGTCTCCTTGGGGGCGGTGAAGCAGGCGTGCTTCAACAGTTCGCGCTCTGGAGCGTTGGTCTCTTTGGTGCGAGTATCGGGTGCGGCTGCGTTGGCGGACTGTGGGGGAGCGCAGGGGATCGATGGCATGCGCGCGTTCCTGCCACAGGGCTGTTTGGACTGACAACCGCCGCCGCAATTTTCCTGTTGCTCGTGACAGGAGGACTGGTCACTGGACTTGAAGCGGGGCTGGCGGTGCCGGATTGGCCAAACTCCTTTGGGCACAACATGCTGCTGTACCCGTTGGCGGAGATGAAGGACGGCGTCTACTACGAGCACGCGCATCGCCTGTACGGAATGCTCGTGGGCTTCTGCGCAATCCTGATGCTTGTACTCACGCTGATGAATGAGTCGCGAGGCTGGGTTCGCGCGCTTGCAGTCGCCGGATTCCTGATGGTGTGTGTGCAGGGACTCATGGGTGGACTGCGCGTGACGGGGAATCTCACGCTGTCGCAGGATGCGTCGCAACTCGCGCCGAGCGTCGGGCTGGCGGTCGCGCACGGCGTGTTCGGACAGATCGTGTTCGCGCTCTACTGCCTGCTTGCAGTCGTGTGTGGCGCGCGGTGGAACAGCAGTGCGCCGCCGCAAGCCGTCGCGGAGGCGCCAAGCGCTGCGCTGCCGACAGCGCTCGTGGCGGTGCTGTTGGTTCAACTGATCTCGGGTGCGCTCTATCGACACCTGCAGATTCCTGTGGCGGGCGCTGCGCCCACCTATCCGACATGGGCGATGCATGTGCATCTCACCTTCGCTGCGGTCGCGTTCGTCGCGACGTTGTGGACGGGACTCCGCGCGATGCGCATGCCCGCATCGCTGCGACCCCTCCGCGCCGTTGGTCACGGCCTGCTGATGGTGGTCGGATTGCAGGTTCTTCTGGGCATTCTCGCGCTGGTGATGGTCATCACACGAAAGACCGAAGCGGTCCCGCTGTGGGAAGTGGTCTTCACGAGCCTCCATCAGGTGACGGGTGCGGCGCTGCTTGCCACGAGCGTGCTGCTCGCCGCGTGGTGGCGTCGGCTTACGGTGCCGCAGGGGGGTTCGCAGGGGCTGCCTGTCGCGCAGGCTTGATCGCCTCCTCGAGCGCAAGCACCGCATAGATGGTGCACAGTTCGTTGTCGCCCTCATCCCAGCGGGAGGCGCTGTTCACCCATGAACCATCCTGCCCTTGCATGCTGACGAGCGCCGCAATGAGTTCGTCCCGCCAGTTGTGCGCGGTGCCCTGGACATCGGTGATCGCGTCCTGTTGTGCGGCGTACAGCGCGCGCGCAACCGCGTGCAAGTAGTAGAAGTGTCCCTGCGCGCCGAGCCCCGGATTCTCGCGGAATGTCCAGTGGTGTCTGATCCACTCAAACGCCGCCTTCACGCGCGGATCATCCCTCGACAGACCCGCATACAGCATGCTCTTGAACCCCGCGTACGTCATCGATCCATAACTTCGCAAACTGCGCGGCTGCCCGACCGCGATCTTCTCGCCGAAGCGCCCCTCCCCAGCGGCCTCGCTTGCGAAACTCTCGCCGCCATTCGCGGGCGTGTAGATAAAGCCGCCGTCGCGCGTTCCGCTGCTCGCCCACGGCGCGGCGTTCGTCTCCGCAAGGTTCTGCGTTCGGGTGAGAAACACGAGCGCACGCCGTACGGCAGGGTCGTCCGCGGAAACACCCGCATCATGCAGTGCGTCGAGCATCATCTGCGTGTTCGACAGGTCGGGCCTCCCCGAACGCCCGTAGCCCGCGCCACCAAACCAATCCATCCTCGGCGAAACACCCTCGGTCTGATCCCACTGATGCATCGTGAGCCACTCCACGCTCGAGCGGATCAGGATTCGGTCTTCGGGATCTTGAATGGCAGCGAGCGCGCTTGCGACAGCACTCGCCACATAGTTGCCGAGACCGCCTTGCGGATCCGGAATGAACGAGCGCCCTGTTCCGCCGACGCGACTGCGGATGGAATCGCGCGCACGCGCTGCTGTCGGCGAGTTCGCCGGTACCTCGCCCACTTGCGCGAACGCCTTCAACGCCAGTGCGGTGATCGCCGTCGATGCTGCAAGCGAGCGGTCACGCTGATCCGTGCCGGCACTTCCCTTCCACACGCGCCAACCGCCGCTGGCGTCCTGTCTGGTGCGGAGGAACTCAAGTCCCTTGGTGATCGCATCACGGGCAGACTGCCACGATGATGCGGTACACGGCACGTCCGCTGCAACGAGGCTCACGCGGTGAACCGCGGGTGGCGGTGGAGCAGACACCGATGGCACGTCAGGCGTGGGTTGTTCCGTCACCTTCGATCGATTGACCCGAGGATCCAGCGGAACAACTGCATCTTGAGCACTCACAAAGCCTGCGGCCGTGATATGCAGCAGAAAGACCGTGGTGACGATCGCTATCCGTGTCATCGCGGACAAGTCTAAGCGCGTTGACATGCTCCGCCGATGACGGCTGGTCAAGGAAACTATCTTCCTCGAGTGCACAGAGTTCACACCCTCGTTCTCCTGTCACTTGGCGTCCTCACAGGCACCGCCGTTGCGCAGGATGCTGTCCCTGTCGACAGGTTTACGGAGCGCGAGGCGCAGACGATCACGACGGACGACACATCCGATGTCCTGCCGCAGGGACCCGGCCAGCCTGTCACGATGCCTCCGGCAGCGTTCGACTTCAGTCCCGAACTCAAGGCTCAGCGTGAGGCTCTTGCAAAGAAGGGATTCACCTTCAATGTCAATCTGACGATTGATGCCGGCTACAACCTGACTGGCGGTGCGCGCGCCGGAGGCTTCTTAGCTGGACTCTTGGATGCGGCGGTACAGTTCGATTTTCAGCGGATGGGGCTCGTCGACGGCGGACTGCTTTTGGCGCGTTGGCAGTCGTACTGGGAATCGAACCCGGGACCATTGGAACTCGTCCCCGACTACTGGGGGTGGGAGAATCTTGCCAGTGGCGTCGGGGATGTGAATCAGCTTTCGGAACTCTATTGGCAGCAGAAACTCTTTGATGAGGCGCTCACGCTTGTCTTTGGCAAGCAGGATGCGTTCAACTACTTCCTGAACCCGATCGGACCGACGGGGTATTTCCTCAGCAACATCGACACGCTGCCTGCGACGATGGTGCCATGGGTACCGACTTACCCCAATCAGGCGATGGGGCTTGTTGCAGTCGTTCGACCGAATGAGTGGTTGACAGGCAAGTTCGGGTGGTTTGATGGCACCAACGCCTACTCCGACAATGGCAGTCCGTTGAAGTCGACCGGCACACTTGGCCCTGGGACGTTCTTCGACAATCCAGGTTCTTGGTTCTTCATCTCCGAGATCGACTTTGGTTGGAAGACCGAGTCTGGGTTGGATGGCATCCTTGGTATCGGCGGCTGGGTTCAGACCGGACCAAGCACTGTGTCGGGGAACGGCACCCCAGAGGTTCTCATGCCATCGCAGCCAAACGGCGGGTGGTATGCCCAGATCACGCAGCGTGTGTGGGACCACGCCCCGCACGATGCGAGTGAGAGCGGGCTTCGCGTCTTTGGGCAAATGGGATGGGGCGATCCGAGCATCAACCCAGTCAATTGGTCGCTCGCGGGCGGCTTCATCATTGATGGACCGCTGTCGAGCCGCCCGAATGATGACTTCGGAATGGGCATGGGCTACGCGTGGTTCAGCAACCCAGCGTTCGTGTATCCGGCGGAGTCTGGACTTCACGAGATGAACTTCGAAATCTTCTACGCGATCGCGGTGACGGACTACATGACGATCGAACCGTCTCTCCAGTTCGTTGCAAGCCCCGGTGAGTTCGGACAGCAGCCGATGGCAGTGGCAGGGTTCATCCGCTTTTCGATCAACTTCTGACGCGCGAAGTGAGGCGGTGCCGCGCGGTGCCGGTGCGTTCGCACATGTATCGATGTCAGGCGACCGAGCGGCTACCCTTTCCCACATGATTTTCATTGCGCTCTCCATGTCTCTCGCAGCCGCGCCCCCTGTTCCAACGGTCTCGCAGTCAGCTGTGCTCGATGCCCCGAGTCCAACGGTCTCGCCCACCTTCGGCATGGTCATTGGCATCTCAGGTGACCGCATCGTTGCAGCAGGACCAGACCCATCGAAGGAGGGTGGATCGCTCGGCCAGATCGCCACATTCCAATTGCAGCCGACGGGCGAGTGGAGCACCTTCAAGGAGATGCAGTCCGTGGATCAGGTGCGACGAGGCGCGATGGTGCTGCAACGCCTCGCGTTCGCGGGCGAGCAGATGCTCGTCACCGAGGATCGTCGCGATGGTTCAAGCAGTTCGGTTGTCACCTTCGAGGTGGCAGCGAGCCCGTCCGGGTGGCGCCAGTTGAGTCGACTCGAACCACCTGCCGCATCCCCAGAGCCTGCCTTCGGTGCCTCGCTTGCCACCGACGGCGCGATCGCGGCTGTGGCCACCGTTGACATGCGCGTGCTTGGAGACAAAGCGCGCACCGTGCAGGCCGCGCCGAAGGTGTTCCTCTTTGAACGCATCAAGGATGGATGGAAGGGGCTCGGCTTTCTCCAGCGAGATGCGGCGAAGCAGCCGACGTTCTTTGGCGCGTCGCTTGCGCTGGCGAAGAACACCTTGGTCATCGGTTGCCCCAAGGCCATCATGGCGGCGCCGCACCAATCGCTCGTTCAAGGCGGGGACTCGGTCGTGGTCGTGTATCGGCGCAGCGACAATGGCGCATGGGCGATCGATGGGGAACTCACGCCGCCGCCGCATCGGCTCGACTATCTGGGGTTTGGCACCACCGTCGCAACCGACGGCGAGCGGATCGCGGTGCGTCAGACGCAAATCAGTGGGGCAGGTGCAGAGGTGCTCGTTTACCGAAGAGGAACGACCGGCTGGGTGTACGACGGCGAGCTTGCGCCGCAGGTCGACATTGTGCGCGGCGCAGGTTGGGGCATCACGCTCGCGCTTGCGGATGGTCGGATCGTGGTGGGCGATCCAACAGCGCTGTCTGGTGGTCAGGTTGCGGGCTATGTTGGGGCGTTCGCGCGATCGGCCGACGGCAACTGGGGCGAGTCGCTGCGGCTGAAGCCCTCTGTGGCCGTGACGAGTTCGCGCTGGGGCGTGTCGATCCGTGCAGATGGAAGGCGCGTTCTTGTTGCGCGCCCCGCGAGCGAGCGGGAGGGCATCACGCCGGGCGGAGCGCTCGTATTCACGCTTCCTGAGCAGCGCGACGCGCCGCCCATCTCATCGGGCGCGGTGTCTGCGACAGATGTCCAACTTGCGCCAAGCGCGCCGCCCTCGTCACCCGCGCCGAACGTGCCGCCGAAGTAGTTTCGCTTTGCTCGGGTTTGATCCGCGCGGACGGAATCCGTGCCTACTGCCAGTTCCGCACGACGCATGCGGCGCACAGCACGCCGCAGGCAATGTGGAACGCAGGCAGCCAGTTGGCGGGCATGTCGGGGGGGGCGATTTGGTTGAGAGCCACCGCCATTGCGCCGAAGATCGCCGACCAGGCGGCAAAGTTCTGGCGTGCGAGCCAGACAGCGCTCGCAGCGATGGCAGCAAAGACAGTCCACGAGATGATCGGAGCCAGTTGGGCGCCCTCGAGGGCAGAGAGGCGAGCCGCTTTGGCAAACAGGAGTGCACCCGCAACCCCCATGATGATGAGCATGACCTTCACGGGGATGGATCATAACTCGGTCTGAGATCGGTCCTGATGGACTGCAAAGGACGTCGGACACGGACGGGTCTTATCCTCCGAAAATCGCCATATCCCCATCAGAACGCGCTTGGAATATCCAAAGTCCCCTTTGACTTCGATTGGTTTCGGGATATGGTTCAAATCAAAGAGAGGTTATCCCCATGCTTACCCGTCCTTTATGTGTCGTGTCGCTTGCCTGTTGTTCGGCCTCCTTCGGTGACGTTGTTGTTGATGGAACGCGTGAAGCTGCGTATCCACCCCCAATCGAATCACAGACCTGTACGACAGGGTTCGGCGATTCGACCGACGCCCTCTGCGACCGGTCCGACGGCGGGTCAGAGCTCTGCAACATTCATGCACTCGTGGCAAATGGAGTTCTGCACATCTTCGTTGGGGGCAATCTGGAATCCAACTTCAACAAGTTCGATCTCTTCATCGATGCAAAGCAAGGTGGTCAGAACGCACTGCGGACCGACAATGCAGATATCGACTTCAACGGTCTGAACCGAATGGGCGGTAACCCTGGAATGACCTTCGATACTTGCTTCACTGCGGACTTCTTCTTGACTGTCACCAACGGAGGCGATCCGCTCGCGATGTACGCCAACGTGGCGCAACTGCTCACGCTTGGTGGTGGCGCGGGGCAATATCTTGGGCAAGGCGTACCGTGCGCCACGCCCATCATTGGCAAGTCTGGGGTCATTGTTGCAATGAACAACAGCAATGCGCTGGGCGTCGGTGGCGACGGTGGCAGCACGAAGGGAGCCGCTGCTGTCGAAACGGGCATCGAGATTGCGATCCCCCTGACCCTGCTCGGCTACGACTCCGCCATTCAGCAGAACATCCGCTTCGTTGCGTTCATCAACAGCAGCGATCACAGCTACGCCTCAAACCAGTTCATGGCCCCGCTCGCCGCGGGTAGCGGCAATCTGGGCGAGCCCCGCAACATCAACTTTGCGAATGTTGTGGGCAATCAGTACGCCATGCTGGTGGTTGATCCAAACGAGCCAACCTGCCCACCAACGCCGCCGGCTTGCGTGTCGGACATCAACGGTGACGGCGTGACCGACGCCAGCGACCTTACGCTGCTGCTCAGCGGCTGGGGCGTGTGCCCGTAAGCCGAGCAGCTCTCGATAGCACAGCCTGAGTTTTTCAAGCGCCCCTCGCCTTTGGCGGGGTGCGCTATCATTTCGGGATACGCGCAACGGATGCGCGTGTTTCGCCGCCACCAAGGAGAGGTTTATGGCTCACACACTTCATCGGATCTTTCGTTTGTGGGTGCCGTTCATCTGCGCCACCGTTTGCTTTGTCGGCATGGGCTGTCAGTCGAGCAGTCCCATGCTCGAGTACATCACCGATGGACAGCAGACCTTCATGGCTGTTCAGACAACGGGCAAGCCCGTGCCAGCGGAGGAACTCAAGAGCGCTGTCGCGATCGCTTCGCTGCGCTGCTTTCAGGCGGGCGTCGTGCTTGGATGGATGGGCGGCAATGGCGTTGCCATGAAGCGACTTCCATCTGGATGGTCACCGCCGATCGCCATCGGGGTTGTGAAGGGGGACTTCGGAGCGCTCATCGGCGCGCAGCATGTGGACATCGTGATGGTGTTCAACGACCCGGCGACGTTCGACAAGTTCGTGGAGTCTGGCTCGTACTTCTATGCGGGAGCGCAGGGGACAGCTGCTGCAACGACGGGCACGACTCAGGCGAGCGGACCGACCGTCAAGACATACATCAACGCGGCGGGTCTCTACGCCGGGGCGTCGATCGGTGGTATGGGCATCCTGATCAAGGATCAGGTGAACTCCAAGACCTACGGCGAGGGTGCCACCACCTCGGACATCCTGAACGGCAAGTACCAGATGCCGCCTGGAGGCATGGAATTGGCAAGCAAGCTTGACGGGAAGGGCTGACGCGGCTCGGAACCGCCCCGTTCGGTATACCGCAGCGGCAAAATCTCTCGGACTTTTTGGGCAATCGCCGCAGATGGAGTTATTCTTTCACCATGGTGCCTCGTGCCATGTCTTGCGGGGTCGTTGCGCTGTCCCTAGCACTTGTCTGCGCGCCGTCGGCAATCGCTCAGGCGTCGCAGCGAGCTGGTTACGGCGCCGTGCCTTACGCCCAAGGGACGCAGTTCGGAGTGACGTTCCGCGTCTTCGCTCCGAATGCGACGGCGGTCAATGTCGCTGGCACATTCAACTTTTGGAGTACGACCTCGATGCCGCTCTACTCGGAGGGCAACGGCTACTGGTCAGTGGACGCTCCAAATCTGCAAGCTGGCCCGCAGTACAAGTTTGTTGTCAAGAACGGAAGCCAGACCCTGTGGAAGAACGATCCGTGGGCGCGCGACCTGACGAGTTCCGTGGGCAACTCGGTGATCTACAACCCTGCGAGCTACACCTGGCAGGTGAACAACTTTCAAGCTCCTCAGTGGGACAACCTGGTGATGTACGAGATGCACATCGGCACCTACGGATCGTCATCATCTGGCACTCCACCTGCCAACTTCGATCAGTGCAGCGCGAGACTCGATCACTTGCAGGATCTTGGCGTCAACATGATCGTTCTGATGCCGACCGCGGAGTTCCCCGGCGACAGGTCGTGGGGCTACAACCCGTCCTACCCGTATTCCGTGGAAAGTGCCTACGGCACGCCCAACGACATGAAGGAGTTCATCGATGCGGCGCATGCGCGCGGCATCGGCGTGAACATCGATGTCGTCTACAACCACCTCGGGCCAACCGACCTGGACATGTGGCGATTCGATGGCTGGTACCAGAACATCAATGGTGTGCAGGGCGGCGGGATCTTCTTCTACAACGATGAGCGCATCGTCACCCCATGGGGAGACACGCGTCCTGACTTTGGCCGTGGCGAGGTGCGCACGTATCTGCGCAACAATGCGCTCATGTGGCTTCAGGAGTTCCGCGCCGATGGACTCCGTGTGGATGGAACCAAGTTCATTCGGCGCATCGGATTGACTGGGCCAGACAACCCCGATGGTTGGAGCTTCCTTCAGTGGATCAACAATGACATCGATGCGGTGTTCCCAGACAAGATGATCATCGCGGAGGACATGGATGTTGATCCGTGGATCACCAAGACAACGGGTGCTGGCGGCGCTGGCTTCGACAGCCAGTGGGACTCCAGTTTCTACCCGCGGATCCGAGGCAATCTGGTCACCTCGAGCGATGCCAGCCGCAACATGTGGGAGATGCGTGATGCGATTGCATTCTCCTACAACGGATCGATGCAGCAGCGCGTGATCTACACCGAGAGCCATGATGAGGTGGCGAATGGGCGTTCGCGTGTGCCGGAGGAGATTTCTCCCGGCAACGCGGGGTCTTACTGGGCACGCAAGCGTTCGACGCTCGGCGGAGTGATCGTCATGACCGCTCCCGGCATCCCGATGATCTTTCAGGGACAGGAGTTCTTGGAAGACGAGTATTTCCGCGACGATGTGCCACTGGATTGGTCGAGGAAGACCACCTATTCAGGCATCTACGCGCTGTACAAGGATCTGATCAAGCTGCGCACGAATGTCACGGGTGTGACGCGCGGGCTCTCCGGTTTCAGCACCAACATGTTCCATGTGAACAACACGGACAAGGTGCTCGCCTATCACCGTTGGCAGAATGGTGGCGACCTGGACGACACGGTCGTGGTGATCAACTGCTCTGCCACGCCGCGCAACAACTACCGCATTGGGCTGCCGCGTGCAGGAACGTGGCACTGTCGCTTCAACAGCGACTGGACCGGCTATTCGTCGGACTTCGGCAACACGCTGTGCCTGTCGACGTCCACATCGCCTGTTGCGTGGGATGGACTCGCGCAGAGCGCGTTGGTGAACCTTGGCGCGTACTCGGCAGTGATTCTCTCGCAGGGCTCCGCCTATGCGGCGGAAGACATCAACCAAGATGGATCCGTCAATGCGTTTGACTTGACGATCGTCCTGGCGCAGTGGGGGACGTCCGGTGGCAGTGCTGACATCGACGGCGATGGAATCGTGGCTGGCACTGATTTGTCGCGTGTGCTCGCCGCTTGGCAGTGAAGTGCACGCAGGCTGCTGAAGTGCACTTGGGCCGCTGAAGTCAGGTTGCTCGGTTGGGCGCAGCGGCTGCGAGTGCGATGCCCGCTGCAGTGGGGTCAAAGAGGTGCGCGCCGTCAAGCAGGAGTTCGAATGCGCTGTCCGTGCCCTCGCGGACTGGGGCTGCGGGTGATCGACTGGTGATGCGGCGTCCACCGCTCTCGATCACCAAATCCATGCGGTCACCATAGTTCTCGACGGCGATGATCCGGCCGCGGCAGGGACCGCTTCCCACTCGTATCTGATCGGGGCGAACACCCAGTTCCATTCGCTTGCCTTGGAAGCCAGAAAGCGCAGCCCACCGTCCAGTCGGCAGTCGCAGGGTCCCTGCGGTCCAGCGGAAGACGCCGCCCGCTTCGACGGTGCCCTCGATGAAGTTCATGGTGGGGGTGCCCACGAAGCCTGCAACGAAACGGTTCGCAGGTCGTCCATACACCTCGCTCGGTGTTCCAACTTGTTGAACCACGCCGTCCTTCATGACCACGAGTCGATCAGCGAGGCTCATCGCTTCCTCCTGATCGTGCGTGACATAGACCATCGTGGCGCGCAGGCGTTGGTGCAGCAGGCGCAGTTCCGTGCGCATCTCGCCGCGCAACTTCGCATCGAGATTCGAGAGCGGTTCATCAAACAGGAACGCGACTGGATCGCGCACGAGCGCACGTCCGACTGCCACGCGCTGCCGCTGTCCGCCCGAAAGTTCGCGTGGTTTGCGCTGCAGCAGCGACTCGATGCCGAGTGTCGCGGCGGCTGCCGATACGCGGGCATCGATTGCCTTCCTTTCGGCGGCACGCTGTGCGCGGTAGGTGGGGTCGAAGACCGCCTTGAGAAGGCTGCCGTGCGTTCTGCGGCGCTCGAGGCCGAAAGCCATGTTGCGTCGCACGTCAAGATGCGGATAGAGCGCGTAGTTCTGGAACACCATCGCCATGTTTCTTCGGCGGGCAGGGACATCGTTCATCCGCACTCCACCAACCATCAGAGATCCGCCGGAGATTTCCTCCAGCCCGGCGATCATGCGGAGCGTGGTGCTCTTGCCGCAGCCTGATGGACCGACGAGCACCACGAACTCGCCGTCAGCGATCGAGAGTGAAACGCCGTCGACCGCCTTCACTCCATTGGCGTAAACCTTGGAAACGCCCTGCAGAGTCACGGGTGCCATGGTGGGAGGGAAAGGCTAGTCCACACCTCGGTTCGGGTACAACTGCGCCATGCGTCAACCGATTGCTTCGGCGTTCGCGATTCTCGGCCTCTGCTTAGGGTTTGCAGCGCATGTTGGCGCGCAGGACGCGCCCGCAGCGCCAGCCGACAACGTGGTGGCCGAGGAAACACATGATTTGCTGCCGCCCAACCGCCTCTGTCCGACGGACCGCAAGTTGCCGCGAACGATGCGCTACACGATCCTGCCGCTGCACGGCGATCTCATTGATCCGAGTGTGCTGATTGCTCTCCAGGAGGTGAATGCCCGCCACACAACCGTCTCGAAGATCAACACGCTGGTGATCGACTTCGGCATCACGGGCGGCGATCACGACGAGACGCTGGCGCTTGCTGCGGAGATTGCCGCGCTGCGCAAGCGGATGCCGATCATCGGCGTGCTTGGCAGTGCAGTTGGTCCAGGCGCCATGCTGCCGCTGCTCTGCGACTATCTGGTGATCCTTGATCCTGCGAGTGACAAGGTGCTGATCGACTGGACCCCTGGCGGCGATGTCCCGTCAGCCAATGTCTCGGCGGAAGTCGGAAGAATCTTCGAAGAAGTCCAGCCCTTCACGATCTCTCCTGAAGCGACTGGCGAAGTCATTCGAGCGATGTTGAATCCGAATCTCGATCTCTTTCTTTGGCGAACGCCCGACAACTGTCTCCGCTTTGGGACGAGTGCGCCCGCGGACATCGAAACGGTGAAACTGTCGAGCGGCACCGATGCATTGACTGGATTCTCTGGAACGCAGCTCATCACTTCGGGACTCGCACTGCAAGGGCAGGGAGGCATCGACAGCGTGGGTGCGGCACTTGGAGCGGAGAAGTGGATCGCTGTCCCTGCGATTGCGGACAAGATCCTGACACAGGTGAAGTCGCGGCTCGCCACCGAGCGCAAGCAGGCGGCCGAGGCACTGCGCACAGGATTCCGCTCCGTGAAGGATGCGCGTTCCATCGTGGCAGCGATGGTGGAGGCTGAATCGATCGCCCGCGCGAGTGATCCACGGAAGCAGCAGTACCGCCGCTCCTATTCGCGCCAGTGGACCAACAGTTCGGGGTCCGACTCCAACTCCAGTCAGTGGGGCTTCACCCGCGTGTCGAGCGTTGCCTGGCAGAAGAATGTGGACGCATCGATCACGGCTTGGCAAACGGTACTGAACATGTATACGCAAGCCTCCACCGCCACGAGCCAAGCGCGACTGATCGCGAAGAAGTTGGCGGAGTCGGACTCCGCCAAGATCGACCCAGAGTTTCGTGGTGAGATCACCGCGCTGCAGGCGGAGGTCGATGCTCTGTTGCAGCAGGGACCGATGCTCGATGTCAAGGGCAACAACGCGCAGCAGACGATCGAGTGGCTGCGAAAGAATCGCAACAGCCCGGCGTTCTGACTTGTCTGTCGCAGACCTCCCTCAGACTCGCACGCTCAGTCGATTGCAGTTTCATCCCTTGACGGCGCCCTGCGAAAGCCCTTCCACAAACTGCCGCTGCGCCGCGAGGAACAGCAGGATGCACGGCACCATCGTGACGAGGCTCGCTGCCATCAGCAGGTGGACATCCTCAAGACCGCCGTATTGGTTTCGAAAGGAATTGAGCGCCACGGCAAGCGTCGCCTGCTCGTCGGAGTGCAGGTACACGAGCGGTCCGAGGAAGTCATTCCAGACTGCGACGAATGTGAAGACCGCGCAGATGGCGTTCACGGGCTTGCAGAGAGGAAGAATGATGCGGAGCCAGATGCCAATGTGACCGTAGCCGTCGATGCGCGCGGCCTCGAAGAGCGACTCGGGAAGTTGTGCGATGAACTGTCGATACATGAAGATGAAGAACGCGCTCCCAAAGAACGCGGGCACTGCGAGCGGCAGCAGCGAGTCGATCCAGCCGAGTGATCGAAAGAGCAGGAACAGCGGAATGATCGTGACTTGCCCGGGCAGCATCATGGTGCCGAGCATCACCAGAAAGAGACCTTCCCGCCCGCGGAAGCGCAGGCGCGCGAATGCATAGCCGACGAGGCTGCTCGACAGGATGGTGCCGATCACGACAAGCACGGTGACCACCACGGAGTTCGCGAGCGCATTGGTGAAGCCCGACCACGGTTCTGCGCCACCCATTTCTCGCAGCGCGTCCGGGTAGTTGTGCCACTGGGGACTCGGCGGCCACAGCGTCAGACCTGTTCCGCCTGTGATCGCGGCACCAGCGCGTTCGGGCGTCTCGAGGCTGACGACCACCATCCACCAAAGCGGGAAGAGCAGCGCGGCGCCGCCGATGGTGAGGGGCAGAAACGCGAACGACCGTGCAAGTCCACGCGGGCTCACTTGGCACCCCCTTCGACATGCACCCATCGGTTGCTCGTACGCAGCACGATGGCGGTGAGCACAAGCACGATGACGAGCAGGATCCACGCCAGCGCGCTTGCATATCCCATCTCGTAGAACTCAAAGCCTTGATTGAAGATGTAGAGCACAAGAAAGCGCGTGAGATCGCCAGGCTCACCGCCTGTCATCACGAAGGATTGTGTGAAGACCTGAAAACTGGAGATGACGGCCATGATGGTGTTGAACAGAATCACCGGCGACAGCATCGGCAGCGTGACGGAGAAGAATCGGCGCAGTGGACCCGCACCATCGATTGCCGCAGCCTCGAGCAGATCCGCAGGCACCTGCTGCAATCCTGCGAGGTACACCATCATCGTTCCGCCCACGAACCAAAGGCTCATGATGGCGAACGCGGGCGCGCCCCACACTCCAGCATCCGCACCGAACCACTCTGGTGGGACGATGCCGAGCGGCTTCAGCAGCGGCTCAAGAGCCATGTTCATCAGACCGTGATCAGAATCGAAGACCCAGCGCCACAGCACGGAGACGCCCACCCCCGCAAGCACGCTCGGCAGGTACCAAGCCGCGCGAAAGAGGTGGATGCCCCGCACCTTCGTGTTCATGAGCAGCGCTGCGAGAAGCGCCAGAATCTGACCTGTCGGGACGGCGATCAGCGCGTACCAAAGGGTGACGCGCATGCTCGTGCGGAAGCGCGCGTCGGCTGTGAAGATCTGCTCGAAGTTGGCGGTCCCCGCGAAGTCCGCCTGTGCGAGTGGCGAGACGCCCTTCCACCGTGCGAACGCGAGGAGCAGGCTCATGAACACAGGGAATGCCATGAACAGCAGGAATCCGACGATCCACGGCGAGGCAAGCGCGTAGCCGGCGCGTTCATCTTCCCGCTCGCGACCCGTCAGCGAGCCGCTTCTCAGCCGAACCATCCACACACCCACGACGAGCACGAACAGAAGAATCGCTGCAAGACCTATGGCATCCCACGGCATCGGCGGAAGCGATGCAGCCTTCAGAGGGCTCGCACACTCAGCGTTCCAGTCGCGCTCAAAGTTGGCGATCGCCTCAGGCAGCGGCACATCAGCTGTCTTCAGTCCTTGATCAAGGCGCGATCCCATCAGCGCCTCGAACTGCGGGTTGACGGGCCAGTCCACGATCTGCGCGATCTCCGCAGCTCGCAGATAGCCCGCATCGTTTGCGGGCGGTAGGGCAGGATCCGCAAACGCGGGACTCTCAGCGACCGCGCGGATCGTGGGGATCGCCAGACCCAACTTGGCGAGATCGCGCTGTGTCCGCTCGCCGGAGAGGAATCGCACGAGCCGCCATGACTCCTGCGGATGCGATGTCTGCGCGGAGATGCTCCATGAGACGGTGAGCACGATGTTGGCGCTTGTCTTTCCGCGTGGCAGTGGCGCAAAGTCCCAGTCGAAGCCGCCTTGGGATGGTGGAGGAATCTTTCGGTAGCTCGGAACGACCCAGCGACCGAACGGACCCGCCATGCCGACCTTTCCAGAAAGGAAGACGCTTGAACCACTGGCGATCTTGCTCTTGCCGCTCGTCAGTGCGCCTCTCTCATCGTGACGCCATCCGCGCAGACGATCGAGTGACTCGAACACGGCGGGTTCGCCCGTGCGCAGCGTCTCGAACGAGTTGCCCTTGATGTCGAGACCGTCGGTCATCAGGTACGCGCGAACCATCGCGGGCCAGGTGACGAACTCAGCGCCGGTGCAGTCAGGCAGTGTGCCGATACGCCGTGCAGCCGCCATGAAGTCGTCCCACGTCCAGTCATCGTGCGGCGGCGAGACGCCTGCCTTCGCGAACAGGCTCTTGTTCCAGTAGAAACCGACTGTGGTGAAATCCTTTGGGATGCCATAGAGCGCACCGTGCCCTGACTGTTCACCGTCAAAGCGGAAGGCGGCGACAGTCGCGGGGTAGAAGCCGCGCAAGTCGAGTCGGTCTGGGACCTGCTTCTGCGCGTCAGCTGCAAGAAAATCATCCACGGGCAGCAGCAGCCCCAAGTCGACGAACGACGGGACTCGCTCCGATCCGACATAGAACACATCAGGCGGATCACCAGACGCCATCATCGTCTGCAGCTTTGTGTAGAAACTTCCCGCATCACCCGGGTTGATGCGTCGCACGCGAATGCCAGGATTCTCTGAGGAAAATCGGGCGAGCGCAGCCTCCACGATCGCGTCCTCCTCCTGTCCACCTTCGCCCGACCAGTGCATGACGACAATCTCGGTGCGGGCATCGTTCGACAGCAACCGCCCGAACTCGCGAATCCCGACTGTGATGAACGCCCATGCGATCAGCAGGACCGCACAAGCGGCGAGCAGCCACTGGAAGGATCGTCCGATGGCGCGCACCATCGCCCAGAGCATAGATCGGTCAAAGAGTGTTCGGCGGTCTTCCTATGATTCTGCGATGCTCGTGGAGTTCGGTCGGCAACTGTCCATCGCAGTCGCGCTTGCCGCCTCGGGCATGGCGTTTGTCGCTCACCAAGATGCCAACAGTCGCTCCTGGCCTCCGCGGGAACCGACCATCGAGTCATCGCTTCCGAGAAACCAGTTCGCGAAGGTTCCGTCCGTTGACATCCGCGAGAGTGGTGGGGGGCGCTTTGACTGCACGTTCGCTTATCAACCGACAAAGCCTGCCCGGAGCGTGTGCCTCGCGGGATCGTTCAACAGTTGGAACATGAATGGCACACCACTCTCCCGTGGCGATGATGGTGTGTGGCGAGTCAAGGTGACGTTGCCCGCTGGCGCGCAACTCTACAAGTTTGTCGTGGATGGCGATCAGTGGACCACCGATCCTCGAAACCCCTTCACGGAACTGGACGGTCACGGCGGCAACAACAGCGTTCTGCGCCTCGGGGCGGAAGCGAACCTCGGATCGGTTCGAGCGAAGCGCGGCGATGGCAAGGTCGAAGGCGCGGCTATCCTGCACGATCCCGAGCGCGCATCATTCGCGCAGCGGCTGCCCAGTGGCTCCGTTCTGCTGCGTGTTCGCACCCTCCGCGATGATGTCGAGGGCTGCGAACTGGCCATGCAAGGCAAGCCCCGCCAGCCCATGCGCGATTCAGGCGCGGACGAGGCCTTCTCGTGGTGGGAGATCGAAGTGGCTGATACTGGTTCGAAGTTGACCTACACATTCCTCTTTTCAGATGGAGCAAAGCGCTTGAAGGACGAGCGAATCTATTCACTCAATACCGCATCCGATGCATTGTTTCGTACTCCTGCATGGGCGAAGGATGCGATTTGGTATCAGATCATGCTTGAGCGCTTTCGCGACGGTGATCCGCTCAACAACCCCGATCCCTGTCGTCCCTGGACGGGTGAGTGGTATGGACTGAGTCCGTGGGAGGGGCAGAACGGTGCGACATTCTTCAAGTGGGATGTCTTCTCGCGGCGTTACGGCGGCGATCTCGCGGGCCTTCGCGAGAAACTCGGCTACTTGAAGCAGTTGGGGATCAACGCGATTTATCTGAACCCCATCTTCCAGGCACCGAGCCATCACAAGTACAACGCGACGAACTTTCTGCACATCGACGAGCACTTCGGCACCAAAGGCGACTATGCCAAGGCGGAGGCAGCGGAGGATCTGCTCAATCCGCTCACATGGCAGTGGACGCCAACGGACAGGTTGTTCCTAGAAGTCCTTCGCGAGGCAAAGCGGCTCGGCATTCGTGTCATCCTTGATGGCGTGTTCAACCATGTTGGCACCTCCCATCCCGCGTTTCGGGATCTGAAGGAGAAGGGAGAACGCAGCCAATTCAAGGACTGGTTCAGCGTGCGCTCGTGGGATCCCTTCGAGTACGACGGCTGGGCGGGCTTTGCGGAACTTCCCGTGTTTCGCAAGAACGAACGGGGATTCTCCTGCGATGCCGTGAAGGAGCATGTCTTTGCCGTCACACGCCGATGGATGGATCCCAACGGCGATGGAGATCCGTCGGATGGCATCGATGGGTGGCGTCTCGATGTGCCCAACGAGGTTGCGATGCCGTTCTGGCATGAGTGGCGTGATCTCGTGAAGTCCATCAATCCTGACGCGTACATCGTTGGCGAGATTTGGAAACGCGCCGATGACTGGCTGGACGGTCGTTCGTTCGATGCGGTGATGAACTATCCGTTTGCAGAAGTCATGTTGCAATGGATGCGAGACAAGGAACGCAAGATCTCCGCCAGTGAGATGGACCGCCGACTGGCTGAACTGCGGCGCGCGTACCCCGCTGAAGCGACCTATGTCCTGCAGAACCTTGTGGACAGCCACGACACGGATCGGATCGTGTCGAAGTTTCTGCACCCGGACTACGAGTATGACAAAGGAAACCGTGAGCAGGAGAACTCCACCTACAACGGCAGGAAGCCGGGGCCGGAGGAGTACCGGCGAGCACGTCTCGTCGCGCTCGTGCAGATGGTGTACGTCGGCGCGCCGATGGTGTACTACGGCGATGAGGTTGGAATGTGGGGTGCCGATGACCCGACCAATCGCAAGCCGATGCTGTGGGAGGATCTGCAACCCTACGAGCAGCCCGAGGAAAACAAGGTCGATCGCGAACAGTTCGACTGGTATCGCCGCGTGATCGCGCTCCGCAACGCGCATCCTGCGCTGCGGACGGGATCCTTCGAGATGGTCACCACGGATGATGCACAGGATGTCTGGGTGTTCATGCGGTCCCTGCCTGCGGAGTGCCTGCTTGTGGCGATCAATGCGTCAGCGCGTGAGGCGAGACTGGATCTGTCATCGTTGCCGGTGGCGGGGCTTGGTGGATCGTGGAAAACGGTGTTCGGCGGCGAAGGCGCTTCACTCTCCGATGATGCTTTCCCGCGTATCTCTGTGCCGCCATTGTCGGGTCGCGTGTGGGTGCTGCAGCAGTGAAGCAAGGCACCAATCCGATTCTTGATCGCCGCGCCTTCGGTGTGCTTGCGCACATCAGCAGTCTCGATGGCGGCTGTGCCATCGGTGATGCGGGTCCCAGTGCGTTGGCGTTCATCGATTGGTGCGCAGATGCTGGCGCGGGCTGGTGGCAGATGCTGCCAGTGGGACCCGTCGGTCCTGGTGAATCGCCCTATTCGAGCACATCAAGTTTCGCCGGCGAACCGCTGTTCATTTCCCTTGAGGGACTTCGCGATGACGGACTGATCTCCGCAAGAGCCCTGCGTGAAGCGCGTCGAACAGCCGGGCGTCTTGGGGGGAAGGCGCTGAAGGCGCGAGGGGCTCATGCCCGCTGCAACTTTGACGCTGCGCGCGCTGCGAAGGAGCCGGCCTTTCTTGAGGCATTCGAAATGTTCCGTCTCGGACGCGGGTTCGAGGGGGGCGCGTATCGAACCTTTGTGCGTCGCGAGCGGGCGTGGCTCGATGGTTGGTCGCGCTATCAGCGGGATGGCAACGGGTTTCACGCGTTCCTGCAGTTTCAGTTTGATCGTCAGTGGCAACGGTTGCGTGCACACGCGGCACGCCGCGGTGTCAGGCTGCTTGGCGATGTGCCGATCTTCGTGCCGCTCGACAGCGCAGATGTCGCATCGAACCCCGCGCTCTTCCGTCTGGATGCACGCGGACGACCGCACGTGGTGACCGGCGTTCCACCCGACTGCTTTTCTGCGGAGGGACAGTTGTGGGGGCATCCGCATTATCGTTGGGATGCGCATCGTCGACAGGGCTTTGATTGGTGGTGCCGCCGACTTGGTAGCGCGCTGCGGCGCTTCGACGGCGTTCGTATCGATCATTTCGTTGGCTTTCACCATGCCTATGAGATTCCCAGAGGCGCACGAACGGCGCGCCGCGGATCGTGGCGTCGGCAGCCCGGGAGGGAAGTGCTTGGCGCAGCGCGCAAACGGTTGGGCACACTCTCCCTCATCGCGGAGGATCTGGGTGCCGTCACCTCGGAAGTCGTGGCGCTTCGGAGGGCGTTCCAACTTCCTGGCATGAAGGTTCTGCACAACGCGTTCGGTGGGGACGATTCAGGCGAACTGCCGCATCATCATTCGGTGGACAGTGTGGTCTACACGGGCACTCACGACAACGAGACGACCGTGCAGTGGCGCGGCTCGCGCCGAGCCGACGAGCTTGCGCGGCTGCGTGCGATCTGCGGGCCCGATGCGCTGCGCGATCCCGCACAGGCACTCATCCGCATGGCGTTCGCCTCTCCAGCACAGTTGGCGGTGGTGCCGCTGCAGGACGTGCTCGGGCTCGGCGCCAGCGCTCGCATGAATGTGCCCGGCGTTGCGCTTGGGAATTGGACGTGGCGGGTCGGCTCGGACTGGGCGGCTGTGCGCCGTGGCTGCGCCGATCGGCTTCGCACTCTGGCGCAGGCGACAGGGCGCACCCAGTCCAAACGCGCGCGTCGACGAGCATGATGCAGCAGACTTGGTAGGAATACGGGACTCCATGGCTCGCAAGCGGCGCAACCCATCGATCAGCAGCGATGATCTCGTCACGCATCTTCGCGACATCGCATCCAACCTCTGGTGGTGCTGGAGTCAAGAGGCGTGGTCCGTCTTCCAGACGCTCGATCCTGTGGAGTGGCGTGCGACCAATCATTCGCCGCTCGCCACGCTGGAGAGAACTTCGGCGGCCCGACTCGAGGCGCTCGCCTGCGATCCGCTGTTCGTCAAGCGTGTCTTTGACGCGCTTGCGGCGCGCGCCGCGTACCTCGCGGAGCGCGCGTGGTTCCAGCGCGGCGCAGCGGCTCGGCTTCGTGGCTTCCGCATCGCATACTTCTGCAGCGAGTACGGTTTGCATGAGTCGATTCAGCAGTACGCGGGTGGACTTGGCATTCTCGCGGGCGATCATCTCAAGAGCGCATCGGATCTCGGCATTCCGCTCGTTGGCATCGGATTGGCCTATCGCCATGGGTACTACATCCAGAATCTCGCGCGAGACGGCGGCACACAGGTGCTGTATCCCAACTATGACTTCCACCGTTGGGGGATGGAGGACACGCACCGCACGATCGCGTGTCCGATCGGCAGTCGACTCGTGACTGCGCGCATTTGGCGCATGTTGGTCGGACGAGTTCCGTTGTACCTGTTGGATACGGATCTGATGGCGAACGCGCCCGAGGATCGTCGCCTCACAGAGGGGCTATACAAAGGCGAACCGCAACTTCGCCTTCGGCAGCAGGTGCTTCTTGGGATCGGTGGCACGCTCGCGCTCCGCGCGCTTGGTGAGCATGTCAGTGTGCTGCATCTCAACGAGGGGCATAGCGCGCTCGCACCGCTCCAGCGAGTCGCCGATTGCATGGCGCAGGGGATGTCCGCCCCCGAGGCGATGGATTGTGTGAAGCAGGCAACGGTGTTCACGACCCACACCCCAGTGGTTGCGGGTCACGACCGCTACGACCCAGTGATGTTCGTGCGCGAGGTCGCGCCCGCTGTGGCACGGCTTGGGCTGAGCGATCAGGATCTCCTCGATCTTGGACGCATCGAGGCTGGAAACGCGAAGGAACCGTTCTGCATGACGATCCTTGCCCTGCGGATGGCGGAGCGAGTGAATGGCGTCGCGAAGCTGCACGGTGAGGTGAGCCGCGAAATGTGGAAGGATCACTACCGACTACCCGCGGCAAAGGTGCCAATTGGTTCGATCACGAATGGGGTTCATGTGCGGACATGGATCGACCCTGATGCGGAACGGTTCTGGCAATCTGAGATCGGGCTGAGGCTCGGGAAGCAGGCGCCGAAGGCAGTGGGGTGGACGCGTGCGAGTTCCGCGGATCCGCGCGCGTTTTGGGATCTTCGGAATCGGCTGCGAAACCGTCTCATTCACTTTCTGCGCGACCGTGTTGCGCTGCAGCGCAAGCGCCGTGGCGATGGGCAGTCCGAAGTGGCAGCGACCTATGGGCTGCTCGATGATCAGGTGCTCACCATCGGCTTTGCACGTCGCTTCGCCACATACAAGCGCGCGCCGCTGATCTTCAACGACCCCGAGCGCCTTGCGCGAATTCTCTGCAACGCCGCACGACCAGTTCAGATCGCCTTCGCGGGCAAGGCGCACCCGCGCGATGAGGCGGGGCAGGTGCATGTGCAGCGGGTCTTTGACATGGTGCGCGACCCTCGCTTCGCGGGCAGGGTGGTGCTCGTCGAGGACTACGACATGCATGTTGGGCGCATGCTTGTCTCGGGCTGCGATGTGTGGCTGAACAATCCGATCCGACCGTACGAGGCGAGCGGCACGAGCGGCATGAAGCCTCCGCTGCACGGTGGGCTCAATCTGTCGATTCTTGATGGCTGGTGGCCCGAGGGCTACGACGGATCCAACGGATGGACGATTGAATCGGCAGGTGACAACGCGACCGATGCCGAGCGCGATGCCTTCGATGCGAACAGCATGTACGAACGGCTCGAGAGCGAAGTGGTGCCGCTGTTCTATGAACGCGATGCAAGCGGCCTCCCGATGGACTGGATCAAGCGGGCCCTTCAAAGTGCCGCGACAGTCCCGCTGCAGTTCAACTCGCACCGGATGGTGGCGGAATACACACGCAAGGCGTATGTACCCGCGCACCAATCCGGTACGCGCTGATCATTCCCGTGCGTCCTGCGAGAACGCCAACCGATGGCTGGCTCTCAACGCCGACGGCGTCGACTGGTGACTCCTGCGAGAACCAAGAGCGCAACCGCACCTGGCGCTGGAACAAGATTGCCCTGCACCCAGTCGATCGCCGCATCGTGGTCCGCCTCATCGGCACCAAGATTGAAGACGATCCAGAAGGTGTCACTCGAATTGAATCCCGAGGCAGAGGCCTGCATGGCCAGCAAGTAGATGCCCGCGATCGGATCGTTCCCCGCATCACCACTGATCGTGAAGTTGGGATGCAGATCGAGTCCTTCCGTCACGAGGAAGCTGAAGCTCCCACCTGACGCGGAAGAGCCGCTTGATCCGCCGTACTCGCCGCTGATCGCCGCGCCAGCGAATGACGCGAATTCGCTGCCAGTCCATCTGGACAGGCCACTCAGCACGTTGATGGAAAGCGTCGTGCCGACGAGATTGGAGCCGAATCCTGGCTCATCAATGCTGAATGGGAACTCGGGATCCTCGCCGAATTCGGCGGAGAACACGCGCGCGGCGGAATCGATGATTTCGCCGGTGTCGTGATCCCACGACGCGGTTCGCAGTTGTCCACCGCTTTGCCAGACGAACGCATCAGGGTGCACTTCGCCTTCGTCAGCGGCAGCGTGCGACTCGCAGAAGAGAAGCCCCACCGCGGCTACTGCCGCGAGTCGGGAACAGATTGAGACAGAACGCAGAGACATGAAAGGTACTCCTCGAAAGGGACTTGGGCGAAGGGGACAAAGACAATCGCAGCATTCGCCCGTGCGCTACGACTGTCACAGAAGGGATTGAAGTGAGAAGCGGTCATGGGCACTCTCCCCATGCGCCGAGCAAGATGGTGAGATCGCTGCCGTCGACGATGCCACTGCCGTCGATATCGGCCGCACCAGATCCGCCCCAACCGCTCAACACGACGGCAAGATCCTGTCCGTTCACGACGCCATCCGTTTGCACATCTGCGGGGCAGGGGTTCGGGAGGAAGTTGTCGATGACCCATGCTGCCGCAGCGTCGTGTGCGTCTGTTGTGGACGCATGGTTCATGACCATCCAAAGAGGCTTGCTCTGCAGA
The DNA here is from genome assembly GCA_016873335.1 of Phycisphaerae bacterium. Lineage (GTDB taxonomy): Bacteria > Planctomycetota > Phycisphaerae > Phycisphaerales > SM1A02 > F1-60-MAGs104. The sequence goes on along the minus strand of VGXN01000011.1, from coordinate 1,315 downwards.
ACGCCCGGGTCGGTGGACCACAGTTCCAGTTCGAGCAGGTAGATGCCAGGGGTGGGCGCGGGAGTGCCCGTTGCGGCAAGGAGATTGAACGAGAGGTGCCGATGCCAACCTCCATCCGACTGCACGGCGAGCGAGAAACCTGGAACGCTTCCCGCGTTGCTCGTGACATTGGAAGTGATGAACGAGATCTTCAGACGCTCGCCTGCGAGCGGCCCGGCGGGATCGGTCGCTTCGAACGCAGTGCCGTTCCAGACCGCGAGTGCGGTGCGAATGTTGAATCCGATCCGATAGGCGGTGCTGAAGGTGCCGGGCAGGGCATCGAAGCCAGGATTCGATGTGAATGCCGCGATGCCCGTATCGCCGAAGATCGCGCGGAAGACGCGTCTTTCTGATCCGATTCCGCCTGAAGTGATTTCGTGGGTCGTGATCTGTCCATTGGTCGCAACATCCAGTCCGACATCGCCGACATGACCCTGCGCATGCGCATCATTCAGCGAGATGATCGCAGAGGCGAGAGCAGCGACAACGATGGTGCATACTCGGTCTGCCGCCGTCTGATGGATGACTGTGTTGTTCATGATGTCGGTGCCTGCGGCTCAGGGTCAAAGCGGTTGCGGTTGCAGTCGATCCACAGATCATCGAACTCATGTGTTCGTGTGTGACCGTCGAGGAAGGAGTAATTGGAGAGCGAGGGACGCGCGGGCTTGTACCGATCGACGGCGTTGATCGCCACCTGTGTTGCAGCCATCGTTGGGACATCCGTTTCAGAAAGACCGCACCATGTCTCCACATGGGGGTGATCGGCGAGCGCAAAGTCACCCTCCTCGGCCATCAGCAGGAAGCACACCGTCTCGTCTGGCTTGCGCACCTCTGTCAGCCGATCGCAGCCCGCGCCCGGTCCCTCCAAGGCAGCTGCGGGCGAGTAGTTGCGCGAGATGTAGTTGTTCAGACCGTAACTGGTGACTCGAACGGGACCGAGTGCAGGATCGGCGGAACCACCCTGATCCGCAGGCCAGCGACTCGACTGATCGAGTGGTCCGCGCAGTGCGATGGGATGATCGAGGTACGGACGCAGCGTCGTGACAAACGATGCCAGCGGACTTCCGGCGCCACCGTGCGGGAGCCCAGCATCAACAAAGTGCTCCTTGTGCACATTCATGTAGGCGGTGTGAGCCATGGACAACGATCGCAGCGCAGACAGGTCACTTGCGGTTCGCGCTTGCCGCTGCACCCCAGCGAGCGCGGGCACAAGAAGCCCGACGAGGATCACAATCACGCCAACTACGACCAGCAACTCCACAAGTGTGAAGGCGCT
>VGXN01000010.1 GCA_016873335.1 Phycisphaerae bacterium | reverse complement strand
CTCGCGCCAAGTGGCTTGGTATGCGGATCGAGGTTGGAAATCCATCGACCTTCACGCCGACCAAGGACTTCTGCGGCGCGCTCGTGCAGTACCCGACCACGGATGGGCGCATCGAGTGTTACCGCGATTTCGCGACAAGGATGCATGATGTTGGAGCGCTCCTCGTGGCTGCGTGCGATCCCCTCGCGCTGACATTGCTCGCACCACCCGCGTCCTGGGGCGCGGACATTGCCGTTGGAAGTGCGCAGCGCTTTGGCGTGCCGATGGGCTTTGGTGGTCCACACGCCGCGTTCATCGCGACCGGCGAAGCACATGTGCGAAAGCTGCCCGGACGCATCATCGGTGTCTCGCGCGACGTGCACGGCAACCGCGCCCTCCGCATGGCAATCCAGACCCGCGAGCAGCACATCAAGCGCGACCGCGCGACGAGCAACATCTGCACGGCGCAAGTGTTGCTCGCTGTGATGGCGAGCATGTACGGCGTGTACCACGGTCCCGATGGCCTTCGCCGCATCGCAGAGCGCATTCATGCGCTCACGGCTGGACTCGCGCGAGGACTGGCAGCGCTCGGCCACGACGTCGGCCGCGGAGCCTTCTTTGACACGCTGCGCGTGCGGCTCGGCGCCGGACGAAGCGCTTCCGATGTGCATGCGGCGGCAGCCACCGCTGGGATGAACTTGCGTCACTACGCGGATGGCTCCATCGGCATCACGCTCGACGAAGCCACTTCTCAGGCGGATGTGAACGGCCTCCTGCGGCTCTTCGCGAACGCGCAGACGAAGAATGTTCCGACGGTGACTGCGGGCGCATCCTGCATCCCACCTGTCTTCATGCGATCCACGGCGTTCATGACGAACCCCGTGTTCCACTCCCACCACGGCGAACATGAACTGCTGCGGTACATCCACCGCCTCGTCTCCAAGGACCTGAGCCTCGTGCACTCGATGATCACGCTTGGGTCATGCACGATGAAGTTGAACGCCACCAGCGAGATGGTGCCCGTCACATGGCCGGAGTTCGGGCAACTGCATCCCTTCGCGCCCGCTGAACAGTGGCGTGGCTACGCAGAACTCTTCCGCTCGCTCGAGTCGTGGCTCTGCGAAATCACTGGCTACGCGGCGATCAGCCTGCAGCCCAATGCGGGATCGCAGGGCGAGTACGCGGGGCTGCTCGTCATCCGCGCCTACCACGAACACCGTGGCGAAGCGCACCGCAATGTGTGCCTCATCCCCGTCTCCGCACACGGAACAAATCCGGCGTCCGCCGTCGTTGCGGGCATGAAGGTCGTGCCTGTCGGATGCGATGCGGAAGGCAACATCGATGTGGAGGATCTCGAAGCGAAAGCTGCCGCACATTCCTCGGCACTCGCAGCGTGCATGATCACCTACCCCTCCACGCACGGCGTGTTCGAGGAAGGCATCCGCAAGGTCTGCGCCATCGTGCACAAGCACGGCGGACAGGTCTATATGGATGGCGCCAACATGAACGCGCAGGTTGGGCTCACGAGCCCAGGTCATATCGGCGCAGATGTCTGCCACCTGAATCTGCACAAGACCTTCTGCATTCCGCATGGCGGCGGTGGGCCTGGCATGGGTCCGATCGGTGTCGCTGAGCACCTGCGCGACTTCCTCCCGAGCCACCCGGTCCTGCGTCCTGAGTCGGCGGGTCGGCATGCGATCGGGGCGATCTCTGCTGCGCCGTATGGCAGCGCATCGATTCTCGTGATCTCGTGGATGTACATCGCGATGATGGGCGCACGCGGACTGCGCCGCGCCACCGAAGTGGCCATCCTGAATGCCAACTACATGGCCGCTCGGCTCGCGCCGCACTACACGATCCTCTACACGAACGCACAGGGTCGATGCGCGCATGAATTCATCGTGGACTGCAGGCCGTTCGAGAAGTCGGCGGGTATCCGCATCGATGATGTTGCGAAGCGCCTGATGGACTTTGGCTTCCACGCGCCCACCATGAGTTGGCCAGTGCCGGGCACGTTGATGATCGAGCCGACCGAGTCCGAGTCGCGCGCAGAACTGGATCGATTCTGCGATGCGCTGATCGCCATTCGCGGCGAGATCAAGGCGATCGAAGAAGGTCGATCGGACCGCAACGACAACCCGCTCCGAAATGCACCTCATACGGCTGCGGCGGTGAGCGCGGACACATGGACGCACGCCTACTCGCGAGAGCAGGCCGCCTATCCCGCCCCGTGGCTGCGCGAGTCGAAGTTCTGGCCCTCGGTCGGGCGCGTCGACAATCCCTACGGTGACCGCAATCTTGTCTGCACCTGCGATGGGATGGATGCTCACCGCTGAACGCGATCAGAACGCGAACACCAGCTGCAGATCGAAGACATACTGTCCCTGCTTGTTCGGTTGACCGGTCGGCGGCGGTCCGGACTCGTCCGTGTAACTGAACTGCGTCTTCACGGTCAGCGTTCGGTTGACGCGCCAACCCATGCACGCATCGATGCGCCAGACATCGTTGTCCCAGGAGTCATTGCTTCCTGGTGTGTCGCCATAGAGCTGCTGGTTCCAGCGCCCCGCAAGCCACCACTGCGCATCAAAGCGCCAGCGCGTTTCCATGAAGTAACTCACCACGCCGACCGTTCCAGCCTGCGACAGTGGGCTCGATCGGATATCGAAGCTTGACCAGTTCGCTTCGCCCCACAACTCCAGATCGCCGTGGGCCCAAGAAACATCCACGCCCACATTGTTCTGCAGATAGTTCTGCCACCCCGGGAAAGAGTTCGGAACGACATACGAACCCGTGCTGCCACTCGCGCCGATGTTCCACTCGGTTGTCGGGCGCCAGCCGAGCCGACCCGTGTATGTCAACGCGCTGCCATTGAGTGGGTTCTCCCACAGCTGCCAATACGGCACGGCGGAACTGAGCGCATCATTCTTGAACTCGAACGCCCAGTCGAAACGGTCAATCGTTCCGTTGAACTGGCCGCCACTGGTGTAACTCGGTCCCCAGATGATCGGGAGCCATGTGCTTCGATTCGCCGTCGCCGTCTTGGGCGTGATGGTCGCCGTATCGCCGCGAACTCCCATGAACCACTCGTATGCAAGCGGTGCGTTCACCAGCGGGTTCTGCCAACTGAAGTGGCGATTCACCCACTGGCCGTAACTGGTCGGAATGGCACCGAACTTGCCCTGCAGTACGCCACCAAACGGACTGATCTTCGCGTAGTACACGTCCGGGCGAATCTGAATGGAGCCATCGGTCGGATCGAACCCGCGGTCCACATCGCCGAGCGCAAAGATGGAGAGCCACTCCTGAACCTGCAGCGTGCCGAGCATGCTCAGCCGCGGTGAGTTCAGATAGTTCTGCCCTGTCACCATGATGCCAGGCGGTGGCTGCGAGATCACCCAGTTGTCGACTGTCGCGTAGAAGTCGAAGTCAAGCGATACATCACCCTTCTCGTTCTGGAAAGATGTGAAGTCGCGTATCTGATCGACGATGTCGTCAAGCGGATCGCCGGCGCGCACGGCAGCAGGTGCGAGCCACCCCGCACACACGCACAGCATGACCATCAGGGACGTGTCGAATCTGCCACTGCTCATGTGTTGTCCTTCGCTGCTGGTCGTGCCTGCAGATCGCCGATCGCCATCAGTTCGAACGCGCGAATGGGCTCCGAGAACCCCTTCGCATCAAGTGGCGGCAGTTCCTGCACCGATGCTGACTCGATTCGGTCCATCACGCCCGCATCAATGTAAACGGACATGGCCGGTGCCTTGGAACAGAGGCGTGCGGCCAGATTGACGCGCGCACCAAGCACCGTGTAATCGAGCCGCTGCGTGCTGCCCATGCAGCCTGCCACAACCGTGCCGAACGCACAGCCGATCCCGATGCGAATCGGTCGTGTGGAGCCCTCGTTCGCCTTCGCGCGCGCGTGCACCATCGCGAGTGCGCAGCGTGCAAGACGTCGTGCATCGTCTGCCGCACTCTTGGGCGCACCGAATGTGACCATGATGAGGTCGCCCACAAACTTGTCCACCACACCTCCGTGGTCATAGGCGACCTTTGTGAGCAGCGTCATGTGCTCATTCAGCATCGTGATGACTTGCGGTGGATCCATGTGCTCCGTGAGCGGTGTGAAGCCACGAATGTCGCAGAAGAGCACGCCCACCTCCTTGCTGCTGCCGCCGAGGTCGAGCTTTCCAGCAAGCAATTCCTCGGCGACCTCCGGATCGGTGACCACATCAAGCACACGGCGGTACTGATCGCGCAGCGCAAGCCCGGCGCCCATCTCATTGAATCGAGTCGCGAGCTGCCCGAGTTCACCGCGATCGCGCACGGGAACGCGCACCGTGTAGTCACCCTTTTCAATCGCACGCGCTGCACTGCTCATGTCTGCAACAGGTCGCGAGAGGCTCCGCGCAATCCACGCGGCGATAGCGAGACCTGCACCGAGTGCAACGGCACCCGCAAGCAGCAGGCGAACCATCAGCGACTGCACTGCGCGTGTCGTGCCTGCGAGGCTTGCCACCGCGACATACTGCGCGAGCGGCCGTTCGGCGATGGTCTGTGCGTACGCGATCATCGGCTCGCCCGCCACGACAAACGCGATGTCCGTGCTGCCACCAGCGATGCCTCCGGAGTTGAACGCGGCTGCTGCCGCGCTGCGCATGGCATCGGGCATCTCACCGCCGAACACCTGATCCCCAACTCGGAGCCCGACGCGGAGTACTGACCTGTCCGGCAACTCAAGCGGCTTGGGCGCAACAAATGGAACGCACAGCGCAAGAAACCCAAGCTGTTCGTCGACACCGATGTCCACCACAGGCGCAACCACCGCTTCGGTGACACGACCGTCCACCGCGAGATAGAGCAGCGCCGTCGCATCGCGCCCACGAACGAGCGGACCGAGTGCGGCCGCGATCGGTCGGGTCGCATCTTCGGCACCCCGCCGAAGCGCGACGACACCACCATCAAGATCAAGAAACACGAATGTGGATCCACCGCCGCCAGTTTGCAGAGCGAAACGGAGTTCATCCTCGGCTGTCTTCGCGACCACCGAACCATCCGTGGAACTCATCGCGGCAACAACGCGGGGCGAGCGCGCGAGGCGTTCCACCTCGTCCCGTACGGCATCCACGCGCAGTCGCTGCGCGGACATCGCGCCGTCCACCTGCGCCGCGAGCGTGTTCTCAAGCGCCATCACATACGACGCACGTGCGGCAGGTCCGCCCACGGCTGCCGCCACACTCAGCGCGACCACGACCACGAGCGTGATCGCGAGGGAGAGCTTTGCAGCGAAAGTCACTTGCTCGGCGATCCGTCGGTGGACGACCAGTCCACTTCGAGGACCTGCCCCTCCTGCACTTCCACTTCCTTCTCGATCAGTTTGCGCCGCGGACCAACCCAGATGCGCACCGCGTGCTTGCCCGGTGCGATCCCCGCAATCTCGAACTTGCCTGCCGAATCGCTGCGTGCGAACCACGGCGTATCCGTCACAATGATGTGTCCACGCATGTGGTCGTGCACGTCGCAGAACAGATCCACCACGCCTGGTGTCACGAATGCCTTCGGCTCGGGCTCTTCCCCCTTCACATAGCGCCCAACATCGAACTGCTGGTTCTCCGAGAGGCTGAACACGCTGTGATAGTTCTCATCGCTGTTGGGGAACGCAACCCGCGTGCCAGACTGGATCACCGTGACCTCAGGTCGGAACTGATAGCCAGACTGCGTGATCGACTGCACAGGCACGCTGCTGCCATCGATCGGCGCGAAGCCCGATCCGATCCACACGACGCTCATCGATGCATCGGGTGCTTCCACTTTGATCGCTGGCTGTGCGCCATACTCCTTCACCTGCGGTCGCTTGCGTGGAACGATCGGCAATGTGCCGCGAATGGTCGCGCCTGACTTCGCCGCGGGCGCCGGCTGCGCGGGCGCCGGCTGTGCTAGCGCTGGCTGTGCTGGCGCTGGCTGTGCTGGCGCTGGCTGCGCAGATGCGGGCTGCGCGGGTGCAGTGCTCCCCTGCGGTCGGGCAGCAGCAGCTCCGATGCACAGCAGCGTCAGAATCGCGATCGCCCGCGCGGATTCTCGCGTCACGAAGTGGTGCGCCACACGCATGCGGGGCAGGCTACCGAACAGCTACAAGCCACAAAATGGTGAAGGTGAGTTGCACGATGAACGATCCGCCGCCGACAATCATCGCGACCCAAGCGTGCGCTGCACCGCGAATCGCCGGCTGTTTCGCACGCCGAATCAGACCCATGATGCCAAGCACGACTGCGATTGGACCCGCCACCAATCCCACAACGGGAATCAAACTCGCGATGCCAACGTAGTAGCCGATCAGCGCCGGAGGATTCTTGTATGGAATGATTCCCCCTGTCGCATCGCCCGTGGCGATCGGCACACTGCTCTGCATCGAAGGCTCACCGAACTGCGGCGGCGTCAGAGGCACATGCACTCCAGGGATGCGGTCGAGCGCCATCCATTCTCGCTGCCCTGGATACCAAGCCAAGGTGCCAAGCGCGGGCAGTTCACCTGTGCGCAGTTTGGCGTTCACTTGGGCAATGTCGAACGATCCAAGTTGCCGCCCATCAAGTGCGAGGTGGATGCGCGAATGTGCCGCGCCCTGCACGGTGGCAGCGTTCGTTGGAAGCGGTGGTTGCTCGGATGGTCCGGACATCGAGGCGCTCTGGAGTTGGAGATTATGTTCCCGCCGAGCCCCCTCGGTTCAACCACCAAAAGGTGCCGTTCAGAACTGATGCGAACGACACCCACGCGAAGTAAGGCAACAGCAGCAGTGCGCTTCCAAACGACACGCGCCAGCAGAGCACGATGGTGACGCCCAGGACTGCCCACAACAGCACAATGTCCACGAATGCCCACCCGATGGCCTGCCGTGAGAAGAAGATCCATGGCCAAAGAAGGTTGAGCGCCAACTGAAGCGCGAACAGGATGATCGCCCACCGTCCGCGTGTCCATCCCGCATCCTGCAGCAGTCGAACCGCAGCAATGGCGATCATGATGTAGAGGATCGTCCAGACTGGTCCGAAGACCCACGAGGGCGGATTCCACGAGGGCTTCACCAGCGTGTCGAACCACGCGCCGGGCGTCACGGCATGATCCATGCGCTGAAGAGGCTCGCAAGACCGAGAAACACGAGGAAACTCACGCTGTCGGTGACCATCGTCAGGAAGATGGTCGATGCGGTGGCTGGGTCGAATCCGAGTCGCCGGACGATGATCGGCATCGCGCTTCCTGTCGCACAGCCGATCATGAGCGTCACACTCATGCTTGCCGCAATCACCGCGCCCAGATGCCACGAAGACCCCGTTGCCAGTCGGATCGCGGCGACCGCACCACCCACGAGCAGTCCGCAGAACACGCCATTGAGCAGACCCGCAGTCAGTTCACGCCTCACATGCGTGAACGCACGCGTGCTCGAAATCTCATCGAGCACAATGCCGCGCAGTGTGACGGCGAGCGACTGCTGACCGGCGTTGCCCGACTGATTGGCGATGATCGGCATGAGGACCGCGAGCAGCGCAATCTCGGCGATCACTCCCTCGAACTGAAACACGACGATCGCGGCGAGCGCACTCGTGAACAGATTCACGAGCATCCACGGAAAGCGCCCACGGAGTTTCTGGCGCACCGTGGAGTAGACGCCCTCCTCCCTGCCCGCACCCACCATGCGCTGCGCGTCCTCCGTCCCCTCGGCACGGATGATGTCGATCACGTCGTCCACCGTCACGATGCCGAGCAGGCGCTGTGACGAGTCCACCACCGGCAGTTCCAGATAGTCGTACCGTTCGAACTCGCGCGCGACCACTTCACGGTCCATGTCGGGCAGCACCGCATCCACGCGGCGCTCGCAGATCTCGCCGATTCGCTCTTGACTGCGCGAGACCAACAGCCGCTGCAAACCAATCGTGCCCAGGAGCCGACCCTTTCGATCCGTCACGAATGCCTGCTGTGCGCTTTCGACGGGCTCCCCGCGGCGGATGTGCTCGATCGCCTCGCTGACGGTTTCCTGCTCGCGCACCGAGAGGTACTGCGTCGTCATCATGCCGCCGGCAGTCTCCTTCGGATAGACCATCAACTCACGAATGCGTGATGCGGTATCGCGTCCCATCAGAGACAGCAAACGGTCGCGGTCCGCCTTGGGCATCGCCTGCAAAAGGTCCGTCGCATCATCGGGCGCCATCTCCGCGAGCACACGCCCTGCATAGGTGGGGTCATCGTCGATCAGGTCCTCGAGAACGCTGACTGCAAGCGGCGTGACCATGTGACTCAGCGCGTCGGCTGCCGCATCCACATCCATCTCGCTGACGACATCGGATGCCTCATCCTTCGGCAGGGTCTCCAGCGTGTCTGCAGCGTCCGCGGCCTCTTGCGCCTCAACAGCCTCGGCGATCTGCTCGACTGGCGCATCCGATTCGATCAGGTCATCGACCCGCACATCCTCCGCGCTCTCCATGGTCGGGTCGACGATGCCGTCGTCGCCGTGTTTCTCTTCGGGTGACATGGTCAATGCCCCTCGAACGCGTCGACACGGTCCCACTGCCATATCACACGGTTTTCATGCTCGAATCCGAGCACGCTGATCGACCCCGCCTTCAATCCGAAACTGCGCCCGCGTGTCGGCGTCAACTCCAGCCACACCGCGGCGAGCATTCGCGTGAAGTGCCCATGAGAGAACAGCAGTGCGTTCCCGGGTGATGCAAGGCAGCGCTTGATCACGCGTTGGGCACGAGCGGCGACCGCATCGATCTCCTCGCCGCCTGGGCAGCCTGCGCACCAGAGATCCCACCCCGGACTGCGCGCCGCGATCTCCACTGAAGTCAGCCCCTCGTAGTCACCGTAATCCCACTCCGCGAGCGCCTCCTCCACCTCGACCGTGCTGCGGAACCCCGCGTTGCGAGCCGTCTCGAGTGCGCGGCTGCGCGGGCTCGACAACACCAAGTCAAAGCGCTCCGCAGCCAACGCGGGCGCAAGACCCTTCGCCCGCGCAATGCCCGACGGTGTCAGTGGAATGTCACTCCGCCCGGTATGGCGCCCGTTGGCACTCCACTCGGTCTCGGCATGTCGGACCAACCAAATTTGCTTCGCTCGTGAGGACATTGGTTCACTGCGAACATTACCCTGCGCCGTCATCGGATGCCTCCCGCCTCCGATCGCATGACGACCAACGAGCAACCACTGATCATCTCGCAACGGGCAGGTCGGCTGCTGACCATCACGTTGAACGATCCCCGCCGCCGAAACGCACTCGGCACGGCGCTCTTCGATCAGCTGGAGCGGGCACTGGATTTGGCGACTGCGCCTGAAGTCAGCGACCCTCCCTCGGTCATCGTTCTTGGCGCAACTGGCAGCGCATTCTGTGCCGGCTTCGATCTCGAAGCGTGTGTGCAAGACGCTGCACTCCTGCCGACCTTCGTGGATCGGCTCGGGCGGCTCACGGCGCGGATCCGTGCGCTTCCAGCGGTCGTCGTCGCACGGGTGCAGGGAGCCGCACTCGCGGGCGGATGCGCGCTCGTGATGTCCTGCGACATCGTGCACGCCTCGGCGGATGCGACCTTTGGCTACCCCGTTCACCGCATCGGTGTGTCGCCCGCGGTGAATGTTCCCGTTCTGCTTGCCACGGCAGGTCTCGGCGCCGCTCGTCGCATCGCGCTCTCGGGTGAGATCATTACTGCGCGGCAGGCGGAATCGCTTGGCATGGTGCAGTCGGTGCATGCGGATGAACGCACGCTCCACGCTGCTGTTGCCGCCTTGGCAGAGTCGCTCTGTGCGAAGGGTCCGCACGCCCTGCGCACCACGAAGGCGTGGCTCAACCAAGTGGACGGCACGGACGCGGCGGGATTTCTCGGCGCGGCCGCAACCCGCGCAGTTCAAGCCACGATCGATGTGTGTCGCACCGCCGAGTCGCGCAGCATGCTGGAGTCGTTCTGGCAGCAGCGGCGTTCGCGTGCGTGATCCGCTGCGCTTCGCGGCGTCCGCGAGGCCGAAGCGCTCCACTACCCTTGAACGCACCATGACCGAGCGCGCTTCCCTCACGATTGCAGATGGCTGCGCAACGATTCTGCTGCGCCGAGCCGAAGCACGGAATGCGCTCGACTGCGACACCATCGCTGCGCTGCGACGGTGCATCGATGCTGCCGCTGCAGAGTGCAACAGCAAGCGGAGCGCCATCCGATCGATCGTGCTCGCGGGTGAAGGCAAGTGCTTCTGCGCAGGCATGGATCTCAAGGGCGTTCTGCATGATGCTGTTCGCATGGGCGACATGCTGCGCGGACTTTCATCTGCGCTTCTGGCGCTTCGGCAACTTCCCGTGCCGACCATCGCGCGTGTGCAAGGCGCCGCGATCGGCGGCGGCTGCGGACTCGCGGTGGTCTGCGATTTCGCGATCACGCACCCCGAAGCGAAGCTCGGTTACCCGGAGGTCGACCTCGGTGTCTGCCCTGCCGTCGTTGCGCCGTGGCTTGTGCGGCGCATCGGTGCGGGACCTGCGCGCGCCATGCTGCTCGCGGGTGGAACGATGGGCGGCGAAGAAGCTGCCGCGCGCGGACTCGTGACGCGCTGCGTTCCCGCCGCCGATCTCGATGCCGAGGTTGCGACCCTTGCCGCTCGGCTCGCGACGGGCGGCGCGAATGCGCTCGCGTGCACCAAGCGAATGCTGAATGAACTCGACGGATCGCTCGATGAGAAGATCGCGGCTGAGGCGGCGGAACTGTCGGCACGAGTCATCGCGGGGCCCGAAGCGCAGGCCTCGCTGACGCGCCTCTACGCGCCGAAGCCGCAGGGCGGTCCTGCGGCGCATCCGCCTCGCTGACCCCGAGCCTCCGCACAACGAACTCCCCCGATGCTTCCCACCGAAACTACGACCGACGGCATCGCCATCGTCACGCTCACGCCCAATCCAGCGAAACCTCGTGGCGGCGTCGTCGTTCTCGACAGTTGGCTCATCGCACAGATGGCTCAGACGCTCGATGCGGTCGCCGCATCAGGACCGCGGGGATTGATCCTGCGTTCGTCGAGCGAGCGCGTCTTCATTGCGGGCGCCGACCTCGCCGAGATTGATGCGCTCGATGACCCCGCGCTCGATGCCTACCTGCAGGCGGGCACGGCGGCATTCGCCAAGTTGCACTCCATGCGCTGCCCGTCGATCGCCATCGTCCACAAGGCGGCGCTCGGTGGTGGACTCGAAGTTGCCATGCACTGCGATGGCGTGCTGGGCGTCCTCCCCGACAGCGCAGACAAGCCGTGGCGAATCGGACTCCCCGAGTGCGGTCTGGGGATTTGCCCCGGCTGGGGCGGCACCCAGATGCTCCCTGCGCGCATCGATCCTGCCACGGCCATCGCTGCAACGGCAACCGGCACGACATCTTTGGTGATCGAGGCACCGCACGGACTTTTGGATTGCACCGTGAACGCCATCGCCGATGCGCTGCCCTCCGCGTGCGCGTGGCTCGCCGCACATCCGCGGACGCGCCCGCTCCCAAATCCACGTGCGATCACGCCAGCGGATGCCCCGCGCATCCGGGCGGCCCTTGCGCAGGCGCGCGGATCCGTGCCCACTTCCGACGCCGCGACTGCCGTGTTCGACTGCGTCGAAGCGGGTTGCGCATCGGGTTGGACAGCCGCCCTTGCGCTGGAGCGCGCCCGACTTATCGCCCTTCGCCATACACCGTTTGCGAGGGGGAAACTCGAACAGTTCCTGCGCGGCTGAACCGTTCTGCGCTGACGTTGGGTGATCCGTCTGCGGGCCCAGTAGCACCGATTCCCCGAACCCTGCCGCGATTCCACCAACCCTTCCGCGATTCGCAGCCGCTTTTTGACTATCGTTGGGCGTTCGCGCAGACACCTGCACCACCTCGCACCCCTCGACCACAGCCATGACCACCCATCAAGGACCATCGTCACTCTCAAGCGACCTCAAGAACATCTCCGCGAAAGACCGCAAGCAGATCGAGGCGGCACAGGAGATGCTTGGGCCAGACCCCGAGACGATGGGCCTCGTGAAGAACTATTTCTGGGGCAACTTCCGTGAGGACGCGGTGCTGCCCTACCCGACCATCGCACGCGATGAGACGGAACGCTGCAACGAATTGCTTGCGCGTCTCGACCAGTACCTGCGCACCGAACACCCGACCCATCTGATCGATCAGGAGCAGAACATTCCTGAATGGGTCGTGCAGAAACTGTTCGACCTCGGCGTTCTCGGCATGACGATCGGCCGCGAGTTCGGTGGCGGCGGCTTCGGCATCACCAGCTACAACCGCGCACTCGAACGCATCGGACGCACATGCGGATCGACTGCCGTGCTGGTCTCCGCGCACCAGTCCATCGGCTGCAAGGCGCTCATGCTGTTCGGCACACCCGAGCAGAAGCAGCGCTTCTTGCCGCGCTTGGCAAAGGACACGCTCAGCGCGTTCTGCCTCAGCGAGCCAAACGTCGGGTGTGATGCGGGTGGACAGGAAACGCACTGTGAAGTCAGCGAAGATGGTCAGCAGTTTGTGCTCAACGGCGAGAAGAAGTGGGCGACATCCGGCGCACTCAGCGGACTCTTCACGGTGATGGCGAAGCAGCGTGTCACCGACCCCAAGACCGGCAAGACCCAGGAGGTGGTCACGGCGCTGATCTGCACGCCCGACATGGAGGGGGTCGACATCTTCAGCCGCAACCGGTCCAAGTGCGGCATCCGTGGCACGTGGCAGGCGCGCATCAAGTTCACGAATGTCCGCGTGCCGCGCGAAAACCTCCTCCACAAGGAAGGGCGTGGGCTGAATGTCGCGCTCACCTGTCTCAACTACGGACGCTGCACGCTCTCCGCAGGCATGCTTGGCGGCGCGCGATATGCCTTCGAGCAAGCGACGAAGTGGGCGAAGTACCGCCATCAGTTCGACCGTTCGCTCGGCGAATTCGATCTCGTGAAGGAACGACTCGCTCGCTGCGCTGCCTACGTCTATGCGATGGACGCAATGCTCTACATGACCACGGGCTTCCTCGACCGCGGCGACAGCGACATCATGCTCGAGACTGCGATATGCAAGGTGTTCTGCAGCGAGTACGGCTACCAGACCGTGAACGACGCACTCCAGATCATGGGCGGCGAGTCGTACATGACGGAAAACCACGTCGAGCGAATCTGGCGCGATTCACGCATCAACACCATCGTGGAAGGTGCGAACGAAGTCATGCACACCTTCCTGTGGGCGTGGGGATCGAAGCAACTTGGCGAATGGATGCTCGACATCAAGAAGAACCCGATCCGTCGGCTTGGCGCTGCGGTGCGACTTGGCGGCGAACTCTTCATGTCCATGCGGCGCTCGGTGCCCAAGTTCACCAAGTTGCACCCGAAACTTCAGCGACACGCGCAGGAACTGATGTTCCGTATTCGAGACCACTCTTACAACACCAAGATGATGAATCTTGAGCATCAGGAGTCGCTCATCAACAACCAGTTCATTCAGGCGCGCCTGTCCAACTGCGCGCTCTGGATCCATGCGATGACCTGCACGCTCAGCCGATGCGATGCGAACATTCGCGCGGGACTGCAGGGTGCAGACCTCGTTCACGAACTGAAGGTCGTTGACGAAGTCTGCGCCATCGCCAATGCGCGCATTGATGACGAGACGCGCTCACTGCGCTGGAACCATGATGGAATCGCCCGCAGTTGCGCGGATTCCGTCCTCGATCGCGCCGACCTCCTCGGCAACGCGGATTACTCGATCCCCGAGCGCACGCCTGTCATGGCCGCGCGCGGCACAGGTCGACCCGTGCCCACCGATGGCATCAAGCAGTTCGGCAGCGGAACGGCGTTCCACGGCAGCAAGGTGTGATCCACAAGTCTCTTCACCGCAAACGGTTGGCAAGAAGCATGCACTCGAGACTTGGAGCAGACCGAGGTCTACCGCTAGCCTCCACCCTCCGTGGCCAAAGTGCCGCACGGTTTCACCTGATCTCGAATTCCCATTTCACCCCCCTATTTGGAGTCCCGCATGCACATTCTTGAGAGCATGGTTCAGCACGGTCATGAGCGCGTCGCCATCTGCAATGACCCGGCCACGGGACTGCGCGCCATCATCGCCATCCACTCGACGGTGCTGGGGAACGCGCTCGGCGGAACGCGCCGCTTCTTCTACTCGAATGACAACGATGCGATCTTCGATGTGCTGCGTCTCTCCGAAGGCATGACGTTCAAGAACGCCGCCGCGGATCTCGCACTCGGCGGCGGCAAGAGCGTGATCCTGCTGAAGAAGCAGGGCGACCAGCCGACGGAAGCTCAGGGACGGGCGATGGGTCGCTTCGTCGAGAGTTTCAACGGCGCCTACATCGCTGCGGAAGATGTCGGCGTAAGTCCGCAGTTCTGCGACTGGATGGCACAAGAGTCACGCCACATCATGGGCGGTGAGGCCGTCTCACACGGCGGCGATCCATCGCCGTGGACAGCGCTTGGTTGCTTCAACTCGATGAAGGCATGTCTGCGCCACCTCGGGCGGAAGGTTGACTTCTCGAATCTCTCGGTCGGTGTGCAGGGATGCGGCGCGACGGGCTACAAGCTTGCGAAGCTGTTGCGCGCCGCCGGTGCCGCAGTCATGGTGACCGACGTTCATATCCCCACCATGAAGCGCGCCGTCGAGGAACTCGGCTGTGTGGCGCTCGGCAATGATCGCAACCTCTTCCACGAGAAGCTCGACATCCTCGCGCCGTGCGCGATGGGTGGTGTGCTTGATCACACCATGGTCGCCAACTTGCACTGCGAGATCGTCTGCGGCACAGCCAACAATCAACTGCTGAATCCAAACCAGGAAGGCGCACACCTCAAGAAGCGCGGCATCCTGTATTCGCCCGATTTCATCGCCAACGCAGGTGGGGTGATCCGCCTCGGCGGGCTTCACCTCGGTCTGACGGAAGCGGAGATTGACCGCAAGGTTGCAGCCATCGAGGACACCACGCTCACCGTGCTCCATGAGTCCGCGCACGCGCAGAGCACCTCCGACGCTGCAGTGGCCTATGCCCGCCGCAAGATTGACGCTGCGCGCAACAGCAAGAGTGCGGCAACGGTCGGCGCAGCGCGCTGAGAGGTCGGCGGCATGACGCCCGCTCGAACAAGAGGCGGCGGCTGCTGCGGATGTGGAGGTGTCACCGCGCTGGTGCTGCTGATCGTTGTTGTGATCTTTGCCGTCCGCTGCGATCTCGTCGGTGCAGCGGAACGCTTCCGCGCGCTCGTTCGAGACGCATTCACATTCAACCTGATTCAGAGCACGGTGCATCAGTCGCTCGTCACCGCACTCGGTGATCTACGCGCTGATGGCGGGCTCGTCATCGGCTGGCGCGAAGTGCAGGCGCGGGTTCTCGCGGACCGCACGACATCCATCGGCGCGTTCGGCGTTCAGGTGCCCATCGGATCGGTTCGTGTCGAACTCGATGTCTCTGGAAATCGCGTGCAGTATCTGCTCCCCGCGGGCGATGGCTGGAGCGCTCGCGCGCTCGATGGGAAGACCGTTCTGCTCACGGTGCCTCCGCCTGTGGTGAATGACCGTGTGGTCGAAGTGCAGTCTGATCCCTCGCGGATTCGCGTCACCATCGATAACGACTGGATGGAACACATCATTCCGAGCGGTGGCGACATCGACAGGGCAAAGGCGCTGATTCGTGCGGCGGTGATCGAGGCGGGTGGATCGCGTCCCGCGCTCGCCGAAGTGCGCCTGGAAGCGCGGAACACCGCACGCACTTTCTTCAGCAGTCTGTTTTCGCAGACCGTCGGGTCCGAGTTGGATGTGATCGTTCAGTTCTCCGATGAAGTGGATGGCGATCAAGCTCCGCTGCCCAAGCCATGAACGAATCGATGCGATCTGATGCGATCATCGGCGCGCGCATCGACTGCTCTGGTGTGCTCACCTATCCATCGCAGCGACAACTGGTGTTCGGTCGCGAGATGGTTGCGACGAGCCAACCACTCGCTTCCGAAGCGGGGCTCGCCGTACTCCGCGCGGGCGGTTCAGCCGTCGATGCGGCGGTCGCAGCAGCAGCAACACTCACCGTGACAGAACCGACCACCAACGGCCTTGGTGGCGATGCGTTCGCGATCGTGTGGGATGGTTCACGACTTCATGCCGTGAACGGCAGCGGGCGTTCGCCAGCCTTGTTCGCGCGCGCATCCATCACGGGTGATCGGATGCCAACCGAAGGATGGCGGCCTATCACGGTTCCCGGGCAGATCGCGCTGTGGGCGGACTTGCATGCCCGCTTTGGACGGCTTGCCTTCGCCGAACTGCTCCGCCCGGCAAGTGAAATCGCACGCGAGGGATTCCATGTGGCGCCATTGACGGCACACCTCTGGTCACGCGCAGCCACCGCCTACGCCAAGCGCGCCAACATGGATGCATGGCGATCGACGTTCCTCGTGAACGATGCTCCGCCGTTCGCGGGGCAGCGTGTGCGACTGCCCGATCATGCGCGAACGCTCGAAGCGATCGCTGCCTCACGTGGAGCGGACTTCTACCGCGGAGATCTCGCGGCACGGATCGACCGCGCGTCGTCGGGCGCGGGCGGCTTCCTGCGTTCGAGCGATCTCGCTGCACACACCACCGAGTGGGGGGAGACCATCTCCATCCCCTACCGAGGGCTCCGCCTCCACGAGATCGGCGGCAACAACCAGGGGATCGCCGCGCTCATCGCAGTCGGCATCCTCGCTCACCTCGATCTCGCCGCCGCGGATCCTGACTGTGCGGACAACGTTCACGCATCACTTGAGGCTGTGAAGCTTGGATTCGCCGATGCGCACGCGCATGTCGCCGACCCGCGTTTCATGCGAACGGACGCGGCAACATTGCTCGCCCCGGATCGGCTGCGTGAACTTGCGGCACGCATCTCGCCCAGCCGCGCGCAGGACTTCTGTGCCGATGCGCCGCGGCCAGGCGGAACGGTCTACCTCTGCGCGGCGGATTCGCGCGGTCAGATGGTGTCGCTCATCCAGAGCAACTACACGGGGTTCGGGTCCGGTGTGGTCATTCCTGAAACGGGCATCGCGATGCAGAACCGCGGCGCATGCTTCACACTTTTGGCTGGTCATCCCAACGAGGCCGCACCATCGAAGCGTCCGTACCACACGATCATGCCCGGATTCATCACGCGCAGCGGTCCCGATGGTGACGTGCCCGCGATGGCGTTCGGTGTGATGGGCGGCTTCATGCAGCCACAGGGACATGTCCAGGTGCTGACGCGCATGGCGGACCACAAGCAAAACCCACAGACCGCACTCGATGCGCCGCGCTGGCAGTGGATGCGCGGACTCGACGTGCAAATGGAACCGCATTGGCCCGAGGCGACCATCCAATCGTTGCGCGAGCGCGGACACCGCATCACCATCGCTGGCGAACGCAGCGTCGCCTTCGGTCGCGGTCAGGCGATTCTGGTTGTCGCGGATGGCTTCGCCGGGGCGAGCGATCTTCGTGCAGACGGATGTGTGTGCGCGCGCTGAACACGCCGCGCTACACTTTCACCATGCCCATTCAGACGGTTTTCAAGGCGGAAATCGAGCGCATCTCGATCCTCGATGAGCACTGCGAGTTCGATGAGAAGCTCGGCGCGGGGCTGATCCCCGACGATGATCTCGTGCGCCTGTACGAGGCGATGTCCTCATGTCGCTACCTCGATGAGGTCGCGTTCAAGTTGCAGCGCTCGGGTCGGATGGGCACCTATCCGCAGAACATGGGGCAGGAAGCCGCGAGCCTCGGCGCCGCCTATGCACTGCGCAGCGATGATTGGCTCGTCACCTGCTACCGCGAGAACTGTGGACTGTTCTGGCGCGGCGTTCCGATGGAGTCGATCCTCCTGCACTGGATGGGCGACGAGCGCGGCAACGCAATGCCCGCCGCGCACTATGCGACGCCGATCGCCGTGCCGATCGGCACGCAGATGCTGCATGCCACTGGTCTCGCGTGGGCGAGCAAGTACCGCGGCGAGTCGCGCATCGCGTGCACATTCTTTGGCGATGGCGCATCGAGCGAGGGCGACTTTCATGAGGCCGCGAACTTCGCCGCGAACCTCGACATTCCTGTGATCTTCTGCTGCCAGAGCAATTCGTGGGCGATCAGCGTTCCACAGCGCATCCAGTGCAGCGCACCAACGGTCGCGCAGCGCGGCATCGCCTACGGCATGCCATGCATGCAGGTCGATGGAAACGACATCTTCGCGTGCGTGTACGCGGTCAAGAACGCCGCCGCTCGTGCACGCGAATCATCACGCCCCACCTTCATTGAACTGGTCACCTACCGACTCGGCGACCACACGACAGCCGATGATGCGCGCCGTTACCGCGATCAGGCGGAAGTCGATCTGTGGAAACTCCGCGATCCGCTCATCCGAACTCGAAAACTGCTCGAGACCAAGAGGCTGTGGGATTCCTCGAAGGAGGATGCGATGCGCCAGCGCATCGAAGTCAGCGTGAACGCCGCCGTCTCGCGCGCCGAAGAGATCGCCGCACCACCCACAAGCGATGTCTTCGATCACACCTTTGCCCAGCTTCCGCCCGATCTGGTGCGCCAGCGCGATTCGCTGCAGACGCATTCCCTCGCTGGTGAGCAGCCTGTCCACACGGAGGGCCACTGACCCATGGCAAACCTGAACCTTGTGCAGGCGATCAACCTCGCGCTCATACAGGAAATGGAGCGCGATGAGCGCGTGCTGCTGCTCGGCGAAGACGTCGGTCTCAATGGCGGCGTGTTCCGTGTCACGGAAGGGCTTCAAGCGCGCTTTGGTGCGCGCCGCGTTGTGGACACACCGCTTGCCGAGAGCGGCATCATCGGAACCTCGATCGGTCTGGCGATGGGTGGTCTGCGTCCAGTCCCTGAGATCCAGTTTGAAGGCTTCCTCGGACCCGCGTACGACCAGATCTGCAGTCACGCCGCGCGCATGAGAACGCGCACTCGCAGCGCGTTCACCGTGCCGTTGACGATCCGCGTGCCTGTCGGCGGCGGCATTCACGCGCCCGAACTGCACAGCGATTCACCCGAGGCGATCTACGCGCATCAGCCTGGCATCAAGGTCGTCATGCCCAGTTCGCCCTACGACGCGAAGGGCCTGCTCATCAGCTCCATTCGTGATCCCGATCCCGTGATCTACTTCGAACCCAAGCGCATCTACCGCGCATTCCGCGAAGAGGTGCCTGAGGACGAGTACACGATCCCGATCGGCAAGGCGCGCACGGTGTGTGAGGGCACCGACCTGACGATCGTCAGCTGGGGTTCGAGCGTGATCCAGTGCATGCAGGCGATCGAGAAGTCGAACCGTTCGATCGAACTGATCGACCTTCGCACGATCTATCCGATGGACATCGACGCCGTGACCGAAAGCGTCCGCAAGACGGGTCGTTGCGTGATCGTGCATGAAGCGCCTCGGACATGCGGTCTCGGTGCGGAAGTTGCCGCCACGATCATGGAGCACTGCTTCCTCCATCTTGAAGCGCCCGTGCAGCGTGTCAGCGGTTTCGACACGATCATGCCGTACTACAAACTCGAACTCTCGTACCTGCCGGACGCTTTGCGCATCGGCGGTGCCATCGAGGACGCGCTGACCTTCTGAAGCCGCGCGCAAGATCCCTCTATCCTTCGTACTTCTTCGACCTTCACCCACCCTCCACCAACCTTCCACCACCCTTCCCATGGCTGGACTCAAGCAACCTGCAGACAAGAGCCACTTTCTGCTGCCCGACCTCGGTGAAGGCCTGGTCGAGGCAGAACTCATTCGCTGGCTCGTGCATGTGGGCGACCAAGTGAAGGAGTCGCAGCCGATTGCCGAGATGCAGACGGACAAGGCGCTGGTGGAAGTACCGAGCCCGTGGGCAGGCACGATCAGCGAACTCTGCGGCAAGGAAGGCGAGATCATCAAGGTGGCGAGCGTGCTTGTTCGCTACGGCACATCAGGCGCGAAGGCACAAGCGAGTGCCGCGACAGCAGCAGCCCCCTCGTGCATGTCGGCGCAGGCTGCCGCAGGCGCGAGCAGTGAGGATCAGGGAACGGTGGTCGGCAGCGTGCAGGGAACGCTCGATGTATCGAGCCGCTTTGCGCGCCGGGGCGCCGAGCATCTCGTCCCGCAGCAGAACGGAAAGTCGCTTGCCACGCCCGCCGTGCGCCGCATCGCACGCGAACTGGCGATCGACATCAATCGTGTGCAGGGGACGGGGCGCGGCGGTCGCGTGACAGCCAGTGATGTCGAGGGATTCGCGCGCAGCGCCAAGGGTGGAACACACGCCGCTGCGCCGCTCGCCGTCTCCGCGCGCGCCGTACCTGTGCCGACCGGTGCGCCGCCGGTTGACCGTGATGGCATCGCACAGCGCATCCCCTTCCGTGGTGTTCGGCGAAAGATTGCCGAGGCTCTTGCCCGTTCTGTGCAAACGGCGGTGCACTTCACCGCGACCGACGAGGCGGATGTGACAGCACTCGAAGCGAAGAAGCGTGAGTATTCACGGGTCACGGGCGAGAAGTTGTCGCTGCTTCCGTTCGTCATCATGGCGACCTGTCGTGCGCTGCGGACATTCCCTGCGCTGAACGCGAATGTCGATGATGCCGCCGGCGAGATCCTGCTGAAGGGCGTGATCAACATGGGACTCGCCGTCGACACCGATGTCGGACTCATGGTTCCTGTCATTCGGGATGCGGATCGCAAGTCGCTTCTGGAACTCCGCCGCAGCATCTCCGATCTTGCCGCGCGTTGTCGCGACCGTTCCATCACGCGCGAGGAGTCGCTCGGCGGCACCTTCACGATCTCGAATGTCGGATCGCACGGCGGTCTCTTCGCCACGCCGATCATCAACTATCCGGAGGTCGGCATCCTCGCGGTGGGGCGCGGGCGCGAGCGCGTTCTTGTCAATGATGGCAAGTTCTATGCGGGCGTTGTGCTGCCGCTCTCCATCGCGTGCGATCACCGGGTCGTGGATGGCGCAATGGCGGTTCGCTTTCTCGGCGAACTCGTGCGGCTGCTCGAGCACCCGGACGAGTTCATCTCCTGACGCGGCGCGCGCCCGCCGCACGAGGCGCCACGAAAACACATGACCAGCGGCACAGCCGAACACATCGCTGATCCGAGCGATCCGCGGCTCGACGACTACCGATTTCTGCGCGACCGCGATCTCACTGGAGCGCGCCGAGCGGAAGGCCTGCTTGTCGGCGAGACACTTCCCATCATCGACATCATGCTGCGCGTTCCTGGTCTCACTCGCAGCGTGCTCACTTCACCGCGCCTCGCCGCGCGCACGGCAGCCACGATCGCCGCGTCCGCGAACCCATCCACCCCACATTTCATCGCGGAGGAGTCCACGCTCGCCTCACTGACGGGATTCCATGTGCACCGCGGCGCACTGGCCATCGGAGTGCGAAGTGCCGTCGAGCGCCATCACCCACAGAGTGATCCCTTCCGCATGGGAACCCTGCTCGTCGCGCTTGACGAAGTGAGCAACATGGACAACGTCGGCTCGATCTTCCGCAGTTGTGCGGCGTTCGGCGTGGATGGCGTGCTCCTGTCTCGCCACTCCCATGATCCGCTCTACCGAAAGGCGCTTCGCGTGTCGATGGGGCATGCGTTGACCGTGCCGTTCGCATGGTGCGACGACTTGGCCGCATCGCTGCGCGATCTGCGCGCGGCGCGTCCTGCCCTTCGCATTCTTGCCGCCGATGCCGGCGCGCACGCGATCTCCATCGATGACGCCTGTGCGCAGCGGAGCCACGAAGGACGGAAGTGCGATCCGCCACCAACCGTGTTGGTCATCGGTGCCGAGTTCGCCGGCGTTTCCGCCGCGGTGCGCGGCGTGGCGTGCGCCAGCGTCCGAATCCCCATCGCTTCGAGCGTCGATTCCTTGAACGCCGGCGTTGCGGCGGGCATCTGCCTGCACAGACTGTCGAGAAACGCCTCGAATTGATCGACAACTTCTCCGAACCCTCCTCGGCGCTGCGGCGTACTGCTCGGGTCGAAAGGAGATGGATATGGGAGTCGAGGGCGGGAAAGCGACTGGGACAAAGGCTTGGAATGCTCATGCTGGCCCGATCAGCTGGCTTCTCCGTGGACGAGGCCAGACACCGTGGCGACGCTCAGTCACACCCGCACTTCTCCTCACCTGCCTCTTCAGCACCGCGCAATCACCGCGCACGGCAGCATCTGCCGATCCCGACACAGACACAGAACCGACCAGCATCCGCGGGGATCTGCAGCACGCGCGGAATCTTTCGCGTGCGTTCCGCGAAGTGGCTCGCACCGCACAAGCAAGCGTGGTTTCCATCACTTGCATCGATCGTCCCCCCTTCTCGCCGAACTTCGGGCGCAGCACCGTGCAGCCTCGCACGCCATCACCCCTCGCTCCACAGCGCGCACCGCGCAGCGGGCAGGGAACGGGCGTCATCTACACCGCCGATGGACTGATCGTCACCAACCATCATGTGATCGATGGCGCCGACGAGGTGCTGGTAGGGCTCGATGATGGTCGCGAACTCGTTGCACGCGTTGTGGGGACCGATCACGAGACGGATCTCGCGGTCGTGCGTGTCGACGAGACCGCACTGACCGCCGCGCAGTTCGACACGAGCGACTCCATCGACACGGGCGACTGGGTTCTTGCCATCGGATGCCCGTTTGGACTTCGACAGACCGTGACCGCAGGCATCGTGAGCGCGAAGGGGCGCGACGGTGTTGGGCTGTCGACGCTTGAGGAGTACATCCAGACGGACGCTGCGATCAATCCTGGCAACTCGGGCGGACCGCTGGTCAACCTCGACGGCAAGGTTGTGGGCATCAACAGTGGCATCGCATCACGCGATGGCAGCAACATGGGTGTCGGCTTTGCGATCCCCGCGCATGTGGTGCAGCGGGTCGCATCCGCAATCGCCGCGGGCACGCAAGTCCGCCGCGGCTGGCTGGGCGTGTCGATGCAGGAACTCGACCGCGATCTCGCGGCAAGCTTCGGGTATCCATCGAGCAGCGGCGTGCTCGTGGCAGCGGTGTTGCCCGGCACTCCTGCCTCGCGTGCGGGCATTGAGAGTGGCGACATCATCACTGCCGTCGACGGCGCACCCGCAGCGACGCCATCGACGATGATGCGAATGATCGCGAGCCGCGAACCGCAGGCGCGCATCACCCTCGCGCTCCTCCGCGCAGGTGAACGACTGGAGGTTCAGGCTGTGCTTGGTGAGCGACCCAGCCAGGGACGCGTGGAGTCATCCGATGAACCCGCGGACATTTCGACCGCCGCGGAGAAGTTGGGCATCGAGGCGCTTGATCTTGATGCGGAGACTGCTGCCGCGCTGCAGACACAGCAGCCCGGTGTGGTCATTGCATCGACGCTGGATGGCGGTCCCGCTGCGCAGGCTGGGCTGCAGCCAGGCGATGTGATCCGCGAAGTGAACGGCTCCGCGGTGCGCAGCGTTGCGCAGTTGCAGTCGATGCTCGAGCGCGCGGGTGCGCGTGGCATGGTTCGGATTCTCGTCGAACGGGAGGGCAGCACACGCTTCACGATGGTGAAGCCGATGCCCTGACAACGGACATCTTTCCCCCGCTCTCGAAGAGCGGGGAACCTGCGAAGCGTTTTCGCGGGCACCAGCCACGGCAGAACGCCCTCTGCCGTGGCCTTCTCCTTTGGCGCGGACAACGGAGGTGCGCACACCGACCTATCCTTCGTGGTTCGATGCGGTTCGATGAGTCATTCCAGTTGCCGCTTCAACACCGCGTGATCTTCTCCGCGGCGCTGCTCGATCCGACCAATGGCGTGCTGCGGGATGTGCTCGCAGGAAGTGGTTCGCGACGAGCCATCGCATTCATCGATGCTGGAGTGGAGAAGGCGAATCCGCAAGGCGCGCGGGCGCTGCAATCGTGGTTCAGTGCGCAAGCATCCGCGGGGCACACGCTGCCCGATCTCTGCAGTGTCGACATCGTTTCGGGCGGTGAAGCGGCAAAGAACGACTCTGTCATTGTCGATCAGGTCATTGCCGCGACGGAGCGACATGCCATCGATCGCAGGAGCTACGTGATCGCCATCGGTGGTGGCGCGATGCTTGATGCGGTTGGTCTTGGCACGACGCTCGCGCATCGCGGCGTGCGGCTTGTGCGTATCCCAACCACCACGCTCGCCATGGACGATGCGGCGATGGGCGTCAAGAACGGCATCAACCGTTTCGGAAAGAAGAACTATGTCGGCGCGTTTGCCGTGCCGTGGGCTGTGCTTTGCGACGAGACCTACCTGACGACACTCGACAGCCGCGACTTCCGCGCCGGCTTCAGTGAAGCGGTCAAGATCGCCTGCCTACGCGACCCGGCGCTCCTGACACAGATTGAGCGCGACGCCGCTCGGATTGCGGCGCGCGACATCCGTACCTCCATGCCGACCATCGTTCGCTGCGCCCAATTGCACCTCGAACACATCACGCGCGGCGGCGATCCGTTCGAACTGCGCGAGGCGCGCCCGCTCGACTTTGGGCACTGGTCGGCACACAAGTTGGAGTCGATGACTGGCTTCACGCTGCCCCACGGCGAAGCGGTCGCCATCGGCATCGCTCTCGACTGCGCCTATGCACGGCATGTTGGTCTGCTCGCCCAAGGCGAAGCGGCACGCGTGAGCGCATGCCTCCGCGCACTGCACCTGCCCACCTGGCACCCGCTGCTCGATGACATCGATGCACTGCTCCTTGGACTTGAGGAGTTCCGTGAGCATCTTGGGGGAAGGCTGACCATCACGCAACTCACGGCGATCGGTTCGCCGATGGATGTGCACGAGATGGATGTGGATGCCATCCGCGCTGCGGTGCGTTCGCTCGCTCCGTAGGATGCGTGGCATGTCGACCCCGCTCAAGGCACGCGAAGTCGCGGACCGCTACTTCCTCGAGCACCGCGCGAAGGTGCTTGATCTTGCGGCGTTTCTGGATCGTTACGACCGCGCAGCACAGGCGGAAGGTCAACCGGCTGCCGACCGCAGCGACGATGTCCGCATGCGTGCGATGTTGGCGGCGATCCGCCTGCTCGTCGACGGCAAGCCTGAGCGTGCGCGGCGGGTGCTGGAACTGTGGAGCGACCGCTCGACCGAACCGATTGATCGCGCGCCGATGAAGGGCGCCATCGGGGCTGCCCCGCTTCCGGATCGTTGAGTCATGTACATCGACCCGCACATCCACATGGTCTCGCGCACCACGGATGACTACCGCCAGATGGCGCTCGCGGGTTGCGTGGCCATCACGGAGCCCGCCTTCTGGGCTGGCTACGACCGGTCGAGCGTGCAGGGGTTCGTGGACTACTTCCGCCTGCTCACCGATACTGAACCGCGGCGGGCGGCGCAGTTCGGCATCCGTCACCACACGTGGCTCTGCATCAACCCGAAGGAGAGTGAAGACATCGGACTCGCGCGCGAGGTGCTCGCGGAGATTCCGTCATTCCTCGATCGCCCAAATGTGCTCGGCATAGGCGAGATCGGGCTGAACAAGAACTCGCGAAACGAACTGACGGTCTTGCATGAGCACATCGCGCTCGCGGCGAAGCACCAGCTGATGATCCTCGTTCACACGCCGCACCTCGAGGACAAGTTGAAGGGAACGCGCCTCATCATGGATGCGATCCGTGAACATGGCATCGATCCAGGACGGGTGCTCATCGATCATGTCGAGGAACACACGGTTGGCGAAGTATTGCGGCGCGGTTTCTGGGCGGGCATGACGCTGTACCCCGACACGAAGTGCACGCCTCAGCGCGCGGTCGACATCTTCGAAATGCATGGGACCGACCGTCTTTGGATCAACTCGGCGGCCGATTGGGGTGTGAGCGATCCGCTGGCCGTTCCAAAGTGCCAACAGGAGATGCGTGGGCGCGGGCATCTCGAAGATGCGATCCGCAAGGTCTCGTTCGAGAACCCCCTCCGTTTCCTCTCGCAGTCAGGTCGTTTCTCGACGGGTCGCTGACGAGGACTTCACCGCCGGCCTCACTGCTTCATTCGCCGTTGGCCGAGATCCTTCAGAACGCGCACGGCACAGTTGTGCCCAGCCGCGCCGATCACAGACCCTGCAGGATGGCACCCCGCGCTGCACGCATACAGCCCCTGTACGCCGGCTGCGTAGGGCATGCGTCGATCGAATCCAAAGGTGTTGTCAACATGATGGATGTGCCCATGGGTGATGCCGATCTCCCGCTCAATCTTTGGCGGAGTCAGCACCGCCGTATCCACCACCTGCGCAGAGAGTCCTGGACAGAAACGCTCCGCGACAGAAATCAGATGACGCACATACGAATCCTCGTGATCTTCCCACGATCCGCTGCGCAGGCGATTGGGAACCCACTGGATGAAGAATGCGGCATTGTGATGCCCCTCCGCATCGCGCAGCGACGGATCCACTTGTGTGTGGATGTACCACTCGATGGTCGGAAACTCAGGCAGTTCGCCGCGCATCGCCTGATCGAATCCAGCGCGAATCTCCGCGATGGGATCGCTGCCCTGTGGCAGGAGATGCATGGTTCCTCGGTGCTGACCGCGTTCTTCCGGAAGGCAGCGGAACACGGGCAGGCCGCGCAGCGCCATGTTGATCTTCATGGTCGTGCCGGGTCGTTCGAATCCATCGATGCGCGCGTTCAACGAATCGGGCAGCGCAGCGCGGCCGACGAGCGATCGCAACCGAAACGGATCTGCGCCACTGATCACGCAGCGCGCTCGAATGTGCCGACCATCCGCAAGCGCGACGCCATCCACACGATCACCCTGCAGGGTGATGCGTTCGACTGCCGTGCCGCTCTCGATCGCTGCACCATGCGACCGCGCGGCGGTTGCGAACGCCTGCGAGATGGCTCCCATGCCGCCGCGCGCCACCATCCATGTGCCGTCACTGCCTGGCCATCGGCACATGTTGTGAACAAGGAAGTTCATCCCCGTGCCCGCGGTACCGAAACTCCCGCACAGACCCGAGAACCCATCGGTGACGGCATACATCGCCAGCAGCAACTGGCTCTGGAAGCCAAAGCGTGCGAGATAGTCCTCCACCCTTCCGTGCACGAGGTCCAAGAACACCTGCTGCAGCGACGGTCGGATCCACCGAGCCGCGGTCGCTTCCGCCGAGAGCGGTTCTTCCAGCCAGCTTGGCGCCAGATCGTCGCGCAGTTGGCTGATCTCCTGCGCAAGCGCGCGGTTCGCCCGCCAATCCGCTTCCGAGAACATGGCAAGAAACTGGCTGCGCATCGCATCGTGATCCGTGCCGAAGAGCAGAAAGCGACCGTCGAGCATTGGCAGGAAATAGTGCGGGTCGCGGCGGATGACCTCCAGTTTCACTCCCGTGCGCTGCTCGATCTCGGGAGGCATCAGTCCGAGGAGATAGGACGCGGTCGATGTCGCAAGCCCTGGGACCTTTCGGAAGGGCCGCTCCGTTCGCGTTGCCCCGCCGATGACTGCGCGTTCTTCGACCACGTGAACGCCGAGTCCTGCGCGCGCAAGCATCGTTGCGGCCACCAACCCATTGTGTCCGGCACCGACGATGACCACATCCGCTTGCGGTTGTGCGTTCATGGCGACTCCACTCGAGCGTGATCCGCGTTGGCGGTTCGTCGATGCAGGGCGCGCGGCGAGTGCGTTCCCATGATTGCCGACATGGCGCCGACAATCGGTGCGGCTGCCGCGATCCAAAGCGGGGCAGCACTCATCGCACCGCTCACGCGCCCCGCGAACAGTGCGACCCCGCCGACAACAAGCAAGAGCGCGGCGAGCACATATCCGCACACGCGACCGCCGCCCCACCATGCGGCTGCGAATCCGCCGCACCATGCGCTCGCCGCTGCGATTGCGAGGACCACGGCGACTTGCGCGAGCGACCACGCGTCGGTTCCACCTGCGTCCAAGAACCTTGGTCCGAGTATGAGAGACACCAGCGTCGTGAGAAACATCACCGTCACCACGACCGCCGCGTAGCCAAGAGCGACGCCAAGGAAAAAGCGAAAAATCCGCACATATCCACTTTACAAGCGCGAAGCGGCTTCTAGCCTCACCCTCCCAGCGCGGTGCACGGAAGCCCGCGCCATTCGCACAATCTGCAGAATGATCCTGCAGCACGGAGGCTCATCATGACATCGCTCCCTTCATCGCCCGCTTCGCCGTCCACAAAGGAATCGATCGCACCAACAAAGTCGCATGGCATCGGCTGGGCCATGTTCCTGCTCGGCGGATCGCTCGCTGTCGGACTTGTACTCGCATCACAGTCGCTCGGCACTGCAATCGCGCACTTCAATGACACGGCAGCACCGATCGATGTGCGTGGTGTCGCAACCCGCAATGTGACTTCAGACCGTGCCTCGTGGAGCGCCACAATCGTTGCTCGCGCCACGACGCTCACGGAAGCATTTGAGATCCAGCAGCGTTCCACGGCTGCACTGACCACGATGCTGACTGCGTCGGCGCTCGCGAAAGACACGATCGAGATCTCCGAGATCGACACAACCCGTATCCACGCGAAGACGGCCGAAGGCAAGGACACCAACACGGTCGAGTCGTATGTGCTGCAGCAACGAGTACGCGTCCTCAGCGACAACGTGCACGCCATCGCAGAAATGTCCCGCGGCTGCACGAACCTCATCAAGGACGGCATCGAGATCGAATCTCGATCGCCATCGTTCTGGGTCTCATCACTCGAAACGCTCAAGCTTCAACTGCTCCGCGAGGCAACCGAGAATGCATCTGAGCGGGCGAGATTGTTGGCAGCAGGATCAAGCAAGGGGGTCGGCGCCCTGCTCGATGCCTCGCAAGGCGTCTTCCAGATTGTGCCGGAGGGTTCCACGGATGTCAGTGACTATGGCTACAGCGATACCAGCGCGATCCGAAAGAGTGTCCGGGCCACCGTCTCGCTCCGCTACGCGATCGCCCAGTGATTCCCGCTCAACTCGATGACGGGCGGGTGCGGAGGGCGACAATCGACCATAATGGTCGGATGCACCCGCCTGTCATCGGCATCACCGCCAATCTTGTGCGCGATCCGCAGGGACGCCTGCGCCATGAAGTGAAGCAGACCTATGTCGATGCGGTCATCCGAACGGGCGGCGTTCCCATCCTTCTGCCCGCGATCGCCGACATCCGCGCGACGCTGCTGCAGCGCTGCGATGGCATCCTGATCACCGGCGGCAATGACATCGATGTGCGACCCTTTGGTGTTGCACTGCACCCGGAGGCGCAGGTGATGGAGCCCGCGCGTCAAGCGGCGGAGTTCGCGCTGCTGCGCGCGCTCGATGCGCAACCGGAACTGCCTGTGCTTGGCATCTGTCTGGGCATGCAACTCATGGGTGTGCACGCGGGCTGTCCACTCATCCAGCATTTGCACGATGTCAAGCCCGATGCCGATCGCCACAGATTCGATCATGTGCACGCGGTCGAAAGTGCACTCGGCAGCGGCCCCGTCGCAAGTTGGCATCACCAGGCACTCGCGGCACCTGGTCCATTCGATGCGATCGGGTGGAGTGATGATGGCGTGCTCGAAGCGATCCGATCCCCCAAGCGTCCCTTCTATGTCGGCGTGCAGTGGCATCCCGAACGCACGGCGGATGTCACGATGGGCGATGCCATCGTTGCGCAACTGGTGCACGCGGCACGCGAACACGCGAACGCTTCGGTCACGCGATGACGGCACCGACACTCGGCTACTGCACGAATGTGCATGGCGGTCCTTCGCTTGCACAGACGCTCGACGGGCTTGAACGCCATGCGGTCGCCGTGCGCAGATTGCGCGGCGGGGCTGCCCCGCTGCCAATCGGTCTGTGGCTGAGCGCACGGGCGGCCCAAGAAGTTCTTGCCGCGGCCGATGGTGCGGCGCGATTGCGTGATTGGCTTGGGGAGCGGGCGCTGACCGTCTTCACGCTCAACGGCTTTCCGTTCGGCGACTTTCGCGCGGCGACCGTCAAGAAGTCCGTCTACCAACCGGATTGGCGCGACCCACGGCGCGCGCAGTACACGATCGCGCTCGCGGACATTCTCGCCGTGCTCTGCGGCGGTGGTGGTGTCACCGCCTCGGGGGGAACGCCGCTGGCCGAAGCGTCGATCTCCACGCTGCCGATCGCGTGGCGCGAGGGGTTCTCGCGTGATGGCTGCGGACAGGATGCGGCACTTGTGGCTGGGCACATCGATCAGGTGGCGCGTCATCTGCGGGCGATCGAAGACCGCACGGGGCTCTGCATCCACCTCGACATCGAGCCCGAGCCGGGCTGCGTACTCGACAGGTCGCGGGATGTGGTCGACTTCTTCACACAGGCGATCAGACCGAGCGCCGACCTTCCCGATCCGCTGCGCCATGTGCGCGTCTGCCATGACATCTGCCATGCCGCTGTGATGTTCGAGTCACAGGCGGATGCCCTTGCCAATTATCGGCGCGCCGGGATCCGAATCGGCAAGGTGCAGGTGTCAAGCGCACTGGCATGCGATGGGTCTGACCGCGCGTTCCGTGCGCTGCGCAACTTCGATGAGCCGCGCTTCCTTCACCAAACATGTGTGCTCGATGGAGCTGCGAAAGTGCACTTCTTCGAAGACCTCGGAAGCGCGTTCGATGACGCGCCAGACGGGGTTTGGCGCGTCCACTTCCATGTCCCAGTCGACCTGGAGTTCGTCGGTCCGCTTAGCACCACTCGCCGCGACATCGAAGCCTGCTTCGAGGCGATCGAGCCGAGCGATGGCGTTCGACTCTTTGAGGTCGAAACCTATGCATGGGACGCGCTGCCGATTGATCTGCGTCGCGACAGTTTGGCGCATGGCATTGCCGATGAACTGGCATGGACACGGCAACGGTTGAACGCCCTTCTACGCACATGATCCACGACCGCAGTGCGACCAGCGGGGTTTTCTGGGAGTGGATGGCGCTGCTCCGCGCGTCCAACACTCCGACAGTGTTGGCGGACTGTGCGGTCGGCATTGCGATGGTCGCCGCCATTCGTGCGAGCTTGTCCTACCCCGGCTTGGTCTTTGACGGGCTCTTCGAGGTCGTGTGCGCGATGTGCGCCCTGTACTTCGCAGGAATGGTGTTGAACGCAATCGTAGATCGCGACATCGATGCCATCGAACGCCCCACTCGTCCCGTGGCAAGTGGACGAATCCGTCTCCCTGCCGCTTGGACGGCCTTTATCGCACTCCTCACCATCGGCCTGTCGTTTGGCATTGGCATGACCACTGGATTCGTGCCATTGGCTTGTGCCGCACTCATCGGTGTGTGGACCCTCGACAAAGCTCGCCGATCCCAGTCGATCATGCTTCACCGCATTGGGCGGATGTGGATCGCCGTATCGCTCCTTGGAGCGGCAGCATGGCTCGCTGTGATGCTGATGACGGATCCTTTCGATCTCACCAGCTTCGAGGAGGATCGCGCACAACAGATTCGAATTGGCTGGCGGGCAACGACCATGCCTGTGCTGCTGCTTTCCCTCGCCGCAATCTCGTACAACCTTCTTCACAAGCGCACTGCATGGTCTGTGATACTGCTCGCGGTGTGCCGGTTTTTCGTACCCGTTTCGGTCTGCCTCGCACTCCTTGCGCGGACTGGCTCGCTCGATACCAGACTTCTCTCCATGAACACGAGCGCTGTCCTCGTAGTCCTAATCCTTCCGCCGCTCGCGATCGCACTTCACACGCTCATGCTCTCCATCGTGGCACGGCGCGAAGCAGACACCCAGTTCACCGAGGCAAGATGCTCGCGCTGCCATTACCGGTTGTACGACGTATCTGCCAACCGATGCACCGAATGCGGCTGTGATCTCACGGCGAATCCACCCATTTGTAGCCGCCCGATTCCTCAGCGACTCCGCGCACGGCTGCCGTTCATCGCGGCGGTGGGACTGCTGCCCGCACTGCTTCTGCTGGCAGTTTCGGCGCGTGAGTCATTCGGACTGATGCGCTCAGGCTTCATCGCCACAGGCGGTGTCCTGGCGCTCATGGTCGTCGCGCTCGCTGGTGTGACCGCACTCTGCTTCGTCTGGATCTCGACGCGCGGACTGGTTGCGGCACTCAATCACCCATCCCGTCGACCTGCGGGCATCGCGGCGCTCATCGCCGCGCTTGCGATGCTTGATGCGTGTCTGTGCGCCCTGCTTGGTCAGCCACTGCTGGTTGGCGTGTGCGCTGCGCTCTACTTCGCGACGCGCATGCTTCAGCGCAAGACCGCAGGCAGCTGACCACGCCACGATCGTCTGCCCTACCCTCTCACAGCCGTGGCACAGCGCCTTGCGATTCTCAATGTGGTCGGTCTGACGCCGCACCTTCTTGGTGCATCGACTCCAAATCTTGTCGCCTTCGCACGCCGCTGCGGTGGAATCCGATCGTTGGTGCCCGATCTGCCTGCGGTCACGAGCACCGTTCAAGCGAGCATCCTGACAGGCACGCGCCCAAGCGAACATGGCATCGTCGGCAACGGATGGTTCGACCGCGATCTGAATGAGGTGCACTTCTGGAAGCAGTCCGCCGCTCTCGTGCAGCGACCGAGGCTTTGGGAGATCGCACGGCGCCGCGATCCGTTGGTTTCGACGGCGAATCTCTTCTGGTGGAACGCGATGCACTCTGGGGCGGATATCACCGTCACCCCACGCCCCGTCTACTGTGCGGATGGTCGAAAGGTGCCGGACATCTGGACCACTCCATCCGCATGGCGTGATGAGTTGCAATCCGAACTCGGCGCGTTCCCGCTCTTCCACTTCTGGGGTCCGGCCGCAGACATCCGATCGACGCAGTGGATCGCACGCGCGACCATGCTGACCGTCGCGCGTCATGATCCGACCATCACGCTCGTCTACCTCCCCCACTTGGACTACCCGCTGCAGCGACTTGGCGGTGATGCGGCGAACCCGCACCTGCGTGCCGACCTCCGCGAGATCGATGAAGTATTCGGCGTGCTGCTGCGCTTCTTCGATGACCGCGGCATTCGAGTGATGGTGTTGAGCGAGTACGGCATCGCATCCGTGAAACGCCCCGTGCATCTGAACCGCGTGCTGCGCGGCGCAGGGTTTGTCGCTCTGCGAAGCGAACTCGGACGCGAGCATGCCGATGTCGGCGCGTCGCGGGCGTTCGCCGTCTGCGATCATCAAGTCGCGCACATCCATGTGGCGCGCGCCGATGAGAAGGGCGCAGTGGCCGAACTCCTGCGTGCCACGCCTGGCGTGGCGGAGGTTCTCGATGATGGCGCGAAGCAAGCGGCAGGCATCGCGCACCGCCGCGCGGGAGATCTCGTGGCCATCGCCGCAGAGGACAGTTGGTTCGCCTATCCGTGGTGGAACGACGATGCGCTCGCACCCGACTACGCGAGGACCGTCGACATCCACCGCAAGCCGGGCTACGACCCGTGCGAACTGTTCCTCGATCCGCAACTCACATTTGCGAAGGCCCGAATCGCGCTGCGCCTGCTGCAGCGGCGGCTCGGGCAGCGCGCGCTCCTCGATGTCATCCCGCTCGATGCGTCACTGGTGCGCGGATCGCACGGGCGCATCGAAGGCGCGCACGCGCTTCGTCCCGTCCTGATGGTGGATGACACGGACTCCGACGATCTCGAAGTGCCGGCACATCAGGTGCTGCCGTTCATCCTTCGCCAAGTGTTTGGTCGGGGCGGATGAACGCTTCGACATCGCCAAACAGTGCCGCGTCGTCTTCGCTCGCCTGCGCACAATCGATGGCGAGGAAGCGATCGGGCCCGATCAGATCGCGCGCAAGATCGCGCGCTGCGGACTGCGGTGCGACCATACTGAGAATGACGACCATCCCCTGATCGAGCAGGAGCCGCGCAACCTCTGCTGCGCGCCGAAGGTTTTCGCTTCGGTCCTCATCGCTGAAGGTGAGATCTCGACTGAGTCCTCCCCGCAGCGCTTGTCCATCGAGCACGATGACCGCGTGCCCTTGCTGCCACAGGTGGCGTTCGAGCGCGAAGGCACGGCGCGTTTTCCCAGACTTGGGCGCACCAAACAGCAGGATTGCGGCGGGTCGCTGCCGCCACCGTGCGGCGCGTTCCACGGACTCGCTCGCGCTCCGACCCGCGGGCGGTTCGATGGTCGGCGACGGACTTGTCGTCCAGTGCGCGCGGCGTGGACTGGGTTCATGCGGGTCGCCGCTGCGCACCATGCCCGCAGCGGCAGTCGCATGTGTCACGCGGTCGATCAGGATGAGCGCACCGAGTGAACGCATCTGACGGTACGGCTCAACGACGATCGGCTGCTGGGTGACGATGTCAACGCGCCCGATCTCGTTCCACTCGAGCGAATCGCGCGCATGCTGCGCGAGCGTGTCCACATCCACGACATGCCGAATGCGGACGACCCTTGCGGGCACGGTGCGCGTGCCGATGCGGATCAGGAACGACGCGCCAGCAAGCAGCGGCGTCTCGTCCATCCACACCAGATCCGCCTCGATCGAAGTGCTTGCGACGGGTTGCTGCGCGCCACCGACACATGCGATCACATCGCCTCGGCTGCAGTCCACCTCATCGACGAGCGTCACAAGCACGCTGCTCGGTGCAGCCACCGACTGCAGATCACCGCCATCCGCGTCGTCGCGCGCAATGCGCGCAATGCGTGTCTGCCGACCCGACGGCAACACCTGCACGCGGTCGCCGACCGCCACACTCCCCGACTCGATACGCCCTGCAAAGCCGCGGAAATCCGGGGAGGGGCGGATCACATGCTGCACAGGAAGCCGCAGCGGCGCATCGGCGGACGGCTTCATCACAGGAACGCTCTCGAGCAACTGCAGGATCGTTGGTCCGCGATACCAAGGCGCATTGGTGCTCGGATGCACGATGCAGTCCCCGTGGAGCGCGCTGATCGGCACCACCGTCGGTTCTGGCGTTCCAAGCCGTGCACACCACGCGAGAAAGTCCCGCTCCAACTCGCGGAAGCGCGATTCGTCCCAACCGACCAGATCCATCTTGTTGACCGCAGCGACCATCTGCGGCAGCCCAAGGAGTGCCGCGATGAACGCATGCCGCCGCGTCTGCCGAGTCATGCCGTGTCGCGCATCGATCAGCGTGATCGCCAACTGGCAGTGGCTCGCCCCTGTGGCCATGTTGCGCGTGTACTGCTCATGCCCTGGACAATCCGCGATGATGAAGCTGCGCCGCGCCGTCGAAAAGTAACGCCACGCCACATCGATCGTGATGCCCTGTTCGCGTTCCGCCTTCAGTCCGTCCACCAGCAACGCCAGATCCACGTTGTCTCCCTGCGTGCCATGGATCTTGCTGTCTTCCTCGAGCGCCTTGCGATGATCGTCATACACGCGGTCGGTGTCATGCAGCAAGCGCCCGATCAGCGTGCTCTTGCCATCATCGACGGAGCCGCACGTCAGGAAGCGCAGCAATTCCATCGACCGATATCGATCGAGGAATGCGCCGAGCGTCTCGTCATCGTTCAAGATCGATGACATCAGAAGTAGCCCTCGCGCTTCTTTTCCTCCATGCTGCCCGATTGATCGTGGTCAATCAGCCGTCCCTGCCGCTCGCTCGTGCGCGCGCGCAACATCTCCTCCACCACCTTCTCGAGCGTGTCCGCACTGCTCTCCACGGCGCCACTCAGCGGATAACAGCCGAGCGTGCGGAAACGAACGACCAGTTCCTGCACGCGCTCTCCCGCCCGCAGATCGAGCCGATCATCATCGCGCATGATCAGCAGCCCATCGCGCTCGACGACGGGACGCGGCTTCGCCAGATACAGCGGAACGACCGGCAGTCGATGCTCCAGGATGTAAAGCCACACGTCGAGTTCGGTCCAGTTCGACAACGGGAACACCCGCATGCTTTCACCCTCATGCACACGCGTGTTGGGAATGTTCCACAACTCGGGACGCTGCCGCCTCGGATCCCAGCGATGGTTGCGATCGCGAAAGCTGAAGATGCGCTCCTTCGCGCGACTGCGTTCCTCATCGCGCCGTGCGCCGCCGATTGCCGCGTCGTAGCGCCCCGCTTCGAGCGCCTGACGCAGCGCCTGCGTCTTCATGACATCGGTGTGCACGCGGCTGCCGTGCGTGATCGGTGAAATGCCCTGCCGCAGCCCTTCCGCGTTCGTGTGCACACGAAGATCGAGCCCGTGCCTGCGGGCCGTCTCATCGCGAAACGAAATCATCTCGCGGAACTTCCAAGTCGTGTCAATGTGAAGCAACGGAAACGGCGGCTTCGCGGGCCAGAACGCCTTGAGCGCCAGATGCAGCAGCACGGTCGAATCCTTGCCGATCGAATACATCAGGACGGGGCGCTCGAAACACGCCGCCGCTTCACGGAGGATGTGGATCGCCTCCGCTTCGAGGTCGTCGAGGTGGGTCCAGCGCCGATCGTGCATCTGCGAGAAGCGTAGCGATTGGACTACGCTTCCTCGGTCGTCGTCAGCACGCCGGAAAGCACCGACACATGAACGCACCTCGCCCAACTCCTGACGCGGTACCCCACGCACAACTGACCGCAGCCGATCGCTTTGCTCGGCTTGGGAGGCGGGGCTGCACGGTCTGGCTGACGGGCATCCCCGCGTCGGGCAAGACGACCATTGCGCGCGCACTTGAAGATGCTCTGCTTGCTGCAGGCACGCCATGCATTGTGCTTGATGGTGACACGCTTCGTCATGGCTTGAACGCAGGGCTCGATTTCTCCAACGAAGGTCGCGCCGAAGCGGTGCGGCGCGCTGGCGAAGCTGCACTGCTGATCGCCGAGAGTGGTTCCACCGCGGTCGTGAGCATGGTGAGTCCCACTGCCGCAGACCGTGCGCTCGTCCACAGCCGCCACATGAAGGCATCGCTGGCGTTCCATGAAGTGTTCGTCGACGCACCCGTGCGGGTCGCGGAGTCGCGTGATCCCAAGGGGCACTACGCGCGAGCGCGCAGCGGCGATCTCCCTTCGTTCACGGGCGTGAGTGCGCCGTACGAGGCACCGACAGCGCCCGCGCTTCATCTGCGAACGGATCGCGCGAGCGTGCACGAGTGTGTCGATGCGATCCGCGCACTCCTGAAGCCATAGGAACGCGGCGTGCGACGATTCTGGGTACCCGTTCTTCTCCTGGTGGCTGCGGCGACCGCACTTCTGTTCCTGCGAAGTCCTGCCGCGGACCCACCGACACGCGAAGTTGCCGTGACGTCAGCGGACGCAGCGACCGCGCCGCCCCCGGCAGCAGCCACGGTTCCTCCCACACGCGACACATCGGACACGAGCGCAATCGAGCCGAGCGGCACAGGATCCGAGCGCGATCCCTACCGACTGAACTGGCCGCTGCTGATGGCGGCGGAGCGGGGCGATGAACCGGATGGATCCATCACAGTTCCAGACAGGATCGCGAGGTATGACGGAACACATGTGGAGATCAGCGGCTATCTCGCGCCACCCGTGGCGGTCGATCGGACATCGGAACTGCTGGTGATGCGAAACAGGTGGGACGGATGTTGCATCGGAACGCCGCCCACGCCGTTCGACTGTGTCGAGGTGACACTCAGCCAGTCCGTGCCAGTCCGCGGGCGACACCTCATCTCCTACGGCACCATCCGAGGCAGACTGCGCATCGAACCATTCCGCGTCGGGCGATTTCTGCTGGGGCTTTACCGCATCGAAGAGGGGACAGTCGATGGCTTTGGCCGCTGATGTACTTTCCCACCCTTCCCTGCAATGAGCATCACTCGCCATCACATCGCGCCGCGCACGACGGATCGCCAACCGGTCAGCGATCTCGGCTCGTTTGAGATTGTGCGGCGACTTCCAGTCACCACATGGGCGTTGCGACCGCACATGGAACTGCCACAGATCGATCCCTGCCATGAGACTGCCCACGCCATGCTTGCGGTGGGACGGCTCGCGGGGTGGATCGATGCGGCGGAGTGGCGCGCCGCCGCAAAGGCGAGACTCCTGCTTCGCTACTCGCTCCGCGGACCGAATCCGCCCATTCGCACGACGCAGGCGTGGCTCGGCGCTGCCGCAGGTGGTGAGTCAGGCATCGCGCATGTGCCAGCTCCTCCCGCATGGCTCGCCGCGATCATGCCGCAGTGGGAGCGCACACTCCGCGAAAGCGAGCACAACCACCTCGATGACGGCACGCTGCTGCACCGCAGACTGTGCGGCGCCTCATGGACGATCTGGCTGTTCGCGCTCCTACAGCCCTTTGGAGAGTCTTCACTCACTGTCGCGAACGCACATGCGGCAGGCATGGTGAGTGGTGCGGCGGCGACCGCGGTCCCAATGGTCGCAGGCACTCCCACCTGCGACGAGTCGCGCGCTGAGCATCGAAAACTCCTGAGCGCCGCACTCGATCGCGAGAGCTTCACAGCGTGGCATCGTTTCTGGCTGAGGCTTGTCGCCGACGAAGCTCAGCAAGTGCAGGCCCTGCTGCTGCGGCTTGACAGCGCGCGCGCGCAACTCATCCGAGCCGCCGAAACGATGCGCGCACCGCGACACTGTCTGCTGCTCGCGCACACACTCGTCGAACGACCACAGATCACCGTCAGCGATGCGGCGCGCACACTCGACATCACATTCCGCGCCGCACAGGCGATCATCGAGAAGTTCGTATCGCAGGGTTCGCTGCGTGAAGTCACGGGACGCAAGCGAGACCGCGTCTTCGCCTGCGATTCGCTCAGCGACCCGATGCTTCCTTGGTCGCAGCCGTCGAGTCCTCAATGAGCTGGCTGGCGCCGCCATTCTTGGGCACATCTGCAATCGGCATCGCGTTGGGCGAATTGGGAACGCCCGCGCGGTAGAAGCGTGCGACATAGCGATAGAGTTGACCTCCCGGCTGCGCGGGTGACCACGACGAAGTTGGTGGCATCGGCGTGAGCGAAGAGGACACCGTTCCCTCGCCCGCTGGACGTCGCCCGTAGTCGAGCCCCTTCCCCCACTGCACACTGTTTGCGCCAACTGCACATGCGGCGGCAATCGCCTCTGGTTCACCGAAGCCTGCGCCCGCAGAGAAGGAGGATGTGCCGATCAGTCCGCTGCCCTGCGGCTGCGCGGCGACCACCTGCACACTCTCCGTCGCGGGAAACCGATCTCCCTGATAGCTGCTGAGGAATTCGTTGGAGCAGCCGCCGAGCAGTGGTCCGATCACGCCACAGACAAGGATTCCCAGACGAAAGACGCTTGGCATTGGCGCATCGTAGGGGACAATGCTGCGGTGCTCCGCATTGGACCTCTCACGCTGAAGACGCCGCTGCTGCTCGCGCCGATCGCGGGGCACTGCGACCTTCCGTTTCGCCTGCTCTGCCGCGAGCAAGGTGGCGTTGGGCTCGCGAGTACTGATCTGCTGAACTCACGCGCGATTCTCAACGGATCTGCGAAGACCCTTGAACTGGCAGCAACCTGCCCTGCCGACGATCCCTGCGGCATGCAACTCTATGGCAACGGCGATGACCCGCTGCCCGAGGCCGCGTGCTGGGCAGTCGATCATGGCGCGCGTCTGATCGACATCAACATGGGTTGCCCCGTGGATAAGGTCGCGAAGAAGCACGGCGGATCACTGCTGCTGCGCGACTGCAGTGCGACCACAAATCTCGCCGAGCGCATCGTCAAGGCGGTCGAACGCCACTCGGGCGGGCGCGTTCCAGTGACGGCAAAGATGCGGCTTGGCTGGGATGCGGAACACTTCGTTGCGCCCAGGCTCGCGCGCGATCTCGAGTCCGTCGGCATTCAGGCGGTCACGGTGCACGGTCGGTGGACGGTTCAGTTCTTCTCCGGCAAGGCTGACTGGGCGCGCATTGGAGAAGTGGTCAGTGCCGTCCGCAACATTCCCGTCATCGGCAACGGCGACATCACTGAACCGATGCATGTCATCTCGCTGCTGCGTGAGACAGGGTGTCATGGCGTGATGATCGGTCGCGGCGCGCTGCGTACCCCGTGGATCTTCCGCCTCGCATGGGAACTGCTGCAAATGCCAACGCCTGATCCGGCCCTGCTCCGCGAGCCATCCGTGACCGATAAAGTTTCAATGATTCATCGTCATCTTGAACTGCTGCGGTCGCATAACTACTCCGAGCGCCATGCGCTTCACATGATGAAACTCCGCATGGCGTGGTATGGAAAGAGCATCCCGAATGGGAAATTGCTTCGAGAATCGTTCAGAATCGCGATGTCGCTGCGTGAAATGGCGGACGCGTTGTCCGCATTTGGCCGCACCTCAGCTGCTGGGATTCGTGAAACCAGCCCATCGACCATCGGGGGAGCGCCCCCAGAACGACCAACGACCCTGACAGGTACTTGTTTGAGTTTTTTGTAACTCGCACTTGCATTTGTGGCTTTTGGGGTTACTTGTAGAGCGGTTGGGAACAGGAAGCCTGTCCTAGGCGAATCTTTGGAAGGGAAAAGGGCATGAAGTGTTTTTGTTCCATTTCAGCGAGTGCTTCGCTGCTGTTCGCATCGAGTGCGCTCGGCACTGTATCGGCACCTCCATTCTCGTTCTCGCTCGCAGCAGACGGCATAGCGGGTGGTGGGTACGCCGCCGACTTCGGGTCGGTTGTGCAGACCGCGCCCACGGAATGGCTGTTCCAAGGCAGCTACCAGGGGAACACCGGCACGAGGCTCGCGTGGATCTATCTGGTTGATCCCGATCCATTTGTCACAGGGACATTTACGGTGACCAACGAGACGAGCGCATCGCGCGACTACGTACTCGACTTTTCGCTGCCTATCAGCCCTCCACTCGCAGCGAGCTTGCTCTCTGGGCAGGTGTCTGGAACCCTCACTGACTCGAACGGATCGGGTAGTGCGCTGATGACTTCGACCAATGGCGGCTTCGTTTACTCGGCTCTTGCCGACGACTCGTTTGTCCAAGGCCTGATGGCAAACGCGTTCCAGCAAGTGACATCTGCCAGTGGAACGACATCGTTTTCGGGTGGGGCATTTGGCTTCCCAGAGCCGGTGCCGGGTCCCGCGATCAACTCCACGATCGGCATTCGATTCGCATTCACGCTGAGTGCGGGCGATTCCGTTTCATTCTCAAGCGTCTTTGTTGCGAATCCCATCCCCGCGCCATCTGTGTTGATTGTGTGCGGTTTGCTGGGGTTGGGATCAAGAAAAAGAGGCACCGATGGTGCCACACGAACCGATAGTGGATTGAAACGCTCCTAGAGCACCCACATCAAGGAGTTGGAAGGAAAAGGATGACCCCAAGTCCACCGACAGCGCTCGTGACCAAAGCAAGCCTCCTCGCCGGGTTGTTGGTGTGCGGACCCGCACTTGGCGCATTTGATCCCGGAGGCTTCACGATTGTGATCGTTTCCACCGCAGGCAACGCTACCCCAACCAACACGGTAACCCCCATCTCAAACACCCTGTGGTCTGCAACTGGTGGGTGGAGCACGGGTGGCGCATCGGTCAGTTGGACGAACAACACGCAAGGCTGGAATCCTGCCACCAACAGCGGATTCACCAACGGCAACTTTGTCGTGCGAAACGAAAGTGCGTCTGCGCAGGACTACTCAATCACGATCGGAATGATGGGCTCTGCCGCAGGACCGCTGACAGTCAGTGGCTCCGTGGGCGGTCAGTTCCTGAACACCTCATTCGGCCTCGGCAGCCTGACGAGCGTTGGACCGCTCTGGGAGGCACGTGCCGACAACAATGTGGTTCGGTCGGAGTTGAACAACGCCCTGTTCGTTGCACAACCATTCCAGGTCATGTCCTTGGGTGATTTCGGTTTCGATAACCCTTTTTACGAAGTATCCGTGACCGGCTCCGTGTCACTCCGCTTCTCAGTGCGCCTGTCAGCTGGTGGTGAGGCGAGTTTCACAAGCACCTTTGCCTTCCAAGCAGTTCCAGCGCCTGGGGCGGTGGCACTGATCGCTTTGGCGGGCGCGTTTGGACGACGGCGCCGACGGCGCTGAGCCTGGTCGGCAACCAACAACCACAAACAGATTTCGTGTGCAGCCCCGGCGCAACAAAGCAGTCGGGGGGTTTTCTTTGCCCGCTACTCCCGAGATGTGAAGTTCAGACCTTGAGTTCGCGAGACTGCGGCAG
This sequence comes from Phycisphaerae bacterium, assembly GCA_016873335.1. Lineage (GTDB taxonomy): Bacteria > Planctomycetota > Phycisphaerae > Phycisphaerales > SM1A02 > F1-60-MAGs104. Next base: position 248 of record VGXN01000010.1, on the reverse strand, counting down.
ATCCGCAAGGCTGCCGAGTCCGAACACCTTCAGGAACTCGTTCGTCGTGCCGTACAGCATCGGACGACCGAGCTCTTCGGCGCGTCCGGCGATCCGCACCAAGCGTCGCTCGAGTAGTCCGCGCAGCACCTCACCACATGCGACACCGCGGATTGCCTCGATCTCCGAACGCTGAATCGGCTGGCGATAGGCGATGATGGCGAGTGTCTCGATCGCAGGTTGCGTCAAACGCGCTTGCTGCCGCTCGC